>CAZGBU010000001.1:0-1870 GCA_964523945.1 uncultured Oscillospiraceae bacterium
CATTCCCCGGCGCAACCACACTTGGGGAGGTTACGGCGTCCACATCGCCTTCCAGCACTGCGTTTTCCGCCCATGAAAAGTAGGCCACAAGGACGCCGCCGGCCGCCGTCTCTGTGTTGCCGCCAGAATCGGCCTGCGTCGATTCTGTGGCAAGCTCCGGCAATTCCGCTTCCTGATTCTGCGGTTCAGGCCCTATGACTTCGGGCTCGGTCGTAACCGCGGGGGAGGAAGCGCTGATGTCCTGCGATCCGGCGGCATCCCCACAGGCGCTGAGCAGAACGACGGCTGCCACCAGAGAGAAACAGAGCAATTTCCGCATTGCGACACCTCCAATTCCGTGCTGCGGTTTGATCTGCGTCTATTATAGCGGCCAATTCGTTCCATGTCGAATACCTGCTTTTTATCCTGATCTATGCTTTTTCCGTATGGATAGAACAGCTTGTCAAGAAAGTCACTTGTAAGTGACTTTCTTGACAAGCTGTCTGTGAATTTCTCACTTTTGCAAATTCGAGTCGAATTAGACATGAAAGGGAACCATGACGGTTCCCTTTCGCATGTTCTCTCTCCAGCCGATTCGGTGAGGTTATTCTGTCATGCTGGCGCGCAGCATATTGATCTCCTGAATGAAAAGAGAAGTTGCTGCTGAGAACAGGTGGTTTCGTTTCCAGACCAATACACTGTGCGTGGTGTGCGGCGGATGGATCGGAATAAACCGCAGGCGCGGGCTGCTGTGAATGGCCAGCGCGCCGTCCAGGCAGAAGGCGCAGCCAAGGCCGGCCTCGACCAGCAGCGCCGCGTTGGACAGGAGCGTATAGCGCAGCGGTATCCGGAGATCTTTTTCTTCACAGCCCAGCCAGCTTAGGATTTCTGTATGCACCGGCTCCCGCAGGGGCAGAATCAGCGGATATGCGGCGAGCTCCGGCGGCGCGATGGACGCCCTGCCAGCCAGGGGATGATCGTCCCGCATCAGCACGCCCCAGCGCTCTTTTGGGGAGAGACGGAGATAATCATATTTTGTTGTGTCGACCGGCTCGAGCAGCAGGCCAACATCCACCAGTCCCTTGTCAAGCCGGTCTTTGATATTGTCTGCCATCTCGTTATACAGATTGAACTGTACCAGGGGATACTTTTCGGAAAACCGTGTGATTAGCCTGGCGAACAGACGGCTCCCCACCGCCTCAGACGAGCCGATGGCAATCAGGCCGCCGATTTCCGCGTTCTGCTCTGCAAACGACTGTTCCAGCCGGTCGGCCAGTTCCACAATCTCCTCCGCCCGCTGACGGAAAAAGATGCCGTCATCCGTCAGGGACAGCCCGGTTTTCCCCCGGATCATCAGCGTTGTGCCCAGCTCGCGCTCCAGATCCATCAGCTGTCGGCTCAGCGTCGGCTGCGTCAGATGCAGCACCTCTGCGGCCCGGGTGATATTGCCCTCCTGCGCGGCCGCAAGAAAATACCGGAGCGTTCGAAGTTCCATATCAACTGACCTCCCAGTGTTGATGTATCCATTTTACCGCAGCAGTTCAGGTTCTGCAACCGGCAGGACCGCCCTGGCCGCCGCATTCCGCGGCGGCCGGGGCAGTGTAACACATGCGAGCGGCTCAGCAGCCGGGGCGCCGATAGCGCGTCTGCTGCCGCTGCACAAACAGCGGAAAGCCAAGCGCCGCACAGCACTGTTCAGGTTCAACCGTCTGTTCGTTTGGGTCCGGTTCGAGGCAGCAGCCCATGACGGCATGCATACAGTCCGCAAAATGATCGCAGCGATACTGGTAGCAATGCAGCTCCATTTATAAACCCCGCTTTCTGCCTGCCGCACCGGCCGGCGGTATGATCCATGATGATACCAGAGCATGAAATGGCTGTCAATCTCATT
>CAZGBU010000001.1:1970-30410 GCA_964523945.1 uncultured Oscillospiraceae bacterium
TTGTTATCGGCATTCTGGCGCATGTGGACGCTGGAAAAACGACGCTGTCCGAGGGGATGCTCTACCGTGCCGGCGCGCTCCGGACCCCGGGGCGCGTGGACCACGGCAGCGCTCTGCTCGACAGCGACGAAATCGAGCGCGAGCGCGGCATCACGATCTTTTCACAGATGGCGGAGTTCCGGGCTGGCGAGACGGCGTTTACGCTGCTCGACACGCCGGGCCATGTGGACTTCTCTGCGGAAATGGAGCGCACGCTCAGTGTGCTCGACTACGCAGTGCTGGTGATCAGCGCAACCGATGGCGTGCAGAGCCACACGCGCACGCTCTGGAGCCTTCTCGCACGCTATCGCGTGCCGGTCTTTGTCTTTGTCAATAAGATGGATCTGCCGAACGCAGGACGGGAGGCGCTGCTCGACGCACTGCGGCGCGAGCTCGGCGACGGCTGCGTTGACTTCGGCGCGCCGCACGACAGCGCTTTTTTTGAGCAGCTTGCCATGTGCGACGAGACGCTGATGGAGCAGTATTTGAACGCCGGCGCGCCGGATGCGTCTGCTGTTCGGCAGGCTGTCGCTGCACGACGCGTAATTCCGTGCCGGTTTGGCGCGGCGCTGCACTTCGAGGGCGTGGACGAGCTGCTCACCGACCTGGACCGCTGGACGGCTGCGCCGCCGATGCGAACGGAATTCGGTGCGCATGTGTTTAAAATTGCCGAGGACCGGCAGGGTACGCGGCTGACGTATCTGAAAGTGACAGGCGGGGAACTGCGCGTCAAAGACAGCCTGCACGGCACGGCGCGCGGCGGCGCGGTATGGTCGGAAAAAGTCGATCAGCTCCGCGTCTATTCCGGTGAGAAATACCGCACAATCGCGTGCGCCGGGCAGGGAATGGTCTGCGCCTGTACCGGCCTCTCCGCAACATACCCGGGTGAGGGACTCGGGGTGGAGGCAGATGCGCTGGACCCGGTGCTCGAGCCAGTCCTGACCTATTGTGTCGTCCTGCCGGACGATCTGCGTGCGCACACTGCGCTGCAATATCTGCAGAAGCTCGAGCAGGAGGACCCACAGCTGCGTGTCGTCTGGAATGAACGGCTGCAGCAGATTCAGGTGCAGCTGATGGGCGAGGTGCAGCTTGCGGTGCTGCGCCGTGTCATGGAGAGCCGCTTCGGTGCTCGCATCGACTTCGATCAGGGCGGCATTGTCTACCGCGAGACGATTGCCGCGCCGGTTGAGGGCATCGGGCACTATGAGCCGCTGCGCCATTATGCTGAGGTGCACCTGCTGCTTGAGCCGGGTGAGCGCGGTAGTGGGCTGGTGTACGCCACTGATTGCCGTGAGGACGACCTGGCCCGCAACTGGCAGCGCCTGATCCTGTCACATCTGGCCGAAAAAACACATCTGGGCGTGCTGACCGGCTCGCCGATCACCGATCTGCGTATCACGCTCATTGCCGGCCGCGCGCACGAGAAGCACACAGAAGGCGGCGATTTCCGCCAGGCGACGTGGCGTGCGGTTCGGCAGGGACTGCGCATGGCGCAGAGCGTTCTGCTCGAACCGTGGTATGCTTTCCGGCTGGAACTGCCGGCGGGCTGTGTCGGGAGGGCGATGCATGACCTGCAGCAGATGGGCGGCCGCTTTGACCCGCCGGAGGAGGAAAATGGCCGCACGGTGATTGCCGGTGCAGCGCCGGTGGCCGGGCTGCGGGGCTATGCTGCGGAGCTGGCGGCGTACAGCCGGGGTGAGGGGCGGCTCTCGGTACGGTTTGACGGCTATGCGCCCTGTGCCGATCCGGATGCGGTAATCGCTGCGATCGGCTACGACTGTGACGCCGATCTGGACAATCCGGCCGACTCTGTGTTCTGCTCACATGGAGCGGGAACAATTGTCAAGTGGAACGAGGTGCCGTCGTATGCGCAGGTCGACAGCGGCCTGCGGCTGGATGCGGCCGATGCGGATGCACCGGAGGCACCGCGCCGACGCGCGGAGGACTACGGCCGGCTGCTTGCCACCGACGAGGAGCTGCTGAAAATCTTCGAGCGCACCTACGGCCCGGTGCGCCGGCGCCTGGCGGCGCTCGAGCCGGTGAAAAAGACCGCGCCGAAGCCAAAGCCCTACCGCGCCAGGCCGCTGCCGGATGGGCCGGAGTATCTGCTGGTCGACGGCTACAATATCATTTTTGCCTGGGACGAGCTGTCTGCGCTCGCCCGGCGCGACCTTGAGGCTGCGCGGTTCCGGCTGGCCGACCTCCTCTGCAATTACCAGGGATACCGCCAGTGCGAGCTGATCCTGGTGTTTGATGCTTACAAGGTCAAGGGCAATCCAGGCTCGATCGAACGGTTTCACAATATTACGATTGTTTACACCAAAGAGGCCGAGACAGCCGACCAGTATATCGAGCGCGTTACGCACGAGCTGAGGGGCAAACGCCGTGTGCGCGTCGCCACGTCTGACGGCATGGAGCAGATGATTATTCTGGGTCATGGCGCGCTGCGTGTGTCGGCGCGCGCGTTTCGCGCGGAGGTCGAGCAGGCCATGCACGAAATTGCGGAATTTTTGCAGGGATAGGAATCCAGAAACGGGCCGGACGGTATCGTCCGGCCCGCATTTTATTGGGATTGAGTGTGACGGCCTGCTGCGCGCCGTCGAGCGTAACGTTTCGGATCCACTTTTTGGAACGAAAACGCGCGAAGCAGACGATAAACCGGCCGACCATGTCGAGCTTGAGCACCAGATAGATCAGCCAGATCGGACTGTCGAATACGAATGCGACCAGGACCCCAAACGGCACCATGATATAGGTCGCAATGGTGTCGCCGAAAATCAGGAATTTCGTGTCGCCGCCGCCGCGCAGGATGCCCTTGGACAAACCGGCCGCTGCCGGTGTGATAATCAGCAGGAATGCCTGAATGGTGAGCATCTGGCGCGCGTAGACCACGGTTTCGTCGGCCACCTTGAATACGGAGAGGATTGGCGTCTGCAGCGCGGTCAGCAGCACGGCGCTCACCACGCCGAGCAGTGTGCACAGGATCAGAAACGCCTTGCTTTCGTCATATGCGCGCTGGTATTCGCCTGCGCCGACGGCGTTGCCGACCAGCGTTGACGAGGAGCTGGCTACGCCGATGAACAGTGCGTGCAGGACCAGACTGACCTGGTTGGCGATGGAGTTCGCCGCGGTGAACAGCGCGCCGCAGTGCCCAACAATCACGGTGACGAGCTGATTACCGATCGTATAGACAAGATCCGAAATCAGAACCGGCACACCGGCGTGGAGGAGCCGGCGGAACAGGTCGCGGTCAAACAGCGCCAGATCGCGCATGCGGAAACCGACGGCCCGGTTGCGGAGTAGGCAGACCGCGACGACAAGGAATTCAACCAGCCGTGCACAGTTGGTGCCCCAGGCTGCGCCGACGATGCCCATGGCCGGCGAACCGAGATTGCCGAAGATGAATACCCAGTTGAAGAAAATGTTTACCACGCACGCGCCGGCGCTTGCAAACATCGGTGGACGCGCAATGCCGACAGAGCGGAGAATCTGCGTCAGCGATGTGGTCAGTCCGTAAAACAATATGGTGACCGAGAGCACGCGCAGATAACTTGCGCCGGCTTCAATGACCGCGGCATCGTTGGTGTACAGCCGCAGGATCGGCGTCGGCAGAAGCGTGCACACTAGCGTGAGCGCTGCGCACAGCAAAACGGTCAGCTTGACACAGATTGCGGTCATGGTACGCACGGCACCGACCTCTTTTTTGCCCCAGTACTGCGCAGTGATGACGCCCGCGCCGCCGCCGAGTCCCATACAGACCGTGTTGATAATCATGTAAAAGCTCGATCCAAGCGATGAGCCGGACAGTGCGATCTCGCCGAGCTGGCCGAGCATGATCGTGTCGATCAGATTGACGCAGAACGAGACGAGCGACTGAAGGGAGATCGGAATGGCAATTGCCAGCATGGTGCGGTAGAACTGTTTGCCCTGACCGAAAAGACGCATACAGAACAACCTCCGGCGCCGTGTTAGACGGCGAATTCTTAGCGGTATTATAATGCAGAACCTGTTTGCATGCAAGAGATTTCTTTGTGCCGGATGCGGTTTACTTGCGGCAGGGGGTGTGCTACAATAACCGAAAGCGACTTTTCGCACGGCGGGAGGTGAGCGGCGCTGCGGTATCTGGCTTGGATTGTGTTTCCCTTTGCAGCCGCGTGCGCGCTGGCCGTCTATGCCATGCCGCAGACAGCGGTTTGGATCGCCGCGCCTGCGGCGCTGATTGCGGGTGTTGTGGTGCTTGTATTACGGGTGCGCCGGCTGCGCCGGGCGGCGCTTGCGTTGATTGGCCTGGCGCTGGGGTTTGCGTGGTGCGCGCTGGCGCGTCAGTTCTGGTATGCACCGGCGGCTGCGCTGGCCGGAACGGTGCAGCCAATTGAGGCCGCTGTCTGCGACGCTCCGCAGCAGACGCGCTTCGGCAGCTCTGTCACTGTGCGCGCGCAGTTAGCCGGGCGGACATACCGGTTGCTGCTGTATCTGGACGCGGAAGCGCCGGCGGTGCAGCCGGGCGATGTGCTCCGGATGGATGCACGGCTTTCGCACTCAACTGGCAGCGGAGAGAATCTCTATTACAGTGCCAAAGGCATCTTCCTGACGGCAAGTCCAGTGGAAGAACCCGTGCTCGAGCGCCCGGAGCGGGCGCCGCTGTGGGCATGGCCGGCGCTTGTGCGGATGCGGCTGAAGCACACATTGCGACGTTGTTTCCCGTGCGTTCGGCCGGATTTATGACGGCGCTGCTGACCGGCGATACGTCGCGGCTCTCCGACGCGGATGCGTCGGATCTCAAGATCGCAGGCGTCTATCATGTTGTCTCTGTCTCCGGCATGCATGTGTCCATCCTGCTTGGATTCCTGCTGTTTGGCTTCCGCGGGTCGTACCGGCGCAGGGCGCTGATCGGAATCCCGGTCGCTGCGGCGTTCGCGGTGCTGATGGGCGGCGGGCCGGGTGTGGTGCGCGCGGTTGTCATGTATCTGTTTGTGCTGGCGGCGCCGCTTTTCCGCCGGGAAGCAGACTCGCTCACGTCGCTCGGCGCGGCGCTTCTGGCAATGCTGCTGCCCAATCCATTTGCCATTGCCAACGTCAGTCTGCAGCTCTCGTTTGCAGCGACAGCGGGTATTATTTTGTTCTACCCGCTCATTCTGCGTGGCCTGCGAGGGGTGCAGCCGCTGCGGCGGCTGCGCGCGGCGCACCGCATTGCCGGTGCTGCGGTGGACAACCTGCTCGGTATCCTGGCTACGACGTTTGCCGCGCTGATCCTGACGCTGCCGCTGATGGCGCTGTGGTTCGGCACGATCAGCCTGGTCGCGCCGCTGGCCAATCTGCTGGTTGTGCCCGCCGTGTCCGCCTGCTTCCTGTTGGGGCTTGCGGCGCTTCCGCTGGGTGCGCTGTGGCCGCCGCTGGGGCTGTGCGCGGTGTATCCGGCCGATTTGCTCTCACGCTATATCCTGGGTGCGTCGCGCCTGGCCGCCCGTCTGCCGTATGCCCAGGTGGACGCAATGTCGGTCTATGTGACGGCGTGGCTGTTGTTTGCATATGGGATCATTGCGCTCTGGATTGCGCTCCGCCCGCTGCACCGTCGGCCATTGCTGCCCGCAAGCGCGCTGGTTTTGACGCTGTCGCTCAGTCTGCTGCTGTCCGCGGGCGAGTTTTCAAGTGATGATTTTTCTGTAACGGCGCTGGATGTCGGGCAGGGACAGTGTATTTTGTTCACATCGTCCGGCGCGAGTGCCGCGGTCGATTGCGGCGGAACCGATGCCGGTGAAACGCTTGCGACCCATCTGTCGACAGCCGGCGCTGCTGCGCTGGATGTACTGATTCTGACGCACTATGACGAGGGTCACCTCGGCGGCGTGGCGTCGCTGCTGCATCGGACGCGTGTGCGGACGATCTATGTACCGGCTTATTCCGAGGATGCGGCGGCGCAGCAATTGCTGCTTGCGGCGGCTGAGGCGGCCGGCAGCACGATCATCACGGTCGAGTCGGATCAGACGCTTGCATTTGGGTCGGGGACGCTGTCGGTTTTTGCGCCGGTCACGCGCGGCGGCGACAACGACGCGGGGCTGAGCGTTCTATTCACCTGCGGGACGTTTGACGCGCTCGTGACGGGCGATATGGACACCGCAGCGGAGCAGCGGCTTTTGAAGCTGCATGCGATCCCGGATCTTGAAATCCTGGTGGCGGGCCATCACGGTTCGAAGAATTCCACCGGCGCGGCGCTGCTTGCACAGACCCGCCCGGAGATTGTGCTCATCAGCGTTGGTGAGAACCGCTATGGCCATCCGGCGGCCGAAACGCTTTCCCGCATTGACGCGGTCGGGGCACAGGTCTGCCGCACGGACCAATGCGGCAATATCACAGTTGGGAGGTAACGGCATGGCACAGAAGAAATCCGATCCGTCGGAATATCGGAAGTTCCGCGAGGCGCTGCGCGCCGGCGCGCCGGAGACGCTGTACCTGTTCCATGGCGAGGAGAGCTATCTGCGCGAATACTATCTCGGCAAGCTGCGCGCGCTTTTTGCAGACAGCCCTGCGGCGGAATTCAACTGCCACCAGCTCGACGGACGGTCGCTCCGCATCGATGATCTGGCCGACGCGGTCGAGGCGCTGCCAATGATGGCAGAGCGTACCCTGGTCGAAGTCGACGACTATGACCTGTTTGCCGCGCCGGAGCAGGAGCGCACCCGGCTGGTTGCGCTGCTGGATGATCTGCCGGCGTATGTATGCCTTGTCTTCGTGTTTGACACTGTCCCTTATCGGCCGGACGGACGACTGAAAAAGCTGACGGCAGTGCTGAAAGCGCGCGCGCATGTCGTGGAATTTGCGCGGCAGAGCCAGAGCGAGCTGGCCGCCTGGGTCGTGCGGCGGCTGCGCCGTGCCGGAAAGACGATCGACACCAGGCTGGCGGAATACCTGGTTTTCCTGACCGATGGGCTGCTTTCCTCGATCGCTTCGGAAACGGACAAAGTTGCGTCGTTCGCCACCGGCCCGGCTGTCACACGTGCGGATATCGATATGGTCGTCGAGCCGAGCCTCGACGCGCAGGTATTTGATATCACCGACGCGATGGCCAAACGCGATTTTGACGCAGCGATGCAGAAGCTCAGCGTTGTCCTGGCCGGGCAGAACGAACCGATTCCCGTTCTGGCGGCGATCGGGGCAAACCTGCGCCGGATGAGCGCGGCGCACACGCTGATGGCGGCGGGCAAGGGGCCGGATGCGCTTGCTTCGCTGTACGGCATCCGTCCCTATGCTGCGCAGATGAGCATGAACGCAGCGCGCCGCTTTCCGCGCGCGTGGTGCGATGCGGCCGTGATTGCCTGTATGGAGACGGACGCCGCGCTCAAGTCGTCTGCCGGTGATCCGGAGCGGTTGCTGGTGCAGCTGCTCGCGCGGCTGGCGCAGGAGGCAAAGCATGCTTAAAATCCGGCAAGCGATCGTCGTGGAGGGACGATACGATAAAAACACACTCGCGCAGATCGTCGACGCGCCGATCTTCACGACCGAGGGCTTCGGCGTGATGCACGACCGGGACAAGCTTGCACTGTTGCGCGCGGTTGCGGACAAGCGCGGACTTATCATCCTGACCGATTCCGACGGCGCGGGTTTTGTCATCCGCAGCTATCTCAAGGGCGTGCTGCCGAAGGATCGCGTGCTGCACGCGTACATCCCGGACGTTCCGGGCTGCGAGAAGCGCAAGCGCAGGCCCGGCCGGGAGGGGAAGCTCGGCGTGGAGGGCATGCGCCCGGCGGTCATCCTTGACGCGCTCCGGCGCGCGGGCGCGGACATGGAGGGGGAGTCGGCGGAACGGACCGGCGCACCGATCACCAAGGCGGATCTGTTTGCCGCCGGGTTGTCCGGCGCGGGCAGCAGCGCGCGCCGTACCGCGCTCAAGCGCCGGCTTGGCCTGCCGGAGCATCTGAGTGCCAATGCGCTTGTAGAAGTGCTCAATATCATTTTGACCCGGGAGGAATTCCTGGCACTGACCCAGGATGCTTTGCCATGATTGATATTTCCGTACAGAACCTGAAAAAGGCATTTGAGAAAGACAAGAATATTCTAGACGGTTTGTCGTTTACCGTCGATTCCGGCGAGGTAGTTGGTATTCTCGGCCGCAACGGCGCGGGCAAGACAACGCTGTTTCGCCTGCTGACCGGCGAGCTGACCGAGGATGAGGGCGACATTGTCATTGCACCTGGTAAAAAAATCGGCCTGATTTCGCAGATTCCGCGCTATCCGGCGGGCTATACCGTCGAAATGGTGCTGCGCACGGCGTTCCGCGACCTCGACGATCTCCGCGTGCGGATGGAGCAGCTCGAACAGCAGATGGCGAGCGACAGTTCGAGTGCGGTTTTGAAACAGTACGACGCGCTCCAGACGCGCTATGCGTCCGGCGGCGGTTATGAGATGGATGTCAGCTGCGACAAGATCTGCAATGGCCTCGGCATTCCGGCGGCAATGCGCGAGCAGCCGTTTGATGCGCTTTCCGGCGGTGAGAAGACGCGGGTGAATCTCGCGCGGCTGCTGCTTGAGCAGACAGATATTCTGCTGCTCGACGAGCCGACCAACCACCTTGACCTCCATGCGACCGAGTGGCTCGAATCATACATCGAGCAGTTTCACGGCACGGTGCTTGCCATCTCGCACGACCGTTATTTTCTTGACCGCGTGGCCGATCGGATCATTGAACTGGCTGGCGGCAAGGCGGAATTCTATTCCGGCAACTATTCGTTCTATGTCGAGGAGAAGCAGCGCCGTGCGGATCTGCAGCGCAAGCACTATGAGCAGGAACAGGCCAAGATTGCACAGCTGAGCTTTACCGTCGAGCGTATGAAGGGCTGGGGCATTAACAATCGCACGCTCTACCGGCGCGCAATGGGGATCCAGCGCCGCATTGACCGCATCGGCAAGACCGAGCGCCCCAAAACGGAAAAAACGCTGCACGCGCGCTTCAACCAGACGGACTTCCGCGGCGGCGAGGTGCTCTCGGTGCGCGGACTGCGCAAGACGTTTGGCGAGCGGACGCTGTTTTCTGATGTGGAGCTGCGTGTCGAGGGCGGCGAGCGCATCGCGTTCCTCGGCGACAACGGCGCGGGCAAGTCGACCTTTCTGCGGATTCTGCTGCAGGAGATTGCGCCGGATGCCGGCCGCGTCAAATACGGCCCGCAGGTGCAAAAGGCCTATCTGCCGCAGATCATTCACTTTGACCATCCGGAGCGCACGCTGCTCGATACGATGCTCTATGAGGCGAATTGCGACACGCAGACGGCCCGCAACCGGCTCGGCGCGTTTTTGTTCTCCGGTGAGGACGTGTTCAAGACCGTCGGCATGCTCTCCGGCGGTGAGCAGATGCGGCTGCGGCTGTGCATGCTGATGGATGCGAAGATCAACCTGTTGATCCTCGACGAGCCGACGAACCATCTGGACATACCGGCGCGCGAGTGGATTGAGGAGGCGCTGGCCGACTATGCAGGCACATTGATCTTCGTCTCGCACGACCGCTATTTTGTCGACAGCTTTGCCACGCGGATCTGGGAGCTGGAGGATCAGAAAATCCGTGATTTCCCCTGCGGTTATCAGAAGTACCGTGCGATCAAGGAGCACGAGGCCGCGCAGCGGCAGCCGGCGGCGCCTGCGCCCAAAAAAGAGAAGAAGGAAAAACCGAAAAATACCTACGGGCTGGGCAAGCAGCTGGCCCGCCTTGAACGTGAGATTACGCGTCAGGAGCAGGCGGCCGCTGCGCTGGATGCCGAGACCGAGGCGGCGGCGACGGATTTTGAGGCGCTCTCTGCCCTGATGGAGCAGCGTGCCGCGCTCGATGAGGCGCTCTCTGCGCTCTACGAGCAATTGGAGACGCTGGCCGCACAGCTGGAGGCGGGCGAATGAGACGAAGAAGATTTCTGCGCGCCGTGGCTGCGCTTGCAGCGATCGGTGTCATCGCGCTGGTGATCTGCATGGGCATGATCCAGGCGTGGTCGGGCGGCGATCCCGCGGCAGCGGCGCAGGCAGATTATGCAATTGTGCTCGGCGCAAAAGTCAACGGAACGGTGCCGTCGCGTGCGCTTCGCGCCCGGCTCGATCTGACGCTGGAATTCATGGAGCGCAACCCGGATGCGCCGGTGATTGTCTGCGGCGGGCAGGGGCCGGATGAGGCAGTTCCCGAGGCACAGGCGATGTATGACTACCTGGCCGCACATGGTGCGGATATGAGCCGCGTGTACTGCGAAGATCAGTCCGCTACCACGCGGGAGAATCTGATCCACGCGCAGCAGATCTGGCAGTCCATCGGCGGTGGTGCGGGAACGGCGTGTATCATTTCGAGCGAATTTCACCTCTGCCGCGCGCAGTTTATCGCCGCGTCGCTCGGGATTGACGCGTGCGCGCTCGGCAGTGTTACGACGCCATATTTCTACCGGCTGTTTTATACATTTCGCGAGGTCCCTGCATTTGCCAAAGCGGTGCTCCAGGCGCTTTAGCAGGACAGATTGCAGTTGACCGGCTGCCAAATATGTGGTATATTAACAGTCACACGACTGCACAGACGAACGAGAACGGGCCGGCGCGTGCTGCCGGCCCGTTTTTTACTGCAAAGGGGATGAAAGAACCAGGCATGAGGAAAGTAAAGATTTGGGTGGAATCTGTTGTGCTGTATGTTCTCTATGGCGGGCTGCATGAGCTCTCAAAACGGGACAGCCGTGTGCGCGCAGAGACAGAGCGCTGGCCGAACGGATTTGTCTATGCGCTCACCTGCGGCTATGGCGGGCCGGCGCTCTATCTGGAAAAGACGCCGCACGGCCTGCGCCGGCGCCGACAGACCAGGGCTGATACGAGCTTTGATATGAAGAGTGTGGAAAAGGCGTTCGTGATTCTGACCGGCCGGCAGGGGTTGGCAATGGGGTACGCGGCGCACAGCTTTTCGGTACGCGGGGAGATCGCCACTGCCATGTCTTTCGCGCGCTGCGCCGAGCTGACGGAGGCATATCTGTTTCCGCGCGTCCTGTCCCGGCGGCTGCTGCGCGAGGTGCCAAAGAAAGAATTTGCGGCGATCCGGCTCTATGGCCGGATCCTGGTCGGTTCGCTCTCCGGGCGGTACCGCGCAAAGGAGGAGACTGCATGATTCCAAAGTACTACGAATTTCAACACGCGGCCAAGGTGCTCTCGGGCGATTTTGCCCTGGAGAACATTGCCGGCGAGCTGCGTCATCTGGGCAGCAGCCGCCCGATGATTCTCACCGACCGCGGCATTGAAGCGGCCGGCGGATTGCAGATTGTCGCGGATGCGATGGAGCATGGCGGTGTGTCCGCCGTCTATGTTGAGACAGATGTGCCGTCGGATTCGTCGCTTTCGCGTGTGGAGAGCATCGCCGCCGCATTCCGTGCGCATGCGTGTGACGGCATCGTCGCAGTCGGCGGCGGCTCCGTGATCGACACGGCCAAGGGCATGCGGATGCTGCTGTCGCAGAACTGCGAAAACATCGCCGATGTGATGGGCTGCGAGACGCTCAGCCGCGGCGCGGCGCTGCCGTTTATTGCGGTGCCGACGACGTCCGGCACCGGTTCGGAGTCGACGATTGTCGCCGTCATCAAGGATACGGTGCGCAATGTCAAAATGGAGTTTATCTCACACTATCTGCAGCCGGACGTTGCGGTGCTTGACCTGCGCATGACGGAAAAGCTGCCGGCCAGACTGACTGCAGCGACCGGAATGGACGCGCTCTGCCACGCGATCGAAGCGTATACCTGCCTGCAGAAAAACCCGCTCAGCGATGCGTATGCGATTACGGCCATCCGGCTGATTGCAGAATCGCTGTTGACGGCCGTGGCAAAGCCGGGCGAGCGCGAAGCGCGCATGGCGATGGCCAATGCGTCGATGATGGCGGGAGCTGCGTTCTCCAATTCCATGGTCGGCATCGTCCATGCGATTGGGCACAGCCTGGGCGGCGTGTGCGGCGTGCCGCACGCGAATGCCATGGCGATCCTGCTGCCGTACGGTATGCGCTACAATCTGCCGCAGTGCGGCGCGCTCTACGGTGAGCTGCTGCTGCAGCTCGCGGGACCGGATGCGTATGCGTCGACGCCGGCAGCACAGCGGGGCGAGGCGGCCATCGACGCGGTATGCCGGCTGCGCCAGGCGCTGCACGACGCATGCGGCCTGCCGCTGACGCTGCGCGAGGCCGGTGTAGACGAGGCGCAGCTGCCGGCGGTCGCTGCGCAGGCGATCGATGACGGTGCGCTGATGGTCAACCCGCGCGCAGCCGGCAAAGAACAGATCCTTGGGATCCTCAGGGAGGCGATGGGCTGATGCAGATCACAGAGCTTGTGGCCCGCCAGCGGGCATATTTTGAATCCGGCGCGACACGGCCGCTTGCGTTCCGCCGCGCCGCGCTCGGCCGCCTGTATGATGCGATCGTGCGCATGGAGCCGGCGCTCTTTCAGGCGCTGCGTCAGGACCTGAACAAATCTCCGCAGGAGGCATACATGACCGAGATCGGCTTGACGCTCTCCGAGATCCGGTATCAGAAGAAGCATCTGCGCGCATTTGCGCGCACGCGCCGGGTGCCCTCTCCGCTTTCGCAGTTTCATGCAAAGAGCTTCATCGTCCGCGAACCGTATGGGGTCGCACTGATTATGTCGCCGTGGAACTATCCGCTCATGCTGCTGCTTGAGCCGCTGGCCGCGGCGATTGCGGCCGGCAACTGCTGTGTACTCAAGCCGTCAGCCTATGCGCCGGCAACGTCGGCCGTTCTGGCAAAGCTGATTGCTGAGACGTTTGAAGACCGTTTTGTCGCAGTGGTCGAGGGGGGGCGGGCAGAGAACACCGCGCTGCTCGATGAGCCGTTCGACTATATCTTTTTTACCGGCGGGCAGACGGTCGGCCGCTTTGTGATGGAAAAGGCGGCGGCGCATTTGACGCCTGTCACGCTGGAGCTCGGCGGAAAATCGCCATGTATTGTGGACCGGACAGCCAACCTGAAGCTGGCCGCGCGGCGCATCGCATTTGGTAAGTTTTTAAACAGCGGACAGACATGCGTCGCGCCGGACTATGCGCTGGTCGAACAGTCGGTTGTGCAGCCGTTCCTGGAACACCTCCGTCGGGAGACGGTGCAGATGCTCGGCGATGATCCGCTGTCCAATCCCGATTATCCGAAGATGATCAACCGGCGGCATTTCGATCGCGTCTGCGGCCTGCTGGAAGGGCAGACAGCCGTGTTTGGCGGACATGCTGACGAAGCGACGCTCCGCATTGCGCCGACGGTACTCTATCCCGTGCAGCCGGACAGCGCTGTGATGGGGGAGGAGATTTTCGGCCCGGTGCTGCCGGTGCTGTCGTATCAGTCGCTGGACGAGGCGATTGCCTTTGTGCGCAGCCGGCCGCGGCCGCTGGCGCTTTATGTGTTTACCGGCGACCGGGAGACGGAGCGGCGCGTGCTCGGCACGCTGCCTTATGGCGGCGGCTGCGTCAACGACACCATCATCCATCTGGCGACGTCCCGGATGCCGTTTGGCGGCGTTGGTGCATCCGGTATGGGCAACTATCATGGAAAATACGGCTTTGATACGTTTACGCATGAAAAGAGCGTTGTGAAAAAGTATACCTGGATCGATCTTCCGATGCGCTATCAGCCCTACAGCGCCGGCAAACTGGCAATGATCCGGCGGTTTCTGCGCTGAATCACGCGGGCGGCATCCGCCGCCCGCATTTTTTTGCTTGACAATATAGGGGAAATGGAGTATCTTATGCTTTAGTGATTAAAATAGATAAAGCAAAAGAGGAAGGATCCCAATGCCTGTAACAGAACTGCTCGAGCGGAATGCGCGCGAGTTCGGCGGAGACGTCTGCCTGGTGGAAATCAACCCGGAACTGAAAGAGACGCAGCGCATGACCTGGCGCGACTACGACCTGATGCAGCCGACCCCTGCGCCATACCATCGCCGCGAGATCACCTGGAATGTGTTCAACGAGAAGGCAAACCGATTTGCCAATCTGCTTACCAGCCGCGGCATTGGCAGGGGAGACAAGGTTGCCATCCTGCTGATGAACTGCCTGGAGTGGCTGCCGATCTATTTCGGCATTCTGAAGACGGGTGCGGTCGCCGTTCCGCTCAACTACAGATATGACTCCAGCGAGATTGAATACTGTGTCAACCTGTCCGATTCGGTCGCGCTGGTGTTCGGACCGGAGTTCATTGGGCGTGTCGAGGAGATCGCCGATTCGCTCAGCCGCAACCGTCTGCTGTTTTTTGTTGGTGACAATTGCCCGACCTTCGCCGAAAGCTACAATGTCCTGACGGCCAACTGCGCGTCAAATTTCCAGACGGTTCCGCTGACGGATCAGGACGATGCAGTCATCTACTATTCGTCCGGCACGACCGGTTTTCCGAAGGCGATCCTGCACAACCATGCGTCATTGATGCATGCCGCCCGTGTCGAGCAAAAGCACCATTCCACAACGAAAGACGACGTGTTTCTCTGCATTCCGCCGCTGTATCACACCGGCGCAAAGATGCACTGGATGGGGTCGCTGCTTGTCGGCGGCAAGGCCGTGCTGCTCAAGGGCACGACGCCGGAGCTGATCCTGAGCACTGTCTCACGTGAGCAGTGCAGCATTGTCTGGCTGCTCGTACCGTGGGCGCAGGACATTCTCGGCGCGCTTGACCGCGGCGAGCTGAAGCTGTCCGACTACAAGCTCGACCAGTGGCGGCTGATGCACATTGGCGCGCAGCCGGTGCCGCAGAGCCTGATCCACCGCTGGCGGGCCTATTTCCCGCACCATCAGTACGACACCAATTACGGCCTGTCTGAGTCGACCGGTCCGGGTTGTGTTCATCTGGGCGTGGAGAATATCGAAAAGGTCGGCGCTATCGGCGTACCGGGCTACGGCTGGCAGACGAAGATTGTCGATGAGGCAGGCGCGGAGGTCGCGCCCGGCCAGGTCGGCGAGCTGTGTGTCAAGGGACCGGGCGTGATGACCTGCTATTACCACGATCCCAAGGCAACCGCAGAGGTGCTCAAAGACGGCTGGCTGTTTACCGGCGATATGGCGCAGCTCGACGAGGACGGCTTCATCTGGCTTGTCGATCGAAAGAAAGACGTGATCATCTCCGGCGGCGAGAATATCTATCCGGTACAGATCGAGGACTTTCTGTCTGGTCACCCAAAGGTCAAGGATGTCGCTGTCATCGGCCTGCCCGATGCCCGCCTCGGCGAGATCTCGGCCGCCATTATTCAGACCGAGCCGGGCGAGACGTGCACCGAAGATGAGATTATGGACTACTGCCGCAAGCTGCCGCGCTACAAAAGGCCGCATCGGATTATTTTTGCCGACGTGCCGCGCAATGCGACCGGCAAGATTGAAAAGCCGCTCCTGCGGGAGCGCTATGGCGTCATCGTCCTGGTCGACGCACAGAATAAAGCATAAAACACGCGCTGCATCCAGAAGATGCAGCGCGTGTTTTTATGTCGGTGTGCAGTCGGAGACAATGGTAAGCGGTGGGCCGGAAAGTGTGATCACACGGTTGGCCAGCGCGGCAATTTCATCGGCATGGTGTGTGATGAGAAGGACTGGCCGGGATTTGGCCTGCGCACGGATCAACGGATAGAGCGTCTGTTTTGTTGCAGCGTCGACGCCGTTGAATGGCTCATCAAGGATCAATAACCTGGCCGGGTATGCCAGTGCGCGTGCGAGCGCCACGCGCCGCCGCATTCCGCCGCTCAGCTCGTCCGGCATCGCATCCGCCGCTGCAGCCAGGCCGACGGCCTCCAGCTGCCGCAGTGCCTCCGCCATTGGACAGACCGCTGAAACGTTGCGCGCAGCACTCAGCCAGGGAAGCAGCCGATCCTCCTGGAACAGCATTGCTGTTTCGCCGGGGGCAAGCCCTGAGACCGTGCCGCTGTCCGGATGCGTTAAAAAGGCGAGAATGCGTGCAATCGTGGTTTTTCCGCACCCAGACGCGCCGGACAGGCAGATCGCGTCTCCTCTGGCAGTACAAGTGAAACATCCTCCAGGACGCGTTTTTCGCCGTAGGAGAGGAAACGTGCTTCAGCTCAATCATGGCGCGCCTCCCGGACAGCCGCCTGAAGCACTTTTTCGAATACCAGGCTGAGCACAATCACAACAACAGTCCACGCAAACAGTTCCTCGGTCACGAAATAGACCTTCGCGTCGTAGAGCGCATCGCCGATCCCAAACTTTGGTTGACATAAGACTTCAGCTGCGACGCCGGATTTCCACCCCATTCCGACAGCCGAAAGCACGGCGGCGCGGAAATAGGGAAGGATAGACGGAACGAGAATCAGCCGCAGCGTCTTCAGCCGTCCAAAGCGATAGCAGCGCGCCAGCTCCAGATACTGCCTGTCGACCGCGTCGATGCCGGCGCGCACGTTGCCCCAGATGACTGGCAGAACGACGATCACGGTGATCACGGCCGGCAGCAGCCATGACTCCAGCCACAGCAGCGCAAGCACGATGAAAGATGCGACCGGCACCGTCCGCATCAGCCGGATGGCGGGCGAGAGCAGCGCGTCCGCCGCGGGGCTGCGTGCGGTCAGTGCAGCAAGCAGCACGCCGAGCAGCGTACCGGCGGCAAAACCGCCGAAGACGCGAAGCAGGGAATACAGCACGCTGCGCCAGAAGTCACCCTGCGGTAGCAGCCCAAGCAGGGTTCGCCCGACGGTCACTGGACCCGGCAGCAGCAGCTCAATACCGACAGCCATTGCAGCGAGCTGCCAGATGGCCAGCCAGAATACCAGTGCGGCCAGTGTGCGAAACGCCTTATTCGTCCAGATAGTAGAATGCCGCGTCCGGGACCGCGCCGCCGACTGCCTGCGGGTTGTAGTTGAACAGGACATTGTAATAGCCCTCCACAGTGGACTGCATCTGAGCGCCCGTGATGCAGACGATATTGGCGCCAGGCAGCGCGCTGGCCGCAATTGCTTCGCTCGGGACGATTTCCTGTGCGGCGATCACAGCCGCGGCGTCGTCTGCCGTCGTGATATATTCGACGGAGGCCTGGTATTCCTCCAGAAATTTAGCCACGGCCTCTGGATTTTCCTGCGCAAATTCTGCGCGGATTGCCAGACAACCCATCACCAGCTGTGTCTCGCCGCCAGACGCCTGCTCCCAGGCTTCGTTCATGTCCATCGCGCGAGCAGCTGCCTCCGAGCTGTTTTCAGCGACGGTGGCGTTGGGCTCGGGCAGCAGCGCATAGTCCCAATCTCCGGTCGCAATTTTGGCAAGCACTTCGTCCACGGCAGCGCAGAAATCGAGCGTGACGTCCTCGCCCACTGTCAGACCGGCCGACTCGAGCACGTAGGTCAGGACGTATTCCGGGTTCGCACCCTGGCCGAACAGAGTGATGGTCGCGCCGCGCAGCTCTTCGAGCGAGCTGAGCGCAGGGCGCTCGTATTCGCTGTTCTCAAGCAGGTAGAGCGTACCCATTGTGTTGATGGCCAGCATCTGAATACCGCCCTCGGTACGGTTGTAGGCGACGGCGGCGGAGTTGGTCGGCAGCGCCGCAATGTCATATTCACCGGCAATCAGCTTTGCCATAACGGCAGAGGTGTCAGAATCAACGGTGAATGTGTAGTTGTTTGCAGCCTCGCCGGCAGCGGCGTCTGCCATCAGCTTGGCCATGCCCATACCAGTAGGCCCTTTGAGAACGGCGACATTCATGTCGACCGGGGTATATGTTTCAACGGGTTCTTCTGTCTGTGCGGACTCCTCCGCAGTGGGCTCCTCCGGTTCTGTTTCATCCGGTTCCTCAGGTTGTGCAGCTTCTTCCGTTCCGTCCGTCTCTTCGACAGTCTGGTCGGTTTCTTCCGTTGCTTCGCTGCTGTTTGCGCTGCCGTCGGATTCGGCGTCACTGGCGCAGCCAGCCAGCGCCAGAAGCAGCAGCGCTGTGATCAGAAGCAGAGATAACAGCTTTTTCATAATGGTCCTCCCTTATGGTTACAGTTGGCGCAGAAGCGCCGGATTTTGAATCAGAATATCCTTGTTCTGATTTATGACCGCACCGGAACGAATCAGCGCATCAAGCGCGCGGTAGAGCGACGCGCGGCCGATGTTCAGAGAATTCGCCGAAGACATACGAATAGAGGAGAGCGGGCAGAGCAGGCCGTTTTCCGTAGGCTGCGCGTGCTCAAGCAGCCAGTGCGCCAGACGCTTTTCCGCTGAGCCGGCGGAAAGGCTGGCGATCTTCTCGTTCAGGAACAGAATCCGACCGGACTGATAGCGGATGTAATTCTCAGCGACGGAAAAATCATAGCGCATCAGCTGCAGCAGCAGAGATTCCGGAAACAGAATGATGCGGCAGGCAGTTTGCGCCGTCAGTACGTTGGTAAAGGTTGTCGTGTCATTGAACAGGGCGGCTGCGCCGAAGTACATGCCTGGCGTCAGTGTGCTGATGTGCAGGCCGCGGCCATCGTCTGTCTCCTTGTGAACAGACACTTTGCCTGCGAGCAGGACACAGAACGCACGCTCAAACTGCGATCCGCCGAAGATGACTTCGCCTCTGGCATAGCTGCGGCGCTCAGTCCGGGCGTCCTGCAGGGCGGTGTTCAGCGTATCGGGCCGCGTGCCCTGAAACAGAAACGAGCGTGAGAGCATATGGCGCTCATCAGCGGTGATCTGCATTGCGTTTACCCTCCTGTCTCATTTGAGACGAATTTATGTTAGTATGGCATTCCACGCGGCAATGTCAACCCTTCTGACGTTTCGACTGTAAAAAAAGCAAACAAATGCCGAAAAAGCGCGGCACAGCAGAACTGCAGTGCCGCGCAAAGAAAGGCGGGAATCTTATTTCGCCTCGGCGGTCGCGCCGGCCTCTTTGAACTTGGCGACCATGGCCTCGGCATCGTCCTTCGAGACAGCCTCTTTGACCGTCTTCGGGGCGTTGTCAACCAACTCCTTGGCCTCTTTCAGGCCGAGGCCAGTGACCTCGCGGACGACCTTGATGACGGCGATCTTGTTCGCGCCAACCTCAGTGAGGACGACATCGAACTCGGTCTTCTCCTCGACAGCGGCAGCTTCACCGGCAGCCGGGGCGGCGACGGCGGCGGCGGCAGCCGCGGAGACGCCGAACACCTCTTCGAGCTCATGGACGAGCTCAGAGAGCTCGAGAACGGTCATGGACTTGACCTCTTCAATCATAGCAGCAACTTTTTCGCTGGCCATTGGATCATTACCTCCTGTTTGTATTGTCAATGATTATTCTGCGGGGGCTTCAGCGGGAGCGGCTTCTTCAGCCGGCGCGGCATCTTCCGCAGGCGCGGCCTCCTCGGCGGGAGACTCGACCACGGCGCCGTCTTTCTCGGCGATCTGCTTGATGCAGAACGCAAACGAGGAAATCGGGGCGAGCAGGGTGCCAAGCACCTGCGCGATGAGCGCATCCTTGCTGGGGAGCTCGCCAAAGGCGGCCAGCTGCTCTGCACTCAGGACAGAGCCTTCGACCAGGCCACCCTTGATGGACAGCACATCGTGATTCTTCTTGGCGAACTGGCTGACGATGCGGGCCGGGGCGATCGGGTCGCCTGTGGTGCAGGCCAGCGCAGTGGTGCCGTTGAGAATCTCGTCAAACTGTGTGTAGCCGATCTGGTTGGCCGCATAGCGGGTCAGCGTGTTCTTGACGACCGTGTATTCGACGCCGGCTTCACGGAACTGCGCGCGCAGCGCGTTGTCCTCCGCGACAGTGATGCCTTTGTAGTCGACAAAAACAGCGGCCGTTGCATTCTGCAGCTTTTCAGCCAGCGCGGCGACAGTCGCCTTTTTGCTTTCGAGTACGGTAGCGTTGGGCATGGAACGTTTCACCTCACAAAGAAAAAGTGTCCTCGCGCCACGGATGGCGTGAGGACACGGAAAACCAAGTGGTCTCGTGCTTCACCTCGGCAGGAAGGGGAATCCCTGTTACGGCCTAAGCCTCCTGCTGTCTCCGGCAGCGCAATGATAATATTAACAAATCACAGCGTG
This sequence comes from uncultured Oscillospiraceae bacterium, assembly GCA_964523945.1. Classification (GTDB taxonomy): domain Bacteria; phylum Bacillota; class Clostridia; order Oscillospirales; family Oscillospiraceae; genus CAKTOF01. Next base: position 21,966 of record CAZGBU010000001.1, read on the forward strand.
ATTGTCAATCAAAACTTAATATTTGCTGGTGGATACCTTGACGCCGGGGCCCATGGTTGAGGCCAGAACGCAGCTGCGGATATACTGGCCTTTCGCAGCGGCCGGCTTTGCGCGGACAACGGCGCCGACAAGCGCGTCGAAGTTTTCCTGCAGCTTCTCCACGCCAAACGAAACCTTGCCGATCGGGCAGTGGATGATATTGGTCTTGTCGAGACGGTACTCGATCTTACCAGCCTTGGCCTCGGTGACGGCCTTGACGACATCGGCGGTGACGGTGCCGGCCTTCGGGCTCGGCATCAGGCCCTTCGGGCCGAGGACCTTACCGAGACGGCCGACGATGCCCATCATATCGGGCGAGGCGATGACGACGTCAAAGTCGAACCAGTTCTCCTTGGTGATGCGCTCGACGAGTTCTGCGCCGCCGGCGTATTCCGCACCGGCCGCAAGCACACCCTCAACCTTATCCTCTTTGCAGAATACGAGCACGCGGACGTTTTTGCCAGTGCCGTTCGGCAGGACAATGGCGCCGCGCACCTGCTGGTCGGCATGGCGGGAGTCAACGCCGAGCTTGATGTGGATCTCAACCGTCTCGTCAAATTTTGCCTTGGCGCTCTTGCAGACGAGATCAAGCGCATCGGAGACCTCGTACTGCACGCTGCGGTCGATGGTCTTGGCGCTGTCAACGTATTTTTTACCTCTGAACATTGCTTATCCCCTCCTTACTCAGTCCGCAACCACGATGCCCATGCTGCGGCAGGTACCGGCAACCTGGCTGATCGCGGATTCGAGGTCGACGCAGTTCAGATCGGGCATTTTCTTTTCGGCAATCTCCTGCACCTGCGCGCGGGTGATCGTGGCGACCTTGTCCTTGTTCGGGACGCCGGAGCCTTTTTCAATATTGAGGGCTTTGAGGATCAGCGTCGGGGTCGGGGGAGTCTTGGTGACGAAGGTAAAGCTGCGGTCAGCGTAGACGGTGATGACGACCGGAATTTTGAAACCGGCCTGATCCTTCGTACGCTCGTTGAACTCTTTGATAAACTGGGCGATGTTGACGCCGTGCTGGCCGAGCGCCGGGCCGACGGGGGGCGAGGCGGTGGCCTTTGCCGCATCGATCTGCAGCTTGATATAGCCTGTGACTTTCTGTGCCATAATAACAGCACCTCCTGATAAGATGTGGGAAAGTTGCGGAACGCGCAGCGTTCCTCCTACTAGCCAACCGGATGAACCTGTTACTGCTCTGACAGGGTAATGGGCTCGACCTGATCGAGCTCAAGCTCGACCGGGGTTTCACGTCCGAACATCGAAACGACGACGCGGATCTTGTTCTTCTCGATCTCGAGCGTATCGACCACGCCGATGAACGATGTGAGCGGACCGTCGTTAATCCGCACGCTGTCGCCGACGGCGTAGTCAACAACGATCTCGCGCTTTTCGACGCCGAGCTGGAGCACTTCGTCCTCGGTGAGCGGCGTGGGCTTGGAGCCGGAGCCGACGAAGCCGGTCACGCCGCGGACGTTCTTAATGATATACCAGCTCTCATCGGTCATCACCATCTTGACAAGGACATAGCCGGGAAATACTTTCCGCTCATAGGTTTTCGGGCCGTTGTCCGTGATCTCTGTGACGGTCTCAAGCGGGATCGAAACCGTGTGAATCAGATTTTCCAGGTGACGTGTCTGGACATTTTTTTCAATGGAGGCCTTTACGGTATTCTCATAGCCGGAATACGTGTGGACCACATACCATTTTGCTTCTTCCGCCATTGCCGGACACCTTTAATTTCTGAACAGGGTGATCAGACCCTGCACAAACAGGCCGGCAAGGGCGTCGAATACCCAGATAAAGACGCCGACGATGATGCAGCAGATGAACACGATGATGACATTGTTCACCATCTGGCTGCGGGTCGGCCAGACGACCTTTTTGAGTTCGCTGCGCATTTCCCGGAACCAGCGCTTGATCCGCTGGCCGGCACGCACGAACACATTCGGCTTTTTGTTGGCTTCTGCCATGTGACTAGTTCACCCTTTCCGCATGGGATAAAAACCGCATGCTGTTACTTCGTCTCGTTGTGGACGGTATGCTTCCGGCAAAACGGGCAGTACTTCCGCATCTCAAGACGGTCAGGGTCATTCTTTTTGTTTTTGACGGTGTTGTAGTTTCTGTGCTTGCACTCACTGCATCTGAGAGTGATTTTCACGCGCATGGTTCGGCACCTCCTTATAATTTCGGACAGCTCGTCCGATGCCTCCCTGTATCACCCCGGCGAAGCAGAAATTTTCGAATGCGCCGCAACTACAACGGCGCCCAGAGCTGAAAAATGGGCAACAAAAAACGCCCGCTTTTCACAGGTAGATCTATTCTACCACAGACGGCAAGGCGGGTCAACAACTTTTTTGGATTTTTCTGCGAATCTATGCTATACTGCGGAAAACGGGACCAGGAGGGGATTCAAATGAGAGTGATGGCGCTGGATTACGGCGATGCGCGTACCGGCGTGGCGATCTCTGACGCGGCGGGGGTGATTGTCGGTACGACGCAGGTCATCCACACGCGCAGCCGCGAGACGGCGGCGCAGGAGGCGGCGCGGCTCTACCGAGAGTCGGGCGCAGAGCGCCTGGTGGTCGGCCTGCCGCGCAACATGGATGGCAGCGAGGGGCCGCGTGCTGCGCTGTGCCGGGCGTTTGCCGCGCAGCTTGCGGCGCTGACAGGGGTGGAACCGGTGCTGTGGGACGAGCGGCGCACGACGGTTGAGGCGCATCAGATCCTCTCGGCGAATGGAAAGCGGATGAAGCGCCACCGCGAGACTGTCGACGCTGTTGCAGCCAGCCTGATCCTGGAGGGCTACCTGGCGCGACTGCGCAGCAGCTGAAAAACAAAACCGGGGCCGGAGCGATGCCGCTCCGGCCCCGGTTTTTGGCCACCGTCAAATCGATCATGTGCATATTTTGCCCGTGATTGCGGCGTATGCGCAGCGCAGCATTATGTCTGTTGTGCGGCAGGGCGGCGCCTGCGGAAGAACAGGACGGAGAGCGCAAGGCCAACGACATCGTATGCGATGCAGACCCACCATGAGACGATGTGGCTGCCGCTTTGTTCGATGATGACCCCTGCCAGCAGCGATGAAAGGGCAAAACCAAGCTCCGTCGGTACTTGAAACGTAGCTGATGCGGCACCGCGCCGGTCGGCAGGCGCGCGGAACATCGCCTCGGTGTTGAGCGCCGGATGATACAGTCCGGTGCTCAATCCGTTGAATGCGCCGGATACAAAGAACAGAATATGGACCTGCCGCGCCAGAATCAGCAGCGAAAAGCACGCGATGCCGAAAATAAATGAGCCAACCAGTGCCGGCAGCGTGCCATACCGCTCGATGATCTTTCCGGTCCCGAGACGTGAGATCACGACGCCGACAGCGGAAATGGTAAAATAAAGGCCTGCGTTTTCCACTGCGATCTGCTCCTGCTTGGCGTAGAGGACAGCGAAGCCGGTGATGACGCCGGAGGCGAGACATGCAAAAAGCATGACAACACCGCAGGGAATTGCGGTTTTTTCGAAGTACTTCCATACCCCGCGGTACTCTGTCTGCGGGGCGTGCGTGCTCGGCTCAGCCTGTGCCGGCCGGGTCGCAGCGACGGCCCGCAGAAATGATTCATTCCGCTCAAACCGGCACAGCTGTGTCAGTGCTGCCGAGACGGCCAGCGAACAGGTTGCTACGGCCGCAACGGCCTGAAAGCCCCATTCAGTATAGTACAGTCCGACGGCGCAGCTCGGCCCGATCGTCTGCGAAAGCGAATTGGCCAGACCGTAGTAGCCGATTCCGGTGGCCATTGACTGCTGCGGCAGCACATCGGCGACCGATGCAGTCAGTGATGTCGAGCACAGGCCGAAGCCCATACCCTGCAGCGCGCGCAGCGCCAGGATGCCCGGAATATTCTCCACAATCAGAAACAGCGCGGATGCGGCCAGAAAGACGAGCAGGCCAATGAGCGCGGTTTTCATACGGCCGCGCCGGTCGCAGACCTTGCCCCCGACGATGCGGAATACAGCCGAGCCGAGCGTCATTGAGGTGCCGAGCAGGCCGACCACAGACTCACTTCCGCCGAGTGCCGTCACATGCAGCGACAGCGTCGGATTGAAAAATTGGTTGCACAGCGATGCAAAAAAGTTGATGACCATCAACAAAAGAAAATACCGGTTCCACAGCCGCAGCCGGACCGGGTCGAGCGTATCGGTGTGCGCCATCCTCTCACTCCTTCCAGATGGTTGAAACGCAAGCCGCCGGGGCGGGGAAGCCCCGGCGGCTCTTGACATGCAGGATGGGACTCAGTGCGGCATGGCAGCCTGTTTGACCGTCAGCACGACGTTGCCTGTGTAGGTGCCGGCGGCGAGCGGGGTCTCAGTCCCGTCGACCGTCAGCATCAGTGTGCAGCCCGGCGCGGCTTCAACCGAGGCGCCTTCGCCGATGGTCAGGCTCGACAGATAGCTCGTGCCGGTGACTGTCCAGCTCGTGCCGGCAAGCAGCGTGACGATCACGCCGTTGCAGACGACCGGGGCAGGCAGGCAGCCGACGTTGCCGAGCTCGCGCGGCGTGTCGGGATAGATCTTGTCGCCCGGCTTATACGTCTTGTGATACTGGCGGCCAGCGGTGATGGCACCGGCGTAGCGCACGCCGTCAAGCGTAACGGCCAGGTTGTGGCCGGAGCCAAAGCGCGTGTTGTAGATATCGCCAGCCATCTCCATGTCGGCAAAGCGGACGTGGACGGTGCTCTGCGCGTCCGGATCGGCAGCGTTCCAGCCGTCGACAACGACCGGCGTGGTGTCCGGCACTGTGTACGAATCTGCCCAGTGCAGATCATGCCCGCCGATGCCCATGCCGGCGTCGTCGTTCTCCATCAGATGGAGGATGACGCCGCCTTTGGACGAGAGCTTTGCGCGACTGACCTCGAGCGTCGGGCTCGACGGCGGCATGACGCGGCCGAACATATTGCCCTCGATCGCTTTGATCAGGAATACGCAGCGGTCGCCGGAGAGCTCAGCATCCTCAATCGTAACTTTGCCGGTGCATACATGGTGCCACATCAGCGCATAGCAGCCGCCGTGCAGCTTCGTGATGCGCGGCACAACGGAGTCGTAGCCGTTTGTCTCTTTTGCCAGCAGCGAGTCAGTGCCAAGGTAATGCACCAGGTTTTCCTTGGTGCTCGAGCCGATGTAGATGTCGTTGGTGTTGCCGCCGAACGTGATCGGATAATCCGGCGAGGACATTTCCGCGCCGAACAGCTTGGTGCGCACCTTGCCGAGCGCATAGACGACATAGCCGGAGTCGAAGATGCCGTCCTCTTCAATGACAGCTTTTGTATTGACAATGTCGTGGCGCGCGCCCTCAGAGATATCGTCGGTCGACAGAACGCCCCAACCGTTGGAGACCATATCGCAGTTATAATAGGTGGCGTGCGCCTCGTCGCAGACGTTGGTCGAGCGGACAGAGCCTTTCAGGCCAAGCACCCAGGGCACTTCGGTCATTGCGTCGGCCCAGCAGGTGTCGGGGTCAAGGCCCTTGGTCCGAATCGTTGAATTCATGACGAGCACGTCGGCCTTTTCGACTGCGTCGACAGCGGTACAGACTGCGCCGACGTTGTCGATTGTCACGTTGTCGACGACGACCTTTGCCTTGCCGGCGACGGCGATGGATGCGCCGTATGCCTCGAAGTCGTCTGCACCATGCGCGTTCGACTGGATCGACACATCCGAGATGCGGTATTCGCCGTCAAGCACCGTGATGATGTTCGCGCGGGGGCACTCATTGACAATTTTGCCGCCGCGGATTCCGGTATCGTCAAAGTCCGAGCCGACGAGCATTGACAGCGCGGATTGATTCCGGCGCACAACGGTCTTGCCGGCCTCGTCCGTGTCAACGGTCAGCGCGGACTCGTACGGATGCTCATAGTGCACCTGCTTGACGCCAGTGGGGGAGAAGCCGCTTTCGACCTCGTATTTGCCGATGGCGCTGAGCTCGTCGATCAGCTCGAAGCGAATGTCGCCGCGGTAGATGCCGGGGACAATGTTCTTGCGGACACCGTCTACGGTCATAATGACACGTTTGCCGGCGGGGGCGCTGACGCTTGAATCCTGATACATGACAAACATCGACAGATAGCTCGCGCCCGTCACGCACCAGGTCGCACCGCGGCGCATCGTCACAATCAGACCGTTGCAGTAGTCAGGCACCGGCGTGACGCCGACGTTGCCGATCTCAAACGGATTGTCGATCATGATCTTCTCGCCGGGCTTGAAATTCCGATGGAACTGGATGCCAGTGGTGATCGCGCCGGTGTATGTCACATTGTCAAGTTCGATGTTCAGGTTCTGCGGTGTTTTCCACACGGTGTTGTAGATATTGCCGGAGACGGTCATGTCGTGGAAGCTGGCATTCATCGTCCCGGGCAGGCGGTAATGGCAGCGGTCGAAGCCGGGGAACGGCTTCGGATCAATCTCGGGAACGAGATAGTATTCCGCCCAGTGTTTGTCGAACCCGTACTCGCCCATACCGGGGTCGTCGGACTCCATAAAGTGCAGCAGCACGCCGTTGTTTTCAACCACGGCGCCGCGCACATCGATCTCGGGGCTGGTGCCGAGTGTTTCCTGCCCGTCCGGTGTCTTGCGGCCCTCGGCCTTGACGACGAATGTGGCCTCGCCGGTGTGCAGCTCGGTGCCCGGCTGGATCTCTACATGGCTGGGCTTTGGTCCGGTGGCATTGCCGTGGAACATCATCGCATTGCGCACGCAGCGGAACACCGTGTTTTTCTGTTCGACATCGGCGAAGCCGTTTGTCTCTTTTGCGAGCAGGGTGTCCGCGCCCAGGCGGCGCTCGAGATTCTCACGCGAGCTTGGGCCAACGACGACGTCGGCGCCGGAGCCGGCAAAAACCAGACCGTAGGTCGTGTTTTCAAACTCCGCGCCGAGGAATGTACTCGTGTCCGACCCGAGCACATATGCGCCGTAGCCGGACTGATACGGGCCGTCCTTGCTGATCACGGCCTTTGCATTGACAAGATTGTGCTTCAGATCATGCGCATCGTCGGTTGAATACACGCCCCAGCCATTGGACTCGGCCACGGTGTTGTAGAATGTGGAGACGGAGTTACCGATCGCGTTGACGGAGCGAACGGTGCCCTTCAGGCCCATGACCCAGGGCACATGCGTCATCGTGTTGTCGCGGTATTCGCGGTTGTCGTCGCCGACGGTTTTGATCCGGCAGTCTTTGAGCAGAACGTCGGATTTTTCCGCGATGTCTACCGCGGTGGAAATATTGCCGGCTGTCTCGATTTCAACGTTGCTAATAACGACCTTGGCATTGCCGCCCACGGCGATGCCGCAGCCGAACATCTCGAAGTCGTCGCCGCCGCGGCCCTCCATGTTGAGCTTCATGTCTTCGATGCGGTATTCGCCGTCGGCGACGGTGATGCCGTTGAACCAGTCGTCATGCGTGGTGATCGAGCCGCCCCGAATGCCCGTTTCGGTGATTTCGGCGCCGACGATGGCGGTTTTGGCCGAACGCGCCTCGTCGATAAACTGCCTGCCGTTTTCGTCGGTGTCGATCATCAGTGCGGAACGGTACGGGTTTTTGTACTGTACCAGCTCCGGCTCCTTGCTCGGACCATGGAACGGTGGGAGCTTGACTTTGCCGAGTGCCGGAACCTTTTCGAGCAGCTCGACAACGACCTCTCCTTTGTATTCGCCGGGCTGGATGCGGGTGGCGACGCCGTCGACCGTCATCACGGCCAGGTGGGTATCGGGGATGTCCAGACCGCCGGCCGGGATGGTCAGCCCATCCGGATAGCGCGTGGTCTGCTGAATGCTGAGCTTGTCTGCCATGCTTTTGCCTCCTGTTGTTTGATGCGCCCCGCACAGCGGGGTACTCCTAAATATTAGCGCATCAAGCAAACAAAAGAAAGAGGGAACGAATCAATTCGTCCCCGAACTTTTATTTTTCGTCCTTTTGAACAATTCTGTCAGGCCAATTATGATCAAAAAGCCACCAAAGATTGTTCGTAAAACGGAGCTGTTGAGCCGGACAGCGAGCTGAGAGAGCGCAAATGCGGCGATACAGCCGGCTGCGGCGGCAGGCAGGACGGCGCGCCATGCAACCTGCCTGTTTTTGGCGTGCAGGATCAGCGCGGCGCCGGCTGTCGGCAGAAAGTAGAGCAGATTGACACCCTGTGCCGCCCGCTGTTCAACCGAGAGCATAGCGGTCAGCCAGACCATCAGGATGGAACCGCCGCCGATACCGAAGCCGGAGATCACACCGCAGACCAGCCCTGCGGCGCATGCAATCAGAAATTCTGCCATATCAGACGGATCCCTCCCCAGAGAATGACGATGCCAAGCGCCTTGTGCAGAAAAGCGGCGCTGACGCGGCGAAACAGAAGCCCGCCCAGCAGGCCGCCG
>CAZGBU010000001.1:30510-36124 GCA_964523945.1 uncultured Oscillospiraceae bacterium
CAGGCCGCCGATGAGATAGGGGAGCGCAAGATGAAAATCCAGCGCGCCGCTGCGGCCGTAGACGATCAGCGAGACAATACAGATCGGCAGGATGATGCTCAGTGCTGTGGCAAATGCTTTTTTGTCTTCGAGATGGCACCAGCGTGTCAGCAGCGGAACAAGCAGCATACCGCCGCCTGCCCCGAACAGCCCGTTGGCTGCACCGGCCAGCAGGCCGCTGATGGCATATTTCCAGGTGAGTTGCTTCAAAATCAAAACCCCTTCCGCTCCTAGTTTGGACGCGGAAGGGGTTTTTATGCTGCGTGAGTCTGTGCGGAATCGTGCTCAGTCGGTCACAAAACGCATGCCGAAGCCGCGCTCAGCAACCGTGTAAGCGGCACTGATCTCTTCATACCAGGCGTTGTAATTCTCGGTGCGCATGGCAGTGTCCACCAGCGTGTCGCGGTAGTTGTCGCCCAGGCCGACGAAATACATGATGTGATAGCCATAATCGCTCTCGACAATACCGGTGTCGCCGGGCTGGCGGCTCTCGTCAAAGCACCAGTCCTCGAATGCCTGCACCATCTGGCCGCGGTAGACGCCCTCGTAGAGTCCGCCGGTGGAGGAAGACCCGGTGTCGTCGGTGTTTTCTTCTGCCAGCGTGGCAAAGCTGTCCTCGGTCGCATCGCCGGCCAGGAACTCGTCGAGCAGCGCCTCGGCCTCGGCCAGGGCGTCGGCTTTGGCCTGTTCCTCGGCCTCAGCAGTGGCCTCCTCGTCAACATTGCCGTCTTCGTCGGTGACGTCCTCAACATCTTCCGGCTCGATCAGGATGTGGCGCACATTGACTGTGCTGTAGTTGTTGTCACTGCGCTCACCGAAGTAGACGACGTAATAGCCGTTTTCAGCACTGAGAGCGGCGGTGTCGCCGGGCTGACGGCTCTCGTCAAACAGCCATTCAGCCATCGCCTCGAGTGTGCCGGTGGCGGTGGAGTAAGAAGAGTAGCGATGCTCGGTTGTCGCATCCTCGTAGTCCTCGGCGGCGTAATCCGAATAGGACTCGTCCTCGCCAAGTGTCAGCTCATTTTCGAGCAGATATGCATAGCCGATGAACGCCGATTCATCGCCGGAGGTGGCGTCGGCCATTGCCTCGGCGGTTTCCTGCGCGGCAGTCATCGCAGCCTCGGATTCCTCCTCGGTCGGTTCGACCGTGGTCTCTTCGCCGGTTTCCTCGTCCGTGACGGTTTCGCTTTCGGCCTGGCCGTCAACGAAATAAGTGCGGTAGGTCACGACGTCAAAATCCACCTTGTTTTCTTCATAATACGCCAGCAGCTCGTCCTCGGTATAGGTAAAGCTGCTTTCCATCTGCTCCTGGTATTCGTTGGCCAGATACTGCAGCTCCAGGAACTCGCGGTAGAGCTCAGTGTCAACGCCGGCACCAAAGTAGGCCGTCAGGTAACCGTTGGCAGAGTGATAACCGTAGGTCGTGGCCGTATCGTCAAGGCCGGCAATCAGCTCGTCAATTTCTGCTGCGCCGTCTTCCGAGAGAGTGTAGCCGGCTTCTGCAGCTGCGTCGGTCAGCGCAAATGTCCAGACCAGACTCTCCTGCGCACGCTCCTTGAAATAATCAGCCCAGGTCTGGCCGGTTTCCGTGTCGTAGATCTGCTCATCGAGCGGTTCGCTGGAGCTGAACGGGTATCCGTAGCTGTCAATATAGTCGGCATAGGAATTATAATAGTTGGAGTACAGGCTCATGTAGAAAATATTGTACATGGAAGCCGTGACCTTGTGCTCGCCGACTGTCATGGCAGTGGCGCGGTTGTTGAAGAAGCCGTTGCCGACCAGCGCGACAAATACAAAGACGACAACCAGTACAACGGCCAGCACAGCGTACAGAATGTGGAGCGGCCGGACGCGGGATTGCTTGCCGGCGTTTTTGGCGGCGGCCGCCTGCCCCTCCTGGCGTTTTTTCTTTTCGCGGGATGCGCTCATAGCTAGGTTCCATCCTCTCAATTAAACATTAACGTCCGCCGCAAATCGGGTGCGGCACCGTGCTATTATAGCGGATTGCGTCGGCTGATGCAAGTCCCGGATTCCAAAACCCGGGCCGGACAGCGGAAAATTCACAGAAAGTTCAGGATTGTACCGCCCCCGCTGCGGTATGATGATATCCGGACCAAAACGAAAAGCGCCGCGCTTGCGCGCGGCGCAGTGCATGCAAAGATTCCCCGCTTCGGCCGTGCGAACCCAGTTATAACCTGCACGAAAATGGCAGGTGGGGTGCCTCCCTGGGAGTTCATTGCTTCCAACTTCCAGCACCGGTCGAAGCCGGGCCGGGAGGCCTGCAATCCCTCGCAGGAGTCCAGCTCCCCGTTGAAAAGATGTGGGTTAAAAAAAGGCCCGTCACGCACCAAGCAGGGAATCGATTGATTCGCTTATTCCAGTTCTTCCTCGTCGTCAGCTTCGCAGAACAGCTCGTAGACAGCTTCCAGCTCGCCCTCGTCCTCGACCGTGCAGAGGATCTCTTCGCCGTCGTCAAGCTCGACGCGCAGGATGCTGACCTCCAGCTCCTCCTGCTCATCTGCAGGGTCGGCGAGAGTTACAATCAGGTATTCCGCGCTGCTGTATTCCACGCGCCCGAGTACTTCGAGGTCGTAGTCATTGCCCTCGTCGTCTGTGATGGAGATATAATCGTCTCCGAACAGCTCACTCATGGTATGCGTCCTCCGTGCTTAGACTATCTGCATTGTAATGCGCGCGGCGGGGAAAATCAAGAGGTATTTTCAGACGGGATTCGTGCGTTACGAGCAAAAATCCTCCCGCGCGCGGGTCAGTTCGTCGGCAGTGCCGCAATACACGCCGGCCGCGAGCGCTTCACGATCGGCCTGCTGCAGGGAGGAGACAGGCGTATCTGTCCGTTCGGCCAGGTGGCCGGTTGCGGCGTCGAAGATACAGACTGTTCCCCCGTCTGCGCGCAGGTACCAGCCGGCGCTGCCGCTGACGGGCGCCGCCAGTGCGGCGGCCAGCAGGAGAGCGGCAGTCCACTGCGCTGCATGTTGCCGTTTCATTTGCATCACCGGATATAGTCTGCCGCGGGTGACGAAAAATATCAGCGGGAAATCAGTGGGAAAACATTGACAGGCATGCTATAATGATAAAATACAAGAGTATGCCATAGCGGGCTGTGCCCGCAATTTCAGTCTGTTCGGAAAGGCGGGAGGACGATGGCAGAAGAACTCAGCCGCGGCCGCAGGGTGCGGCACGGGTTTGCCATAGCCGGAAAGATCATCGGAACCATGTTCCTTGTGGGGTTCCTGACGGTCCTGATTTTCCTGTGCATTTTTGTCGTCTATGTCAAGACGGATCTGGCGCCGCAGGCAGATTTTTCAATGGACGGCTTTTCACTCGACCAGACGTCAGTGATCTATTATTATGACGACGATACCGGTTCCTACCAGGAGCTCCAGAAGCTCTATGGTTCGGAAAACCGAATCTGGGCGAGCTATGAGGAGATCCCAACGGATCTGATTTTTGCGTGTATTTCCATCGAGGACAGGCGCTTCCTGGATCATAAGGGCGTCGACTGGCTGCGCACGATCCGGGCTTCATTGAATATGTTCCTGGGCGGTTCTACGACGTATGGCGCGTCAACCATTACCCAGCAGCTCATCAAGAACCTGACGGGAAACGAAGAGGTTACGGTGCGGCGCAAGCTTGTTGAGATTCTCAGTGCGCTTGAGTTTGAAGAGAACCACTCAAAGGAGGACATCCTGGAGTGGTATCTCAACACGATCTATCTCGGCGAGGGGTGCTACGGTGTCAAATCGGCCGCCGAGGTCTATTTTGGCAAGAGCCTGTCCGAGCTGACGACGGCAGAATGCGCCAGTCTGATTGCGATCACCAACAACCCGTCGATCTACGACCCGTATATCAACGAGGACCGGAACATCGAACGCCAGCGCCTGATTCTGTATGAAATGTTCGATCAGGGTTATATCGACCGGTCGGAATACGAGGCCGCGCTCGACCAGGAACTGGTGTTCACCAATACCTCCGGCGAGGATGATGACGCCGACGGCGACAGCGAGTACTATTCCTATTTTGTGGATCAGGTCATCCGGGATGTCGTTTCGGACATGATGGAGCAGACCGGTTATGACTATAATGTCGTCTACCAGATGGTCCTCTCCGGCGGTTACTCCATTTATGCCACGATTGATCCGGATGTGCAGGCGGCAGTCGACGAAATCTACACCGATCTGAGCAATATTCCGGATACCGAGAGCTACCAGCAGCTCCAGTCCGGCATTGTGATCATCGACAACGAGACCGGCGATGTGGTTGCGCTCGCGGGCGGCGTCGGCGAAAAAACCGGCAGCCTGACGTATTCGCGTGCAACGCAGAGCACACTTTCTCCCGGCTCATGCATCAAGCCGCTGTCGGTCTACGCGCCGGCGCTAGACCTCGGGATCATTACGCCCATCACGGTTTACGACGACACGCCATATTCGTTTACGGACACCTCTACCTGGCCGCGCAACGAGGATCGGACCTATCGCGGCCTGATGACGGTCTCCGAAGCGCTGGAGCGCTCGACGAACACCATTGCGGTCAAGATCTGTGACGATGTCGGTGTGGAATACGCCTATACCTTTGCGAAAGAACAGCTTGGGCTCTCCACGCTGGTGTCTGAACGCACAATCGGCGATCAGGTGTACACTGATGTCGACCTCGCGCCGATGGCGCTCGGAGGGCTGACCAACGGTGTTACGGTCAAGGCAATGGCTGCGGCCTATGCAACTTTCGCCAACAACGGCACCTACCGGGAAGCGCGCACCTATACGCAGGTGCTCGACCAGAGCGGCAATGTCATTCTCGACAACACGCAGGAGACACACACGGCTGTCAAGGAACTGACGGCGTGGTATCTGACCAATATGCTTGTCGGCGTCGTGGAGAATGGCACCGGTACCGGCGCGCAGCTCGACGGCATTGACGTCGCCGGTAAAACCGGTACGACCACCTCGGACTATGACCGCTGGTTCTGTGGCTACACACCATATTATACTGCGTCCGTCTGGGTCGGCTATGACGATCCGGAGGAGGTTATCCTGACCGATACGACCGAGAATCCGGCCGTCACGCTCTGGCGGAAAGTAATGGAGCTGGTACACGAGGATAAAGCGGATCGCAGCTTCCAGCAGCCGTCCAATATTGTCGAATGCACATACTGTGCCGACAGCGGTATGCTTGCAGGCCCCTGGTGCCAGCAGGATATCCGCGGCGACCGCACGCGCACTGCGCTGGTCAGCATCTACGATGTACCGACTGAGACATGCACCACACATGTCGCCGGGGAGATCTGCGACGAATCCGGCCACCTGGTCAACGAATACTGTGCCGGCGTGCCGGGCAATACGACCCACTTTGTCGGCATGATCAGCGTCGCGCGCTATTTCCCGGTGCCAAACGTCGTTGTCGCCGACCAGCAGTATAATGTCGATACAGACAATGCGCCGCTGGGCTTCTATGTGTGTCAGAGCACAACGGGTGACCCGATCAATCTGACGTGCTATCTGCACAACGAAACCAGTATTCCCGAGCCGGAACCGGATCCGGAGGAAGAACCGGATCCGGA
>CAZGBU010000001.1:36224-66857 GCA_964523945.1 uncultured Oscillospiraceae bacterium
CGGATCCGGACGTGACAACCGACCCCGATCTCGAGGGGTGGTAGACAGCTTGAGAAAGAGAATGGAGTTTGAACGTCGGTATGTGGATTGCAGATCAGTGGAACGACTATGAGGTGATCGACTGCACCGGCGGCGAGAAGCTCGAGCGGTGGGGCGACTATCTGCTTGTGCGGCCTGATCCGCAGGTGATCTGGCAGACGCCGCGGCGCGACCCGCGATGGAAGACGTATGACGCGCGCTACGCGCGTTCTTCCTCCGGCGGCGGCCGCTGGTCGGCCAACAGGCTGCCGGAGCGATGGACGATTGGATATCGCAATCTGGTGTTCAACGTCAAGCCGATGAACTTCAAGCATACCGGTATTTTCCCGGAGCAGGCGGCCAACTGGGACTTTATTGATGAGACGGTCCGCGCAGCCGGGCGTCCTGTCAGTGTGCTCAATCTGTTTGCCTATACTGGCGGCGCCACGGTTGCAGCTGCCGCAGCCGGCGCGTCAGTCTGCCATGTTGACGCGGCCAGGGGGATGGTGGCATGGGCCAAGGAAAACGCGGCTGCATCCGGCCTTTCCGACCGGCCGATCCGCTGGATTGTCGACGACTGTGCCAAATTTGTCGAGCGGGAGATCCGCCGCGGCCGGCGTTACGACGCGATCATTATGGACCCGCCGTCCTATGGGCGAGGCCCCTCCGGCGAGGTCTGGAAGCTGGAAAAGGATTTATATCCGTTTGTAGAGCTGACAAGCCGCGTGCTTTCGGACGAGCCGCTGTTTGTCATCATCAACTCCTACACGACGGGATTGGCCCCGTCGGTGGTGGGATATCTGCTTGATGCGGTTTTTACCGCGCGTTTTGGCGGCGCGTCGGTGTGCGGTGAGCTGGGACTGCCGGTTACAGCGAGCGGCCTGACGCTGCCGTGCGGCAGTACAGGACGATGGGTGAGGTGAGAGCAATGGAACCGGTAATTCGAGCAGAGAATCTGACTTTTGCCTACCCCGTCGACGCAGAGGACGGCGCGCTGGCCATTCCGGTTTTTGAAAACCTGGATCTGACGGTGGACGACGGCTCGTTTGTTGTGATCCTCGGCCATAACGGCAGCGGAAAATCGACGTTGGCCAAGCACTTCAACGCGGTTCTGCTGCCAACGGGTGGTACCATGTGGGTGTACGGCGTTGACACTGCTGACGAAAAGCGCGTGCTCGACGTGCGCCGCACAGTTGGTATGGTATTTCAGAATCCAGACAATCAGATTGTGGCCAACGTGGTTGAGGAGGATGTTGCATTTGCACCGGAGAATCTCGGCGTAGCGCCGGCGGAGATCCGGCAGCGGGTCGACGATGCGCTTGCGGCGGTTGATATGACGGAATACGCGATGCATGCGCCGCATCTGCTCTCCGGCGGGCAGAAGCAGCGTGTGGCCATTGCCGGCGTGATCGCCATGCAGCCGAAATGCATTGTGCTCGACGAGCCGACTGCTATGCTGGACCCGCGCGGCCGGCGAGAGGTGATTGAGGCGGTGACACGGCTCAACCGCGAGCAGGGCGTGACGGTTGTGCTGATTACGCACCATATGCGCGAGGCGATTGAAGCGGACCGCGTCGTCATCATGTCAGACGGAAAACTGATCGCTGACGGCACGCCTGTGGAGGTGTTCTCCCAGGTGGAGCTGCTTGAGCGCGCGCAGCTTACCGTGCCGGACACGACGCGCCTTTTGTGCGAGCTCAACCGCGCCGGTTTTCAACTGCCGCTCTCGGCGTTGTCGGTCGAGGACTGCGCGCAGGCGATTTTTCGGGCTGTGCGGCCCAGTTGAACGGTTCGGGGGAGACAGAGTGGCACCGATTTTACAGACAAAGAATCTGACGCACATTTACAGCGCGGGAACGCCGTTTGAGCAGTATGCGCTGCGCGAGGTCAATTTTTCCGCTGAGCGCGGAGAGTTCCTCGGCATCATTGGTCATACCGGTTCAGGCAAGTCGACGCTGATGCAGCATCTCAACGGCCTGCTCGCGCCGACGTCCGGGCAGGTGCTGTTTGACGGGCAGGATATTTTTCAATCCAAAGCGTTCACCCGATCGATCCGCTTTCGGGTCGGGCTGGTGTTCCAGTACCCGGAGTACCAGCTCTTTGAGGAGACAGTGCGGCGGGATATCGCATTTGGGCCGAAGAACATGGGGCTTGACGAGCAGGAAATCGAACGGCGCGTGGAGCGTGCGGCCGGCTTCGTCGGCCTGCCGGAGGAACTGCTCGACAAGTCTCCGTTCGACCTGTCCGGCGGACAGAAGCGCCGCGCGGCCATCGCCGGCGTGATCGCGATGGAGCCGGATGTGCTGATTCTCGACGAGCCGACAGCCGGACTTGACCCGGTTGGCAGCGAGAGCGTCCTGCGCAACATCCGCGACTACCAGAAAGCCGTCGGCGCAACGATCATCATGGTGACGCACTCGATGGAGGAAGTTGCCGAAATGGCCGACCGCCTTGTCGTGATGAACCAGGGGCAGATTGCCATGCAGGGCACCCCGCGCGAGGTGTTTGCCCACGCGGAGGAGCTGACCTGGATTGGATTGGATGTGCCGATGGTGACGTCGGTGCTGCTCCGGCTCGGTGCGCTGGGGCTGCCGGTTGATCCTTCGTGCTTTACGATTGAGCAGGCGCGCGATGCGATCCTGGCGTGCAGGGAGGGCGGCGCATGCTGAAAGATATCACGCTCGGCCAGTACTTCCCGGGCGATACGCCGATCCACCGCCTTGATCCGCGCACGAAGCTGATTGCAGTCATTGTCTATATCGTGGCACTGTTCCTGGCGGAGTGGTTTGTCTCCTACGGGCTGGTGCTGGCATTTTTGGGCTGCAGCATCGCCATCTCCCGGATCCGGCTGAAGACAATGCTGCGCGGGCTCAAGCCGCTGATTATCATCATTATTATCACCGCGGTGCTCAACCTGCTCTATACGGGCGGAGAGCATGAGATTGCCTCGTTCTGGATCTTTCATATTACGCTCGAAGGCATCCAGACTGCATTTTTCATGGTCATTCGGATCATCATGCTGGTGATGGGGACATTCCTTCTGACTTACACGACCTCGCCGATCGCATTGACGGATGGAATTGAAAGCCTGCTTGGTCCGCTCAAAAAGATCCATGTGCCAGTGCATGAGCTGGCCATGATCATGTCGATTGCGCTGCGTTTTATTCCAACACTGATCGAGGAGACCGATAAGATTATCTCGGCGCAGAAAGCGCGCGGTGCAGATTTTGAGACCGGCGGCCTGATCCGCCGCGCCAAGGCGCTGATCCCGGTGCTGGTGCCGCTGTTTATCAGCGCATTCCGCCGTGCCGATGAGCTGGCTACGGCGATGGAGTGCCGCTGCTACCACGGCGGCGAGGGGCGGACCCGGATGAAGCAGCTCTGTTACCAGGGACGCGACGCGCTGGCCGGCACAGTGTGTCTGGCGCTGCTCGGCAGTGTGATCACCCTGCGCCTGTTCGGCTTATAGGAGGCTTTATGCGCAATCTCGCTTTGCAGCTGATGTATGACGGAACCGCCTATCATGGCTGGCAGGTTCAGAAAACCGAAGTCACCGTCTGTGAGACGCTCGAAAAGGCGTCCGCCGCAGTGGTGGGGCATCCGGTTCATATCACCGGCTGCGGCCGGACCGACGCCGGCGTCCACGCCAGGGTTTACATCGCCAATTTTCGCACCGATTCGCGCATCCCGGCCGAACGGCTGCCGTATGCGCTCAATACGCATCTGCCCGGGGATATTGTTGTCTGCCGCGCGTGGGATGTCCACGACGGGTTCAACGCCATCGGCTCGTGCGTGCGCAAGGAGTATACTTATCTGATCTATAATTCCCGTATTCGGGATCCATTCTATGTCAACCGCGCGTGGTTCTACCCGCGGCCGCTGGATGCGGCGCTGATGCAGCGCGCAGCACAGCAGTTTGTCGGCACGCACGATTTTGCTGCTGTCCGTTCGGTCGGCACGGAGGTGAAGAGTACGGTGCGCACGGTGTATCACTGCACCGTGGCGCGCAATGAAAATATCATCGAGCTGCGCGTGTGTGCAAACGGGTTTTTATACAATATGGCCCGGGCGATCACTGGCACCGTTGTCTACGCGGCAGAGGGCAAGATCGATCCGGACGGGATCGGCGCGCTGCTCGAAGCAGGCGACCGCACGGCCGCCGGGCCGACGGTGCCGCCGGGCGGACTGTATCTGTCGCAGCTCTGGTACGACGACGGGGAGGAGCGGTTCCATGTCGGACAGTAAAATCACACGCATCTACCCCGATCGATCGCGCCGGAAGCGGAACCTTATTTTGCGGGTGCTCTCGCTGATTGTACTGGTTGCGCTGGTCATCGGCGCAGTGGCGCTGGTGCTGTTCTGGGATGATATGAGTCTGGACGGCCTGCGGCGCTTTATCAAATACCTGAATGTCTCGCAGTCGGAAGCTGACGGCCGCTTCTCCTATGACCAGCACAGCAGCAACGTCTATGTCGCCGCAGGCAGTGGTCTTGCGGTTGCGTCCGTCGGCGGGCTGACACTCTATGATGACAACGGTGATGCCCTCTACACCGTTTCGAGCGGTATGAGTTCGCCGGCCGTTTCCTCTGGTGATGATGTGACGATTGCCTATGACATCGGCGGCACATCGCTGCTTGCCGTCAGCGCCTCACACGGCGTCACGGCTGAGATTACAACGGGAGGCGCACTGCTCGACGCGGACATTTCCGCCGGCGATACAATCTGCTACTGCGCGGTCGAAGACGGGGTGCGAACCGTGCTCACCGTGCTGGACGACAGCCAGCAGGAGATCTATAAATGGCGCTCCTCGAGCAGCTATTTGACACCGTGCGCCGTGTCGGAAAACGGATCTCAGGCCGTGGCGGTCAGCATCGGGCAGTCGGCGCATACATATGAGAGTACGCTTTTGCTGTTTGACACCGCATCACAGGATGCGCCGGCATCGGTTTCGCTCGGCGACCTGCTGGTGTATGATCTCGACTATGTGTCCGACACGGTCATCTGCGCCATCGGCGAGACGGAGGCGGTCTTTGTCCAGACGGACGGCACGCTGGCCGGCCGGTATGATTATTCCACCCGGTACCTGAAAGACTTTGCATTCGGCGGCGACGGATTTCTGGTACTGTCGCTGAATGAATATCAGGCGGGCAGCCGCTATTCGATTGCTACGGTCGACGCTGCGACGCTCGAGGTGTGTGAAGTGTATATCGGCGCGGAGATCCTGAGCATTTCGGCGAGCGGCGGGTATCTGGCAGTTCTGACCGTCGACGGGCTGACCGTTTACACGGGCAGCCTGGAGCGCTATGCCGGTACAGCTGACACCGGCTCGGCCACGCGCGTGCTGATGCGCCCCGACGGTACGGCGCTGCTCCTTTCCGGCAGCACGGCGTCGCTGTTCATCCCGTAAATTGCCGTTTGCATTTTGATTGTGTTCTTGTTATACTGAAAACCAAACTTTCTGCCTCAATGGCAGGCCCACAGCAGTGTTTAAGGAGTTTTTGCCATGCAGCCAACCTTGTGTTCCAGATGCAAAAAGAATGTAGCCGTGATTTTTATCACAAGGATTGAAAACGGTACGTCAAAAAATGAAGGACTTTGCCTGAAGTGTGCAAAGGAACTGAAAATCAAGCCAGTGGAGGATTTGATGCAGAAGATGGGCATCAGCGAGGATGAGCTTGACAGCCTGTCCGGCGAGATGCTCGAGGCGCTCGGCGGCGAAGAGGCGCTGACGCTGCGCGAGGACGAAGACAGCGAGGAAAATGAGAGCCAGACGGCCACATTCCCATTCCTCAACAAGCTGTTCTCCGCCAATGACAATATGATGCCCGCGCAGCCGCCCAGAGAGCCGAAAGAGCAGCCTGGCAAGCAGCAGTCAGCCAGTCAGCGCGGCTCGAAGAAAAAGAAATTTCTCGAGACGTACTGCCAGTGCCTGACGGATAAGGCGCGTGCAGGCGGACTTGACCGCATCATCGGCCGCGAGGTCGAGACAGAGCGCGTCATCCAGATCCTCAACCGCCGCCAGAAGAACAACCCCTGCCTGATCGGCGAGCCGGGCGTGGGCAAAACGGCCATCGTAGAGGGGCTCGCGCAGAAGATTGTGAACGGGGAAGTGCCGTATAAGCTGCGCAGCAAAGAAGTCTACCTGCTTGATATGACGGCGATGGTCGCCGGCACGCAGTTCCGCGGCCAGTTTGAAAGCCGAATGAAGAGCCTGATCGATGAGATCAAAAAACTCGGCAATATTATTCTGGTGATCGATGAGGTGCACAATCTCGTCGGCGCCGGCGACGCCGAGGGCAGTATGAACGCTGCCAACATTCTCAAGCCTGCGCTCTCGCGCGGCGAGATTCAGGTCATCGGCGCGACCACGTTTACCGAGTACCGCAAGTACATCGAAAAAGATGCCGCGCTTGAGCGCCGTTTCCAGCCGGTCACGGTCAACGAGCCGACCATTGACGAGGCAATCGAGATCATCCGCGGTATCGCCCACTACTACGAGGCATATCACGGCGTTCGTATCTCGCCGGAGATCGCGCGCCAGTGCGTCATCCTCTCCGAGCGCTATATTACGGACCGCTTCCTGCCGGATAAGGCCATTGATCTGCTCGATGAGGCGTGCTCCGATGTCAACCTGCGCAGCGAGACGATCTCGCGTATCGCGCAGCTGCACAAGGACCTCGACGATGTCAATCTCGAGATCAACATGCTCGAGGAGACGCCGCGGCAGGAGAGCTATGAGCGCTTGGCCACACTGCGCTCGCGCCGGTTCCAGATCGAAGGTGAGCTTGAGCCACTCGAAAAACTGCCGCCCCCCGAGCTGACCATTGACAACCTTGCGCGGATCATCGAACTGTGGACCAAGATCCCGGCCAGTAAGATCCGTGAGCAGGAGTATGAGCAGCTCAAAAACCTGGAAGAGCGCCTGAAGCAGCATATCATCGGCCAGGACGAGGCTGTGCATGCGGTAGCAACCGCCATCCGCCGCAGCCGCGTCGGCATCTCGACCAAGCGCCGGCCGGTTTCGTTTATCTTTGTCGGGTCGACCGGTGTCGGCAAGACGGAGCTGGTCAAACAGCTTTCTGCCGAGCTGTTCGACTCACCCGAGAGTCTGTTCCGGTTGGATATGTCCGAGTATATGGAGAAGCACTCCGTCTCCAAGATCATCGGCTCGCCCCCCGGCTATGTCGGCTATGACGAGGCGGGGCAGCTCACCGAAAAAGTACGCCGCAAGCCGTATTCCGTCATTTTGTTTGATGAGATCGAAAAGGCGCACCCGGATGTGCTCAATATTTTGCTTCAGATTCTCGACGATGGCCGCATCACGGATGCGCACGGCCGGGTTGTGAATTTCGAGAATACGGTCATCATCATGACCTCCAATGCCGGTTCTGACCGCAAGGACGGTTCTGTCGGTTTCGGCCGGAGCATGACCGAGCAGAGCCGCGACAAGGCGCTCAAGGCGCTCGGCGAATTCCTGCGGCCTGAATTTATCAATCGTGTCGATGAGGTGGTATGCTTCAATAAGCTGACCGAGGAGAATTTCCATGCCATCGCGGCGATCATGCTCGGCGAGCTCAAAGACGCAATGGCAGAGCGCGGCGTCACGATCAGCTGGGACGAGAGCGTGCTTGCGCTGCTCAGCGAGAAGTCGTTCTCGGTGACCTATGGTGCGCGGAATCTGCGCCGCACGGTGCAGAAGCTCATCGAGGATCCAATCGCAGAGAAGATCATCGACAGCTATCTCAGCCCGATCTCCCAGATCCGACTCCGTGCCGAAAACGGCGAAATCGTGCTCGACACGATCTGAACCCATTGCAAAATTGCGAATACCAAAAGCAGCGCATCCTGTGGGATGCGCTGCTTTTTTGTCCAAACCGGGAGAGAAAACAACCAAAATTGACATTGTGAAAAATCCAACAATTTTAAAATGATTGTCAGACTTTTAACGTGATTTTATGATAAAAAATAAACTTTTCAAGGCGGTCAAAATCTATTGCAATCCGCGTGTGGCCTGCTATACTGAAACCATAAACAAACGCCGGACAACAAAAAAGGACGCAAAAATGCGCGCTTTTCCGGCGGCATTTCAAGACAAAGGAGCGAGACACGATGGATGCAAAAAGTTATGTCGGCAATAAAGTGCTGGAGGGAAAGGTCGCAGTCATTACTGGCGCAGGCTCCGGAATCGGTAAGGCCACTACGTCATTGTTTGTGCAGGAGGGCGCGATCTGCGTTGCGGCCGACCTGAATTACGAGAGCGTGCTGGCACTGCAGGACGAGTTTTCGGAATATCGCGATCAGATCAAGCCGTTCCAGGTCAATGTCGCCGACAGTGCGC
This sequence comes from uncultured Oscillospiraceae bacterium, assembly GCA_964523945.1. Classification (GTDB taxonomy): domain Bacteria; phylum Bacillota; class Clostridia; order Oscillospirales; family Oscillospiraceae; genus CAKTOF01. The sequence continues at coordinate 44,581 of CAZGBU010000001.1, forward strand.
AGGCCGAGGCGATGATTGACTTTGCCATCAGCGAATGCGGCAAGATGGATATTCTCTTCAACAATGCGGGCATCATGGATGGCATGCTGCCCATCGACGAGCTGGATGACGACGTTTGGGACCGTGTGATGAAGATCAATGCCGGCGGCGTCATGTTCGCCTGCCGCAAGGCAGTTCGGTATTACCTTGAACGCGGCGAAGGCGGTGTCATCCTGAACACGGCCTCGCTTGGCGGCCTGTGCGGTGCGCGTGCCGGTCTGGCCTATACCGCTTCGAAGTTCGCGGTTGTCGGCATGACAAAGAACATCGCGTTTATGTATGGCGACAGCGGTATCCGCTGCAACGCGATCTGTCCCGGCGGCATCAACACCAATATCGGTCTGGGCATGGCAGAGCCGAGCAAGCGCGGCGTCAACCGCTCCGCGCCCGGTATGGGGCTGATGACCCGGCTGGGCGACCCGTTTGAGATTGCCGCGACTGCAGTGTTTCTCTCTTGCGACGCCTCCACATTCGTCAACGGTGCGACCCTGACCGTCGACGGCGGATGGAGCGCATACTGAAAATAAAGTCCCCCGGCGCCTGTGCGGCGCCGGGGGACTTTATGCTGCGAGCGCAATGTGTTTGACTTTCGGTGCGGATTTGAGTACAATGTACGGTGCGACCGGGCCGGACAGCCGCGGGTGCGGCAGCAGTGCCGCGCGTGAGGAAAGTCCGGGCTCCACAGGGCGAGGATAACGGGTAACGCCCGCCGAAGGCGACTTCAGGAAAAGTGCAACAGAGAGATACCGCCGGCTGTTGGCCATCACTATGTCAAACAAAGACGCATCACGCGCCGCCTGGTAGTGCACTGGCCCCGACCGGTAAGGGTGGAAAGGCGAGGTAAGAGCTCACCCGTCGGCTGGAGACAGTCCGATGCTGTAAACTCTATCCGGAGCAACATTGGGGACATATGGCTTGCCCGGCCGTCCCCTTGCATGGCTGGAGCGTGCCGGCAACGGCACGCCTAGATAGATGGCTGTCCATGACAGAACCCGGCTTACAGGCCCGCGTCGCAAACCGCTTGAAATGAGGGAAGCATATGACGCTCGAAGCATATCTTCAATCTCTGCGCGATAAAAAGGTTGCCGTGTTTGGGCTGGGCGTGTCCAATCGGCCCTTGGTGCGGTTGCTCGCCGCGCACGGCATCGATGTGACCGGTTGTGACCGGATGGAGCAGCCCGATGAGAATCTTCTGGAGCTGCAGTCGCTCGACGCCAAGCTCAAGCTCGGCAGTGGATATCTGGACGGCGTCGAGGCGGACGTCGTCTTTCGCACGCCCGGCATGCGGCCGGATGCACCGGCGCTGCAGCGGCTGCGCGATGCGGGCGCGCGCATCACGAGCGAGATGGCAGCGTTCTTTGCAGTATGTCCGTGCCCAATCATCGCGGTGACCGGCTCTGACGGCAAGACGACAACGACGACGCTGATTGCGGAATTGCTGCGCCGGGCCGGGCGCAGGGTCTGGGTCGGCGGCAATATCGGCCGGCCGCTGCTGCCCGAGGCGGAGCGGATTGCCCCGGATGATCTTGCAGTGCTTGAACTCAGCTCGTTTCAGCTGATGGATTTGGATGCCAGCCCGCATGTGGCAGTCGTGACCAACCTTGCGCCGAATCATCTTGATGTGCACCGCGACATGGCGGAATACGTCTCGGCCAAGGAAAACATTTTTCTGCACCAGAAGCCGGGCGATGTGCTTGTGCTCAATCTGGACAATGAGATCACGGAGTCGTTTGGTGCGAAGGCCGTGGGCGAAGTGCGCTATTTTTCCCGCCAGGACCGGCCTGCACGCGGCGTATATCTGCGCGATGACGTAATCTGGCGTGACGATATGCCGGTTCTGACCCGTGCGGATATCCGCATTCCCGGTCTGCACAATGTGGAAAATTATATGGCTGCTATCTGCGCCGTCGAGGGATTGGTGCCCGATGATGATATCCGCGCCGTCGCACGCACATTTGCCGGCGTGGAGCATCGCATCGAGCTGGTGCGGGAGAAAGACGGCGTGAAATTCTACAACGATTCGATTGCCTCCAGCCCGACGCGCACGATCGCGGGGCTTCGCAGCTTTGATCAGAAAGTGATCCTGATTGCCGGTGGCTACGACAAGCATATCCCGTATGATACGCTGGGACCGGAGATCGTCGAGCACGTCCGGGCGCTGGTGCTGACGGGCGCGACAGCGCCGAACATCCGAGAGGCCGTCGTACACGCGCCGCGCTACCGGCAGGGCAGCCCCGAACTGCTCGAGGCGGATTCGTTTGAGCAGGCGGTGCGCCTGGCCGCGGCAATTGCCCACCCGGGCGACGTCGTCCTGCTCAGCCCGGCCAGCGCATCGTTTGACTGCTTCCGCAACTTCATGGAGCGCGGCGATGCATTCAAACGGCTGGTTCAGGAACTATAAGTTGACATAATTTATACAGAGGATGATTGCGATGGAGTTGAAAGAGAGCCTGATGGCGCTCAGCGCAGCGCACGGCCCGACCGGTCGTGAGGCCGCCGCGGTTGAAACGGCGAAGCAGCTGCTCGAACCATACGTCGACAGCGTGACGACCGACCAGGTCGGCAATCTGTTTGGAATCCGTGCCTGCGGCCGGTTCGGCGCGCCGCGCGTGCTGCTCGACGCGCACATCGATGAGGTGTGCCTGTATGTGTCCGGTGCAGAGGATGGCTTTTTGACGTTTGTGAACGGCGGCGGGATCGACGCACGCCTTCTGCCGGATGCAGAGGTTGAAATCCTGTGCCAGCCGCCGCTGCGCGGCGTGATAGCATGTCTGCCGCCGCATATTTTAACGGCACAGGAGCAGGAGAAGCCGTTCGAGTCCGGCAAGCTGCGCATCGACGCGGCGCTCACGCCGGAGCAGGCGGCTGCGGTGCCGATCGGTACGCCGGTTGTCTGGGCGACAAGCCCGATTGCGCTGGGGGAGGATCTGGTCTGCGGCAAGGCGCTGGACAACCGTGCCGGTTTTTCTGTGCTGTTGCGTGCGATGGAGCTGCTGGCAGAGGAGGCACTGCCGTGCGATGTCATTGTACTTGGCTCAGTGCAAGAGGAATCCACGATGCTCGGCGCAAAGACCGGGGCGTTTTCCATGATGCCGCACGCTGCTGTTGTTGTCGATGTCACATTCGGCACACAGGCGGACTGTGATGGCGATGAGACGTTCCCGCTCGGCGGCGGTCCGGCCATCGGTCTGTGTCCGATGCTCTCACAGGGGCTGACGGCGCAGCTTCGCGCGCTGTGCCAGCGGCATGGGATCCCGCACGGCGTGGAGATCATGACCGGGAATCCCGGCACGAATGCTGCTGCGACGCAGATCAGCCGCGAGGGCGTGCCGACGGCGATGATTTCGATTCCGCTTCGATACATGCATACGACGTGTGAGGTTGTCAGCCTTTCGGACATCGAGCAGGCTGCACGGCTGCTGGCAGAGTTCCTGCGCGGCTTCGGAGAGGAGGCGGCGAAATGATTGAGACGTTAAAAGCGTTATGTAAACTTTCTGGCCCGTCTGGTTTTGAAACGCAGGTGCGTGAATACATCCGCGCGCAGGCGGCCCCTTATGCGGATGAGATTCGCGAGGATCCGGCCGGCAGTCTGTTGGTGTGGAAAAAGGGGCGCGTCCATCCGAAGCAGACGGTGATGCTCTGCGCGCATATGGACGAGGTCGGCGTGATGGTCCGTTCGGCCCGGGCGGATGGCAGCCTGCGCTTCGGTTTCCTCGGCGGCGTTGACCGCCGGGTGATGCTGGGCAAGCGCGTGTTTCTCGGCGAAAACCGCGTGCCGGGCGTGATCGGCTGCAAGCCGGTCCATCTGTGTGATGCGGACGAGCGCAGCCGACTGCCCAAAACAAAAGAGCTCTATATCGACATCGGCGCAAAAGACCGCGCGGCGGCTGAGCGCCTGGTGCCGCCGGGCACCTGGGGCGTGTTTTCCGACGATGTCCAGACGATGCCCAACCACTTTTTGAAGGCAAAGGCGCTCGACGACCGCATCGGCTGCGCGATTCTGCTTGCGCTGTTGCGGGAGGAGCTGCCGGTCGACACCTGGTTTGCGTTTACGGTGCAGGAGGAGGTCGGCTGCCGCGGCGCGTTCGGCGCGGCGTTCGCGCTCAAGCCGCATATTGCGCTGGTGCTCGAGGGGACAACGGCTGCGGACACACCGCTTTGTACCGGCGCCGGCCGCGTGTGTACATGCGGCAAAGGGCCGACGATCTCGTTTGCGGACACCGCCTCGCTCGCGGATCCGGAGCTGTACGCCTGTCTGTGTCAGATTGCGGAGGAAAATCAGATCCCATGGCAGTACAAGACGCGCTGCTCCGGCGGCAACGATGCCGGGCCGATCCAGCGCGCCGTGGTCGGCTGCCGTACCTGTGTCATTTCCGTTCCGGTTCGGTATCTTCACAGCGCGTCGTCGCTGGCCTGCCTGTGGGATGTGGCCAACGCACGCCTGCTGACAGAAAAATTTCTACAATATCTGGAGGTCAATCATGCTTGAACTGTTGAAAAAACTCGTTCCCGTTCACGCGCCGTCCGGCCATGAGACGCCGGTGGCCGATGTCATTGCGCAGATCGCAGCGCCGTATGGCGAGGTTTCGCGCGACACGATGGGCAATCTCTGCGTCCACAAACCCGGCAAGGGCGAGCGTGTGATGCTTGCCGGCCATATGGACTCGATCGGCTTCATTGCAACCTATATCGAAAAAGAGGGCTTTGTGCGCGTGTGCACGCTCGGCGGCGTCCGCCTGCCGTATGCGCTTGGCCAGCGCGTCGTGTTCAATACCGGCGTCACCGGTGTTGTCTGCGCCGATGCCAACGTCGAACCGAAGGATCTGACGGTTGAGCGCATTTACATTGACACGGCGGGCGAGCCGGTTGCAATCGGCGACACAGCGACATTTGTCGGCGAGCCGATGCTGCAGGGCGGCATGCTGATCTCGCCGTATCTGGACAACCGCGCCGGCTGCGCGATTCTGCTCAAGACACTGATGGGCCTGAAAGACAGCGACGTGGACCTGTATGTCATCTTTACGGTGCAGGAGGAAGTTGGCTGCCGCGGTTCCGGCCCGGCGGCCTATGCCGTGATGCCGGACTGCGCTGTTGCGGTCGATCTGTGCGGCGCGGGCGACCTGCCCTGTGATACGGCCAAAAATCCGCTCAAACTTGGCGCCGGGCCGGTTGTTACGCTGATGGACCGCATGGCGATTTCCAATCCGGTGATCGCGCAGCGGCTGATCGATGCTGCGAAGAAGACCGGGGTGCCATACCAGCCGTTTGTTGAGGTGCGCGGCGGCACCGACACCGGCAACATCGCGGGCAGCCGCAGCGGTGTGCCGGCTGCGTGCATGTCAATCTGTGCACGCTATGTCCATACGCACAATGAGATGGTCAGCCTGTCCGACTGCGAGCAGTGCGTGCAGATCCTGGTGCAGGCGTTCTCGGCGTAACGATGCAGATTTCGGACACGACCCGGCAGCTTGCAGCGCAGGCCGAGCGCGATTGCGCCGCCGTCTTTGCGCGCATTGATGAAACGGCGCAGATCAATACCGAGCGGGTGCTCGCGGCATTTCAGCGCAACCGTGTCAGCGACACCATGTTTGCCGGTACGACCGGCTATGGCTATGACGATTTGGGCCGCGATACGCTAGACCGCATCTATGCAGAGGTGTTCGGCGCGGAGGACGCCATCGTCCGCGTCCAATTCGTCAATGGCACGCACGCGCTTGCGGCGGCGCTGTTCGGCATGCTGCGCCCGGGCGATACGCTTGTCAGTGCAGTCGGCGCGCCGTATGATACGCTCCAGACGGCGATCGGCATCACAGGAAATGCGCCGGGCAGCCTGCGCGAGTTTGGTGTGTCCTATCGTCAGGTCGATCCGACATCCGATGGGCTGCCGGATCTTCCGGCCATCGCCGCGGCATCGCGTGGTGCGAAGGCCGTGCTCATCCAGCGCAGCCGCGGCTACTCCACGCGCGCGTCGCTGACGTGCCCGATGCTCCGGGACGTGATCCGGGCGGTTCGATCCGGCGCGCCGGATGCATATATTATGGTGGACAACTGCTACGGCGAGTTTGTCGAGACGACCGAGCCGACTGCGCTTGGCGCCGACCTGATCGCGGGCAGCCTGATCAAAAATCCCGGCGGCGGCCTGGCTGTCACGGGCGGCTATATTGCCGGCCGGCGTGCGCTGGTCGAGGCGGCCGCCGCACGGCTGACGTCTCCTGGTATCGGCCGGGAGTGCGGTGCGACGATGGGGCAGAACCGTCTGCTCTACCAGGGCTTTTTCCTTGCGCCGCATGCGACGGCGCAGGCCCTGAAAACAGCGGTGTTCTGTGCGCGCGTTATGGAGCTGCTTGGCTATGCCACGACGCCGGCATACGATGCGCCGCGCGCAGACATCGTGCAGATGATTGAATTCGGCGAGCCAGAGGCGCTCGAGGGGTTTTGCCGCGGCATCCAGTCCGGCGCACCGGTCGACTCGTTCGTCACGCCTGTGCCGTGGGATATGCCGGGCTACGCCGAGCAGGTCATTATGGCGGCCGGTGCATTTGTGCAGGGCGCATCGATCGAGCTGTCGGCCGATGGGCCAATGCGCCCGCCGTATGCCGCCTATCTGCAGGGCGGCCTGACCTATGAGTCCGGCCGGTTGGGCGTGCTGCTCGCAGTGGAACAGATCCGGAAAGGGGAATGAGCCATGGCGCTGTTTCACAGAAAGGCCGCGGCGGATCAGACACCATATACTGCTGCGGTCATCGTTGCGGCCGGACCGGCTGCGCGGATGGACGGGGTTGAAAAGATCCTGGAGCCGATCGGCCTTGCGCCGGCGATTGTGCACGCTGCGCGCGCCTTTCAGGACAGCGCATGCATCCGTGAAATTATCGTCGTGACCCGTGAGGACCTGCTCGTCGAGGTCAGCCGCGTGTTGCATGACGCGGCGCTTGACAAGGTGAAGCTGGTCGTTGTTGGCGGCGAGACGCGGACGGATTCGGTTTCGGCTGGCCTGGACGCGGTGAGCAAACAGACAAAGCTTGCTGCCATCCACGATGGTGCACGCCCCTTTGTAACGCCTGCGCTGATCGAGCGCACTGTGCGGGAAGCGGCGCGCAGCGGCGCGGCTGCGCCGGCTGTCCCGGTCAAAGACACAATCAAAATTGCCAGCGGCGGCATTGTGACCGGCACGCCGGAGCGGAGCAGTTTGTTTGCGGTCCAGACGCCGCAGGTATTCGACTTCGATTTGCTGCGCGGTGCGATTGTCAAAGCGGCAGCGGATGGCTTTACGGCGACAGACGACTGTGCGCTCATCGAGCATATGGGCATGTCGGTTCGGCTGACCGAGGGCGACGAGGAAAATATCAAGCTGACTACGCCGCTTGACCTGGCCATTGCCCAGGTGATTGCGGAGGGGAGGCTTCTGTGATGCGAATCGGCCACGGTTATGATGTGCATCGTCTGACCGAAGGACGGCCGCTGATCCTCGGCGGCGTGCAGATCGATTTTCCATGCGGGCTGGACGGCCATTCTGATGCGGACGTGCTGGTGCATGCTGTGATGGACGCGCTGCTCGGCGCAGCGGCGCTTGGCGATATTGGGCGGCATTTCCCGGACACCGATCTGGCTTACGCAGGAGCAGACAGCATCGCGCTGTTGCGGCAGGTGGCGGAAAAGATCGCGCCGTTTCGCGTTGGCAATGTCGATGCGACGATTGTCGCCCAGCGGCCGAAGCTTGTGCCGTATCTGCCGCAGATGGCGCAGAACATTGCGCGTGCGCTCGGCATCGCGCCGGACCGCGTCAATGTCAAGGCAACGACGGAGGAGCATCTCGGATTCACCGGTACAGGCAAGGGGATTGCGGCCCACGCGGTCGCGCTGCTGGCAGAGCCGGCAGAATAGGTTGTGCATGACGGCCCGGCAGTTCTTCGGAACTGCCGGGCTTCGCATTTTTTCGACGCGGCGCATACGATAGCAGGGAGGGAATCGTTATGTATGACTGCTATCTGACCTATCGCTCCATCACGCACGCGCAGCGTGCCGCGATGGTGCTGCAGCGGGCCGGCATTCGCTGCCGGTTCGCCCGCACGCCGAAAGCGATCTCCGGGCGCGGCTGCGGATATAGTATTCTGGTGCGCGTGGGTGACTGCGACCGTGCTGCTGCCATGCTGCGTGCAGCCGGCGCCGATTTTTCCGCTGCGTACCGAGGCCATCCGGAAACCGGGATGGAGGTGATTGCCCTGTGATTTATTTCGACAACGGGGCGACGAGCCTGCCAAAACCGCGCGCGGTACGCCGGGCTGTCGCCGGCGCCATGTCGCACCTTGCCAGTCCTGGCCGCGGCGGGTATCCGGCTGCGATGGAGGCTGCATCTGCCGTTTATGCCTGCCGCGCAAACGCAGCAGAGCTGTTCGACTGCGAGGCCGAGCAGGTTGTGTTCACCATGAATGCAACGCATGGGCTGAATATTGCGATCAAAAGCCTGGTTCCGCCTGGCGGCCATGCTGTGATCTCCGGCTTTGAGCACAATGCGGTTACGCGGCCGCTGCACGCACTTGGTGCACAGATTACACCGGCGGGGCGGCGGCTGTTTGATCCGGCAGACACGATCGCATCATTCCGCGCGGCAATTACGCCGGATACAGATGCTGTGATCTGTACGCACGTATCCAACGTGTTCGGCTATATCCTGCCCGTGGAAAAAATTGCAGCGCTGTGCCGCGAGCGCGGCGTGCCGTTTATACTCGACGCTTCGCAATCGGCCGGCTGCCTGCCGGTCAGTGCGCGGAAGCTCCATGCGGCGTTTGTCGCGATGCCGGGACACAAAGGCCTGCTCGGGCCGCAGGGAACCGGTATCCTGATCTGCTGCCACGACAGCAAAACACTGCTCGAGGGCGGGACGGGGAGCCAGTCGGCACTGGCCGAAATGCCGGAATTTTTGCCGGACCGCCTCGAGGCTGGCACGCTTAATGTCGCGGGGATCTGCGGCCTGTGTGCGGGACTGGAGTTTCTCCGGCGGCAGACGGTCGAGGCGATTGGCAGCCGGGAGACCGCGCTGCGTCGGCTTGCGGCAGAGGGCTTGTCGGCCATTCCGGGTGTGCGCTGCTTTGCGGCGGATCCGGTTCAGACGGGCGTGCTGTCGTTTCAGCTTGCGGATCTGGACTGTGAGACAGCTGCGCTTGCGCTTGCACGCGACGGCTTTGCACTGCGCGCCGGCCTGCACTGCGCACCGCTCGCGCACGAGAGCGCCGGGACGCTCCAGGCCGGCACCATCCGCTTTTCACCCGGCGCATTCAACACCCGCCGCCAGACAGAGCGCCTGATTCGTGCCGTTTCGAATCTCGTGCAGGGAAAATAAAGCGAAAAATCAACCGCCATACGGTTGCTATTGTTCGGGTTTTCAGGTATAATCATATAGTTAGAGCGATTGGCGAAGGTTTAGAATACAGGCAGGTGAACGCGCATGGATACACTCAGATCACTGTGGAATGAAATCCGGTATACGCTGCCCAGTGTCGGCGTTATGGATGTGGTCGATGTTCTGGTCGTCGCATTTCTGGTCTATGAGCTGATCAGCCTGATCCGCAACTCCTCCGGCGCGCGCGTGGCCAAGACGATTATCCTGCTGCTGATTGCGCTCTGGTTTACCAGCATTGCGCATATGTATGCGCTCAACTTCATCCTCAACTATATCATTGAAATTGGCGGCATTGCACTGGTGATTGTGTTCCAGCCGGAGCTGCGCCGTTTCCTGGAAAAGGTCGGAAAGAAAACGACCCTGCGCGAGCTGTTTACAGACCGCACGCACGACGATGGGATGGAAAAGGTCATCGGCCAGACGGTCGATGCCTGTGAGATTATGTCCCGGGAAAAGACGGGCGTGCTGATCGTGTTCGAACGCAGCATTCCGCTTGATGAGTATTTCCGCACCGGCACGGTGATTGATGCGCAGGTCTCGGTGGAGCTGCTGCGCAATCTGTTTTTTCCCAAGGCATCTCTGCACGACGGCGCAGTGATCATCCGCGGCACGCGTGTGATTGCGGCGGGCTGTGTGCTGCCGCTGACGGATAATACGCATCTCAACCGCGATCTTGGCACGCGTCACCGCGCGGGTATTGGCATCAGTGAGGAGACGGATGCGATCGTCGTCATCGTCTCCGAGGAGACAGGGACAATCTCTGTCGCCACCGGCGGAATGCTCAAGCGATATCTTGCGCCGGAGACGCTCGGCCGTCTTTTGACCAACGAACTGGTCCCCGTGCAGGAGGAGAAGCCTGCACCCAAGGTTGTTCGGGCGATCCGCAGCCACCTGCCGAAGAAAAGGGGGGGATCGCGATGAAAAATAAGAGCAAGCTGCTCACCATGATCGTCGCACTGCTGATCTCCATCGCGCTGTGGTTCTATGTGGTCACGGTGGAAAACCCCGAGGTTACAGTGACCATATCCAATATCCCGGTTGTCTTTACCAACCAGGAAGTGCTTGCAGAAGACTATGACCTGATTATCACGTCAGGGCTTGATTCGACCGTTTCGCTCCGACTGACCGGGCAGCGTTCAGAGATTAACAAGCTCACCGAGGACAATATTGTTATCTCGGTTGATGTCAGCCGTCTGACCCGCGCGCAGGAATACACGCTCAGTTACACGGTGGAATATCCGTCAAACGTCAGTTCTTCCGCAATCAGTATTGATGCCCGGCTGCCTTCGCAGATCGCCGTGACCGTGGAGCAGCTCGCAACCAAGAGCGTCCCGGTACGCGGGGAATTGATCGGCGGCACGGCTGAGGGCTATACAACGGAGGAGATGACATTCAACTACAGTGAAATCGTCATCAGCGGACCGGAAGAGGACGTGAATCAGGTCTCCTATGCGCTTGTCACGCTTGAGCGGAGCAATCTCGACAGAACTGTGACCACAACACTGCCGTATACACTGATGAATGCCGACGACGAGCCGGTCGATGCTTCGGAGATTACCTCTGAGGTCACGGAGATTGAAGTGACGCTGCCGGTCGTCCAGTATAAACAGGTTGCCCTGTCGGTCGAGTTTATTGACGGCGGCGGCGCAACAGATGCCAACGTCACCTATGACATCTCCCCGACGCATGTCACCATTTCCGGAGACGCATCCGTGCTCGATACCGTAAACACCATCAATCTGGGCAATATTGACCTCGGCAATCTGCTCACCAGCGGAACGTATGAATTCAGCATCCTGCTGCCGAACAATGTGAAAAACGTCAGCGGGGAGGAGACCGCTACCGTCTATGTTGAAGTCCACGGGCTTGAAACGAAGACCATCCGCGTTTCCACAATCGAATTTGCGCAGGTGCCGGAGGGCTTTACGGCGGAAGCTGTCACGCAGACGCAGCAGATTACAGTCCGCGCCTCGTCGGAGGACATTGACAGCATTACGTCGTCGAATGTGCATGCTGTCGCGGATTTGAGCGGTATCAGCGCCAATGCCGGCACTTACACCGTGCCGCTGAGCATCGAAATCTATGGCTATCCGGATGCCGGTGTCATCGGCACATACAATGCCGTCATCTCCCTGCAGGAGGAAACGGGTGATCCGCCAGCGGAGGAGGAGAGCTGATGCGTCAGCAGGTTCAGGTGACACGCCTGATCGACGAATGCCATGCAGAGGTCACGCTGCGGCGGCAGAGCGCCTGTTCGGGTGACTGCGGCAGCTGCGGCGGCTGCGCCGCGGCGGGGCAGTGGATCACCGTGCAGGCCGTGAACACGATCGGCGCGCAGCCGGGCGACCGCGTCCTGGTCGAAACGGCCGGGAAAACGGTCATCACTGCGGCATTGCTCGTGTATCTGGTACCGCTCGTGCTGTTTTTTGCCGGCTGGGCGGTCGGCGCAGCGATTGGCCGGGGTGGCACGAGCGCGCTGCTGGGCGCGCTCGGCTTCCTGGCCGGAATGGTCCCTGCGGTTTGTTTCAACCGATATTTGTCCAGGCGCCCGGTGACCTATACGATCACCGCATTTGTCTGATGTTCGGGTATGTGCGTCCGCTGCGCGGCGCGCTCGACGAGACGGCTTTTGGCCGGTATCAGGCGGCTTACTGCGGCCTGTGCGCCCGGCTGGGGGAGCGGCATGGCTTTGCTGCACGCTTCACGGTCAATTACGATCTGACGTTTCTGAGCCTGCTGTTTGATGCGCTGCAGCCGGAGCGGGAGACCATCCTGTGCCGCTGTCCGGCGCATCCAACGCGGAAGAAAAGCTGTCTGCCTGGCGGACCAGAGCAGGCGTTCTGCGCCGACCTGTGTGTGATTTTGTACTATCACAAGCTGCGTGATACAGTGGCGGATGAGACGTTTTTTCGATCACTCGGCGCAAGACTTTGCGCGCGGCTGCTGCGGCGGGCCTACCGGCGCGCGGCGCGCGATTGCCCGGAAGAGGATGCGCTGGTGCGTGACCGCCTGCGCGCGTTGACACAGCTCGAACACCAGCGGTGCGCAAGCATCGACCGGACGGCGGACGCATTCGCATCCATCCTGCGCGCGTGCGCGATGCGCGCCGAATCCGGCGCAGTGCAGCGGGTTTTATCCGAGCTGCTCTACCACGTTGGCCGTTATATCTACCTGACTGACGCGCTGGATGATCTGCCGCGTGACTGTCAATCAGGTGTATATAATGTGCTTGCAGAGCGCTATGGGGTAGAGGACGGTAAGCTCTCCGAGGAAAACCGCACGGCTCTGTGCGCCACGATCGACGCCTCAATCGGTCTGGCTGCCGCCGCATTTGAGCTGCTTCCGATCCGTTCTGACCGCGCCATCCTCGAAAATATTATCTATCAGGGGCTCCCTGCCGTTCTGACCAGTGTGGCGGAGGGCACCTTTCATACAAAAAAGAAAAACAGGAGTGTCACATGAGAGATCCGTACGAAGTGCTGGGAATCTCCCCGTCCGCATCGGACGAGGAGGTCAAGCGTGCCTACCGCGAGCTTGCCCGCAAGTATCACCCCGATAATTATCAGGATAACCCGCTTGCCGACCTCGCGCAGGAAAAGATGAAAGAGGTCAACGAAGCGTATGACGCCATTACCCGCGCCCGCTCCGGCGGTCAGTCACAGCAGAGCTATTCGCAGCAGCGATCCAGCTCATCCGGTTCGTCTGGCAGCTATGGCGGTTCGACCAATGCAACTTATGCGCAGGTGCGGCAGGCGATCAACCGCGGCGATGTTGTGGTTGCCGAGGACATGCTCTCCGGTATTGCGACACGGGATGCGGAGTGGTATTTTCTCTCCGGTGCTGTTGCCTACCGCAAAGGCTGGCTGGACGAGGCGCAGCGCAACTACCAGATTGCCTGCAATATGGCGCCGGGCAATCCCGAGTACCGTCAGGCGCTGACGATGCTGCAGCAGGGCGGGAACCCGTACCGGCAGAGCTATCGCGGCGGCCAGCAGTGTGACGGCTGCGATGTGTGCTCCGGCCTGATTGCGGCGGACTGCTGCTGTGAGTGCATGGGCGGCGATCTCATCCGGTGCTGCTGATGAAGACGAAGCATCTTGCATTTGCTGCGCTGCTTGCAGCGCTGTCGGTGGTGCTGCTTTGGATTGGCAGCGCTCTGCCGACGGGACGCATTGCCCTGGTGGCGGCGGCCTCGCTTTTGCCCGCGGCTGCTGTGCTGCACAGCGGCCTGCCGCTGGCGTTCGCCGTCTATGCGGTCTCTGCCGTACTGGCACTGATTCTGCTGCCGAATAAAACCTGCGCCGTCGCTTATGCGCTGGTGCTCGGCTGGTACGGGCCGGTGAAGAGCCTGATCGAGCGGCTGCACCGTCTGTTCTGGGAGTGGTGTATAAAGATTGCGTTGTTCGCAATTGTTTCGGCAGCATTCTATTTCCTGTTTACCTCGATGTTTACATCGCTGCTGCCGGTGGACGCGCTGCCGTTTGCCGCGCTGATCATTCCGGTGCTGCTCGTGGCTTTTGTACTCTACGACATTGCGTTTACCGGGCTGATCAGCTTTTACCAGCGCCGGATTGCAAAATACATTCGGCTATAATCTGTCATCAAATGGGGGATAACATTGATCAGGAGCATGACCGGCTATGGACGGGCGCAGGCGGCAGCGGACGGCCGTGAGATCACAGTGGAGCTCCGCTCGGTGAATAATCGCTATCTTGACTGCTCGGTCCGCCTGCCGCGTGTGTATGCATACGCGGAAGAGCCAATACGCCGCCGTGTGAAAGAGCGCATTGCCCGCGGCAAGACCGATGTCTATGTCACCGTCGCGGAGGAGGGGACCGCGGCAGTTTCCGTCCGGCTGAACCGCCCGGTGCTCGAGGGCTATCTCGAGGCACTGCGCACCATCGCCGCGGACTATGGTGTGCGCGACGACATCAGCGTCACGGCGCTCTCCCGCTTCCCGGATGTGTTTGTGGTCGAAAAACAGGAAGAAGATGAGCAGCGCATCTGCGCGCAGATCCTGTCTGTGCTCGATCAGGCGCTTGACAAATACGATGAGATGCGCCGGACCGAGGGTGCGGCGCTTGCCGCGGACATCCGCAGTCACGCCGCTGCCATCAGCGGACTTGTCGCACAGATTGAAGCGCGCTCGCCTGAGACAGTTGCAGAATACCGCGCCCGCCTCACCGCAAAGATGAAAGAGGTGCTTGGCGCCGTGTCGATTGACGAGAGCCGCATCCTGACCGAGGCCGCGGTCTATGCCGACAAGGTTGCGGTCGATGAAGAAACCGTCCGATTGCGCAGCCATCTGAGCCAGCTGGAGCAGATGCTTGCGGCCGGCGGCGCCATCGGCCGCAAGCTGGACTTCCTGATGCAGGAGATGAACCGTGAGGCCAACACCATTGGATCGAAATGTTCCGATGTCGCATTGGCCCAGGTCGTTGTAGAGATCAAATCCGAGCTGGAGAAGATCCGCGAGCAGATCCAGAATATTGAATGAGGAGGCCGCGCAGATGAAGCTCATCAACATAGGTTTTGGCAACATGGTTTCGGCCGGCCGGCTGCTGGCAATTATCGGCCCGGACTCTGCGCCAATCAAGCGCATCGTACAGGAAGCGCGCGACCGCGGTATGCTGATTGATGCGACTTATGGCCGGCGCACGCGCGCTGTCATCATTATGGACACCGATCATGTGATCCTGTCTGCCATTCTGCCCGAAACGGTCGCTGGCCGGATTGAGGATAAAACCCTGCCGGATGATGTGGAGGACGAGGAATGAAGCGCGGCAAGCTGCTGATCCTGTCCGGCCCGTCCGGCGTGGGCAAGAGCACAGTGGTGGCAGAACTGCTTGCCCGCTGTCCGGATCTGTATTTTTCTGTTTCCGCCACGACGCGGCCCATGCGCCCCGGTGAACGCAACGGCGTCAATTACTGGTTTTTATCGCGCGAGGAATTTGAGGAACTGCTCGCGCGGGATGAGCTGCTGGAGCATGCCGAATACGTCGGCAACTGTTACGGCACCCCAGCCGGCCCAATTGACGAGGCGCTTTCTGCCGGGCGCGACGTACTGCTCGACATTGAGGTGCAGGGCGCGATGCAGGTCGTGGAGAAGCGGCCGGACGCTGTGACGGTATTCCTGGCCGCACCAAGCTTTTCCGAGCTGGAGCACCGGCTCTCCGGCCGCGGCGATACCGCGCCGGACAAGGTGCAGAAGCGGCTTGAAACCGCGCGGTGGGAATACAGCCAGGCGCCGCGCTATTCGTACATTGTTGTCAACCGCGAGGTCAGCTGTGCCGTTGCAGAGCTGATTGCGATTTTGACCGCTGAAAAATGCCGGACGCATGACCGGCTGGATCTTTTGAAGGAGGAATCATAGATGCTTTACCCGCCCATGTCCGAGCTGCTTGCGCATATCAACAGCCGGTATCTGCTCGTCAACGTCGTCGCGCGCCGCGCGCGCCAGATTTCCATTGAGGCTGAGGAATTTGGCACAGCGAGCGATGAAAAGCCGGTCACACAGGCCATCCGCGAGGTTGCAGAAGGCAAGCTGACCGCCTCGCTGAAGCCGGAATACATGTAAGACCTTCCCGCGGCGGGCCGGCAGCAAGTCTGCGGCCCGCTTCGGTGTTGTTTCTGCAAGGAGCTGAGCGCCGTTATGATTGCGAAAGTTGCCGTCGCAGCGGCGGTCTATGCGATCGACAAGCCATACGACTACCGTGTTCCAGAGCCGCTTGAGAGCGTATGTGCCCCAGGCGTGCGTGTGATGGCGCCGTTTGGACGCGGAAACCGTGCGACCGAGGGCATTGTGCTCGAAATCCAGACGGGCCGCGGTGAAAACCTCAAGCCGCTCTCAGCCGTGCTGGATGAGCATCCAGTGCTGGACAGTTCAATGCTCCGCTTGGCCGCATTTGTGCGCGAGCGGTATTTCTGCACATACTATGATGCGGTGCGCGCGATGCTGCCGGCAGGGCTGTGGTTCACCGCGCGGCAGACATATACCATTGCCGATACGGCCGGAGACTGGCGCGCCCTGATGCGCCGGCAGCCTGAGGCGCTGTCTGTCATGGAGGCGATTGCCGCGCTTGGCGGCCGCGCAGATGAGGCAGACCTGAAGAAGCAGTTTCCCGAGCAGACGCTCGACAAGACGCTTCGCAGCCTGCTGGGGAAAAAACTTCTCACGGCTGATACGAACCTGCTTCGCCGCGTTGGGGACAAGACAGAGCAGATTGCCGCGCTTGCTGTTCCAGCGGAGGAGGCGATGGCCTATGCCGAACGGCGAAAAAAGGGCGCGCCGCTGCAGCGGGCAGTGCTCGAACTGTTGTGCACGATCGGCAGCGGCAGCGTCAAGGAAATCTGCTATTTCACCGGCGCGTCGACGGCTACCATTCGCCGCCTGGCGTCACTTGGATATCTGGAGCTGAGTGAGCAGGAGACGCTGCGCCGTCCCTCTGCACCGCCGCCCGGCACCGGCGATCCGGTCGAGCTGAGTGGCGAGCAGCGCACTGCGTTCGACGGTCTGCTGGCGCAGGCTGCTTCCGCGGCGCCCGGTGTGGCGCTGCTGTGGGGCGTCACCGGTTCAGGTAAAACGGCGGTGTATCTGCGGCTGATCCATGCATGTCTCGCGCGCGGCCGGTCTGCACTGGTGCTTGTGCCGGAGATTGCGCTGACGCCGCAGTTGCTCAGCCTGTTTTCCGCGCAGTTTGGCGACCAGGTTGCTGTGCTGCACTCGTCGCTGCATGTCGGTGAGCGATATGACGAGTGGAAGCGGATCCGCGCCGGTCAGGCGCGCGTTGTGGTCGGCACGCGCTCGGCGGTTTTTGCCCCAATGCAGAATCCGGGACTCTACATCGTCGACGAAGAGCAGGAGCATTCCTACAAGTCCGAAAACAGCCCGCGCTATCATGCGCGCGAGGTTGCAATCCGCCGCGGCGCGAGCGACGGCGCATTGGTTCTGCTTGGCTCGGCTACACCGTCGATCGAGACGATGTACCGCGCCAAAACCGGCGTGTATGGCTTTTACACCATCCGGGAGCGGTTCAATGGCCAGGCGCTCCCTTCGGTCACAATCACCGATTTGAAGCAGGAACTGCGCGCGGGGAATGCCACCGCGATCGGTGCAGACCTGCGCGCCGGCATCGGGGCAAATCTTGCGGCGGGGCAGCAGACCATCCTGCTGCTCAACCGGCGGGGCGCAAGCCGCCTGGTTGTATGCATCGACTGCGCTACCGTGCCGCAGTGTCCGCGCTGCAGCGTCCATCTGACCTATCATTCGGCCAACGGCCGGCTGATGTGCCACTACTGTGGACACTCCGAGCCGATGCCGGCCCGCTGCCCTGCCTGCGGCGGGCATCTGAAGCAGGTCGGCACAGGCACGCAGCGTGCTGAGCAGGAACTCCTGGAGATGTTCCCCGGGATCCGCGTGCTCAGAATGGATACCGACACCGTCTCGGCCGCAAATCCGCATGAGAAGATCCTGGCCGAATTTCAGGAAAAGAAAGCGGACGTGCTGATTGGCACACAGATGGTCGCCAAAGGGCTGAATTTTGAAAATGTGACGCTGGTCGGCGTACTCGATGCGGACTCGTCACTGTATATCGATCACTTCCGCGCACCGGAGACAACCTTTTCGATGCTGACGCAGGTGATTGGCCGCGCCGGCCGCGGTGCGGCCGAGGGACGCGCGGTCATACAGACGATGACGCCGGAGCATGCAGTGATCCGCCTGGCCGCCGCGCAGGACTACGAAGGCTTTTATGAAATGGAGCTGGCCGTTCGTGAGCTGCGCAGCTGTCCGCCGTTTTCAGATCTGTTTACGCTTACATTCACCGGTGCGGATGAAAGCCGCGTCGCATCCGGTGCGCTTCGCTTTCGGACAAGCCTGACGGATTACCTGACAAGCCGTGACGGCCGTTCGATCGCGATGCAGGTGCTCGGGCCGGCGCCGGCGCCCGTCGCCAAAGTCAATCATATTTACCGTTACCGTTTGACGCTTGGCTGCCGGAACACGCGCCCGGTGCGTGATTTGCTGGCCGGGCTGCTGCGGCAGTTTTCCAAAGACCCCGCAAACCGGGGTGTGTCGGCTTTTGCCGACGTCAACAGCTACGAATAGGAGGAAGCGTAATGGCAATCCGCAATATTTTAACCGAGGGCGATGAGACCCTCCGCAAGGTTTCCCGCCCGGTGACAGAGTTCAATGAACGGTTGCATGTCCTGCTCGACGACATGCGCGAGACACTGGAAGAAGCCGAGGGCGTCGGTCTGGCCGCACCGCAGGTCGGCGTACTGCGGCGCGTTGTACTGGTCGACAATGGCCAGCAGGTTCTGGAGCTGATTAATCCGGAGATTCTGGAGACGTCCGGTGAGCAGACCGGTCCGGAGGGCTGCCTGAGTGTTCCGGGCAAATACGGGATGGTCACGAGGCCGAACTTTGTGCGTGTGCGCGCGCAGGATCGCCGCGGCGTCTGGCACGAATACGAGGGCACGGAGCTGACGGCACGCTGCTTCTGCCACGAGATTGAACACCTGGACGGCCACCTGTACACCGAGCACATTACACGCTTTATGACCGAAGAGGAGCTCGACGCATATTACGGGGAGGAATGAGCCTTGCGCATCGTTTTTATGGGCACGCCGGAAATTGCCGCGACCTGCCTGGCGCGCCTGATTGCAGACGGCCATGTGATCGCCGGCGTATATACCAAGCCCGATACGCCGAAAAACCGCGGCATGAAGCTGCTGCCGAGCGAGGTCAAGCAGCTTGCGCTCGCACAGAATCTCCCGGTTTTCCAGCCGGCCCATTTCCGCGATGTGCAGACTGTGGACGAATTGCGCGCCCTTCGGCCGGATCTGATCGCGGCTGTCGCCTATGGCCGGATCCTGCCGCAGTGTGTGCTGGACATTCCGCCGCTTGGCTGCGTCAACATCCATGCGAGCCTTCTCCCGCGCCTGCGCGGCGCCGGCCCGATTCAATGGTCGATTCTGAACGGTGATGCCGAAACCGGCGTAACGGCCATGTACATGGCGGCTGAAATGGATGCCGGCGACATCATTGCGATGAAGCGAACCCCCATCGAACCGGAGGATACCGGTGTGACGCTGACGGAGCGGCTCGCACAACTTGGTGCGGCGCTGCTCAGTGAGACGGTGCAGGCCATCGCAGAGGGCACGGCGCAGCGCACGCCGCAGGATGCTGCGCAGGCGACGTATGCGCCGGTGCTGTCCAAGCAGCTCAGCCCGATCGACTGGAGCCATGACTATAACGCCATCAGCTGCCAGGTACGCGGGCTGATCCCGTGGCCGGTTGCGACGGCGCAGCTTGGCGGGACGCGCTTTCGTATCTTTCGCATTGAGCCGGCGGAGAATCTGGCCGGCAGCGCACCGGGGACGGTCATTGCGCTCGATAAGCGCGGGCTGGTCGTCGCGTGCGGCGGCGGTGCGGTACGCGTGCTCGAGCTGCAGGCCGACGGCGGAAAGCGCATGCCTGCGCCCGACTATTTCCGCGGCCATCCGATTGCGATCGGGGCGGAGCGATGAACGCCAGAGATACGGCGCTCACCGCGCTGGTGGCCTGCCGGCGGCAGAACGCCTGGTCGGACGGGGTGCTGAAGGAATACATCCGCCGCGACCGGCTTGACCGGCGCGATGCCGCGCTTGCCAGCCGCCTCTGCTACGGCGTGCTGCAGAACCGAATGCTGCTGGATTTCTATCTGTCCAATTTTGTGCGCGGCGGGCTGAATCAACTCCAGCCCATCGTGCTCGATATTCTGCGCCTTGGCGCATATCAGCTTGCATTTCTCGACCGGGTGCCTGCGTCTGCCGCGGTCAGTGCCGCGGTCGATCAGACAAAAAAGCACGCCGGCGTGCGTGCATCCGGTCTGGTGAATGCGGTGCTGCGGGCGATGGATCGCGCCGGACAACTGCCCGAGCCGCCGGATCTTGCCACGCGCTACTCGCATCCGGAGCCGCTGGTTCAGCTTTTGCGCGAATCGGTTGGCGACGCGGAGCTGGCGCCGCTGCTACGTGCGGACAACGCAATTCCCGAGACGGCAGTGCAGGTCAACCCACTACGTGCGACGGTGGCCGAAGCGGAGGCTGCGCTGATTGCCTGCGGCGCGCACTGCCGCCGTCATCCGCTGCTGGATACATGCCTGCTGCTGTCCGGTACGGGCTCGGTCGAGCTGCTCGAGCCGTTCCAGCGCGGCTGGATCTATGTGCAGGACGCAGCGGCCCATCTGGCTGTGCGCGCGGCTGCGCCCACACCCGGCATGACCGTGCTCGATGCGTGTGCTGCACCGGGCGGCAAGAGCTTTGCCGCGGCCTGCTGCATGCGGGATACCGGCACAATTGTCTCGTGTGATCTCCATCCGCACAAAATCAAACTAATCGAGGCTGGTGCAGAGCGCCTTGGGCTGACCTGCATTGAGGCCGGCGTGCATGATGCGGCGTGCTTTGAGACAAACTGGGAGCAGCGGTTTGATCTCGTGATCGCGGATGTACCCTGTTCCGGCCTTGGCGTGATCCGGAAGAAGCCGGATATCCGCTACAAAGATGTCGCTGCACTGGCGGGACTGCCGGCTGTGCAGTATCGAATTCTGGAGAATGTTGCGCGCTATGTCCGTCCGGGCGGTACACTGCTCTACAGCACCTGCACGCTGCTGCGCCGGGAGAATGAGTCGGTTGTGCACGCCTTTCTGGAAGAGCATGGGGAATTTCAGCCGGAGCCGCTTGGCCTGCCAGTGCCGGATGATGCGCCAGGACTGCTGACGCTCTATCCGCACCGGCATGAGACGGACGGTTTTTTCCTGTGCCGTATGAGGAGAGACCAATGAAACAGGAGATCAAATCGCTGACGCTCAGCGAACTGAGTACCGTCCTGCGGCAGCTCGGTCAGCCGGCCTTTCGCGCCGGGCAGATCTATCAGTGGCTGCACCGCGGCGCGCGATCGTTTGACGAGATGACCAATCTGCCGCTCACTTTGCGCGAGACGCTTTCGGCGGCCTGGCAGATCACGGCGCCTGTTGTGGCACGAAAGCAGGCCTCCGCGCTCGACGGCACGATCAAATACCTCTGGGAGCTCTCAGACGGCAATTGCGTTGAGACCGTTCTGATGCGCTATCACCACGGCAACACGGTCTGCATTTCTTCACAGGTCGGCTGCCGGATGGGCTGCCGCTTCTGTGCTTCGACAATTGGCGGCAAGGTGCGCGACCTGACGCCGGGCGAGATGCTCGATGAGGTGCTGTTTACGCAGCTGGAGTCTGGTCTTCCCATCTCCAATATCGTCCTGATGGGGATTGGCGAGCCGATGGATAATTTCGACACAGTGCTGCAATTCCTGAGACTTGTCAACAGCCCGGAGGGAATGAACATCGGCATGCGCCACATCAGCCTGTCAACGTGCGGATTGGTCCCCCAAATTGACAAACTGGCCTCACATCGGTTACAATTAACGTTGTCGATTTCGCTGCACGCGCCGGACGATGAAACGCGCAGCCGGATCATGCCGGTGAACCAGCGTTATCCGGTGGAGGCGCTTTTGGCAGCCTGCCGCCGTTACTTCGACGCGACGGGCCGGCGCATCTCATTTGAGTACGCGATGATTGCCGGCGTCAACGACGCGCCGGAACAGGCGGAACTGCTCAGCCGGCGGATTGCCGGCATGGGTGCGCATGTCAATCTGATCCCGCTCAACCGCGTGGAAGAGAGCCCGCTCAGGCCCAGCTCACGGCAGGCGATTGCGGCGTTTCAGCGCGTGCTCGAGCGCAGCGGTGTCACCGTGACGGTGCGCCGCAGTCTCGGCGGCGATATCGATGCATCCTGCGGCCAGCTACGCCGCAGGCAGATG
>CAZGBU010000002.1:0-53755 GCA_964523945.1 uncultured Oscillospiraceae bacterium
TCCCGGGGCGCTTCTTTATGTTGACACCACCGGTTTGGATGGCCGCCTGTGCGCGAGCAGCAGACATGCGGCTGCGGTAGCAGTTTCGGTTACGACAAAAGTGAACCAGACGGATCTCAGACCGGCAAAATGGAACAGCCATGCCAGCGGAACCAGGAGGACAACCTGCCGCAGCAGTGTGACGGCGAGACTTGCACGCCCTCGGCCGATGCCCTGAAAATAGACGGTGAACATCATGACAACACCAGCGGGGACGAAACTGCATGCAATTACCCGCAGCGCATAGCACCCGATGGACAGAATCGAGGTGCTGTCGGAAAAGATGCGCAGCAATGTGCGTGGCATAGCCAGAAAAACAGCGGTTGCGAGCAGCATAAAGCCACAGGTGAAGCAGGTTGAATAGAGCAATATGCGGCGCGACAGATTGTCTTGGCCCGCACCGTGGTGATAGCTGATCATTGGCAGAATTACCTGCTGCAGTCCCATCAGCGGGATAAAGAAAAAGGTCTGCAGCTTGTAGTAAATACCCAGAACGGTCACAGCATCCTCTGTAAACTGTTTCAGAATCAGATTCAAACCGATAATGTAAACAGTGTATAACGACTGCATTACGATTGACGGCAGCCCAGTGCGCAGGATCTGTACAAAGCAGCGCGGGCGCACTGTCCCATGCATCTGGAAGCGATGAAATACTGTGCCGAGCGTGATTCCCATTGCCGCAATTTGCCCGACGATGGTTGCAATGGCGGCCCCGGAGACACCCAGTGCCGGCAGGCCGAACTGACCGAAAATCAGAATGGGATCCAGCACCACATTGATGAGTGCACCGGCCACCTGCGCAAGCATCGGTGTGCGCATATCGCCTTTGGCCTGCAGCAGTTTGGTGCAGCTTCCCTCAATAAACATGCCAAACGAGCCGAGGAGGACGATGCGGGTGTACTGTATGCCTTGTGCGCGGACGGCCTCCAGGTTGGAGGAAACGCCAAAATAGCCGTGCATTGCAGCCAGCCCGACGGCTGTGAACACAGCGTAGTTGACCACCCCGAGCACCAGGCTGCTCCGGATCAGATCGGATTGACCATCGTTCTGCTTTGCACCATCCATATGAGAAACAAGAATGTTGAGTCCTGTGCCAGTGCCGGTGGAGACCGCGGTCATCAGAAGCTGGATGGGAAAGATAATTGAAAGCGCTGTCAGGCCGTCGGCGGAATACTGCGCGACAAAATAACTGTCGACAATGTTGTAAATGGACAGAATCAGCAGTGCCAGCATGACAGGCGGAGAACGTCTGAGCAGAAGTTTGACAATTGAGGGAGTCTCCATGCAATCACATCCTTTCTGTAACAGGATAAAGCATGGAGCAACTACACGGTCAAGAACTTTTTTCGTCCGCCATTAAAAGCGCTTTGATTTCACAGTCGTAGTCTGGCAGATAGTCAAACAGCTGTAGCCCCAGTTCTTCTGCAAAAATGCATGCTGGGGTCTCACCGTTGGTTGCCAGCCAATTGAGCAGCGGCGAAAAATCGGCCGTTTCGTTTTCAATATGCAGCGTAATCACCGCGTACAGCCCGGCCGGCAGCACGAGACGATTCTCTACAGGAATGGATTAATAGTGGCTGTTTTCGATTTTCAGATACTCCCGCTGCTTGACAACGCGACCGTCCCGGATCGCGTCCGGGTCGAGAATATAGCCATATTTTTTTCGAATAGACGGCGTGTTTGACAGCTCATCCTTAACTGCTTCCTGCAGATTGGCATGATAGGATCGGTTATCCCGTTTTAGACTACCAACTGCAACCGTTTCCTCCGGCAGCCATTTTTTCTCAACCGTGTGACAGCCGCGCCGGCGTGCAATGGTCTCATGCTCATCGCGGTACCACGCGATATCATCGGCAATCTGTTGATAGTATTTGCTCAGCCGCAGCGCTTCCTCGCGATAGTCCATCAGAACGTGGACGATCTTTTCATTATCCCGGAGTGCAAGGATCTGCTTCACCGTTTCCAGCGGAATGCGCAGTTTGCGGCAGGTGGTAATGATGTCGAGCTGCCAAAGGTTTCCGCGCGAATAGTAACGGTAGTGATTTTCCGGATCCCTTGCATCCGGGACCAGGACGCCGGCGCGCTCATAGAAATGCAGTGTGTCTTTGGATATGCCAGTGATCTGGCTGACTTCTCCGATTCGATAGTATCCTTGCTTCATGAATGCTCCCTTTCTGCCGATTCGGTCAGACACGGTTCGCCCGGGCTGCCTGGCGCGGCGCTTCGCCAAATTGTTTCTTATAGGCGCGGGCAAAGGCGGAATAGTCGCGGAAGCCGCTGCGGAATGCGGCTTCCGTCACCGGCATACCACTGACGATGCGGTCGCGTGCTGCGAGCAGCCGCTTCTCGATCAGATAGCCGTGGATGGTATAGCCGGTCTCGGCCTTGAACCGACGCATCAGGTGCGATTTGCTGATGTAGAACGTCCGGGCGATGCGGTCGATGGAAACGTCCTCTTCCAGGTGCGTATTCAGGAAGTGCAGGATGGAGACGGTTTTCTCATCATATGTTGCGTCTGAGACAAATTCGATCTGCCGCTCGTCCATACTGCGCGTGAGCGCGATGAGGAACTGGAGCATCAGTGCACGACACAGCAGCGCCTGCCCGAAGCCGGGGTGGTCCATTGCGCTTTCGAGCTGGCGCAGCGGCAGCAGCGGCTGCGCCGCCTGCGCCGCCGGCCGCAGAACGAACTGATAGTGCTCCTTTGCGCGGGTAAAGCAGGTCTCCAGATCGCATGCTGCCGTGCTGTGCGCACGCAAATATTCCGGGGAGAGGTAGAGAATGGTACGGCGGTATTCGCCTGCCTGGAACTCCGGCCGGTGGATACAGCCGGCCGGAACAAGCACAAAATCGCCCGGACAGAGTGCATAACGCTTGCCTTCGATGGCATAACCGACACTTCCACCGAGAAAGACGAGGATCTTGTGAAAATCGTGATAGTGCCAGTCGATGCGGTCCGTCTCTCGCTCGTTGAGGCGGAACAGCCGAAAATCCTCTACCAGATAGCCGCGTTTTTCATAGGATGCGGATTCCATACGGCAGACCTCCTGAAGCATTATTTACAATCAATATAGCACAATTTGCGTTTAAAATGCAATTTCTTCCGCGTACAATAGAATCGATTCTTGGATGGGAGGCGGATCGGCGATGGATCTGACACTGAAAAAATATACGGGACTGGGCAACGATTATCTGATTTTTGACCCGAACAAAGCGGAGGGCGGCCTGACCAACGCGCACATCCAGCTGGTGTGCAACCGCAACTTCGGCCTCGGCTCGGACGGCATTCTGGTCGGCCCGCTCTATCAGGACGGGAAGATTCAGGTCCGCATCTTCAATCCGGATGGCTCCGAGGCAGAAAAAAGCGGAAACGGCCTGATGATCTTTTCAAAATATCTCAAGGATGAGGGTTACGTCTCAGGCCAGAGCGTCACGATCGGCACGCCGGGCGGCGAGGTGACGGTCGAATATCTCGACGCACGCGCCGAAACCATGCGCGTCAATATGGGCAAGGTCAGCTTTTGGAGCGATGAGATCCCCGTCGTCGGCGACCGGCGTGAGGTGATCGACGAACCGATGCAGTTCAAGAACAAGACAATGCGCGTCACCTGCCTGACGACCGGTATCCCGCACTGCGTGGTGCCAATGGAAAACATCTCGCGCGATCTGGCCTATGATCTCGGCCAGCGCATCGAGTGCGCCGCGCAGTTCCCCAAGCGGATCAACGTCGATCTGATGCAGGTGATTGACCGGAGCAATCTGGCGATCGAATCGTTCGAGCGCGGCGTGGGCTACACACTCTCATCCGGCAGTTCGGCGTGCGCGGCCGCGGCGGCGGCGTACCGGCTTGGACTGTCAGATCCGTCTGTCACCGTCCATATGCCGGGCGGTACGATGAGCGCGCATATGAATCCGGATGGCTCTGTCAGTATCATCGGTTATGTCAGAGCGATCTGCGAGATGACAATGACCGAGCAGGACATCAATACTCTCCTGAGTGTGCCGGGTTAACCGAGAACAGCACGCCGGACAGTAAAGATCGTCCGGCGAAGGGCTCGGATGGAAGAAAAAGCGCGAAAGGGAACCGTTGGAGGTTCCCTTTCACGGCCTATCAGGGGGAAAGCAGTGCCCCTTGAAGATAAAGGATGCGGAGCGCACAGGCGCTCCGCATCCTTTATTCGTCGCCATGCAGATAGAACAGCAGCGTCAGCACCGCGCCGAGCAGCAGCGCACCGGCGGCGGAGAGGAACGTCGCGGTAAAGCCGGCCAGTTCAATGACGACGCCCCATACATATGAGCCGACACCGATGCCGAGATCAAGCATGCAGTAGACCGTGCCGCCGGCCACGCCGCGCCGGTGTACCGGCATTTTATGGACGGCGAGATAGTACAGTACCGGCATGCAGATCCCCTGGATGAACCCGTAGGCTGTGCCGCCAATCAGGTAGGTCGTCATATTGTGCCAGAGCGCCGTGGATGTGAGCCCAACACCGCAGACGGTGAACGCAAACACGAGTGTCCAGCGTGCGCCGAGTTTGTGCTGGAACCAGTCAGATGCTAGATTGCCGGCGGCCATGCCGAGCGTGGCAAACACCATGGCAAGCCCTGCGTTGGAGTATCCGGCCTCGCGTGCGAACATCAGCAGATAAAGGCTGACGCACGATGTGGCAATGGCCATCAGGAAGATCAGCGCGGCCGGGCGGAACGCGGCCGGTTCAACAAACCGGCGCGCGCCGCGGACTGCCGGTGCAGCCGACTCGTCCGCATTGGCCCGCGGCTGTGCAGCAGGGGATTTTTTCTCGTAGTTGCACAGCAGCGCCAGGATGCCGGCACCCACGCCGCAGGCGGCGCTGACCCAGAAAACAGGGCTGTAGCTGCCGCCGCTCGAGAGCGCGGTGACCAGATAGCCCGCGCAGCCGAGCGAGACGGCAGAGGATACCCAAAAAATCCCGATTCCAAGCCGCGAGCGCTCTGGCGGCGTAACGTCGACGTTGATTGTTGAGCAGGCAAGCTGGCCGGCCGAGAAGCACATTCCGTGGATAGCACGGAACACGACCAGTGCACCGGCTGCCGGAATCAGGCCAAACAGCAGCGCTGTGACGCCGAACCCGAGACAGCCGAACGCCAGCAGCGACCGGCGCGAGCGGCGGTCGGCCCAGCTTCCGCCGAAAAAGCGCATCAGAATGGCCATCACGGCATAGGGAATGCCAAGAAATCCGGCAAAGCCGGTAGAGCGGCCGAGCGAGGTCACAAACAATGTGATGGAGTTGTTGAGCAGGTTCTGACACAAATTCAGCCCCAGTGAGGCGAACCAGACCAGAATGAAATACCGGGTGAACAGCTTCGCTTTTGTGTGCGCGGACAAGGATGAACCACACCTTTCTCTTTCCTTATTGTTACGATATCATATGCGGCGAAAAAAGGAAAGGGGCGTTTTTGCCCTGCCGCATGGACGCGAAACCGCCGGGCAGAGCGCATGGACGCTCGGCCCGGCGGCAGTTATGATTCCGGCTCTTCCATCAGCAAGGTGACGCCCTCCTCTACACGCACGCAAGCGCGCTGGCCGAGAAATGCATTGCTGACGCCGAGCGGGAAGCGGTTGGTCAGCTCCAGATGTGCGCGGGCGTACCACAGTCCCTCGAGCGAGACGACGGCGCGATCCGTGAGCGCGAATACAGAAAGATGACCCCGCGCCGTCGCGGGAAATTCTGCCGCGCTGCCGGTGCAGAGCGCGCGCATGCTGCAGCAGCGATCGCGCAGTACGGCATCGGCGCCCTGCGCGCACAGCCAGTGCAGCAGCTGCACTGCCGCGAGCGAGTGGGAAAACCGCCGCCCGCCAAGCGCACCGAGCAGAATCAGCTCCCGGTATCCGCGCGCGAGCGCAAGCCGCGCACCCGCGACGAGATCCGTGTCGTCTTTCGCGACCGGCAGCGTCACAATTTCGCCCCCGGAAGGCGGTGCGGGGAGCGAGTCCCAGTCGCCGATGCACACATCCGGCTGCCGCCCGGCACGTTGCAGATGCAAAAGTCCGCTGTCGGCCGCAATCAGCAGATCACCGGGCGTGTACGCCGGCAAAAGCGCAGCGTCGAACGCGCCGCCCCCGACAATAATCGCCCGCGCCATCGTCTCAGGCTGCGCGCAGATCCGCGCCGGTCAGCTGGCGGCGCAGCGGCTTGTAGAGCAGCGCTTCTACCACCAGGCACAGCGCCATGCTGATGAAGATATAAAAGCCGTTATAGATCGCCGAGTAGAACCACGGCGTCGTCATGGTCATGTTAAAAAATGTCTCCGGCATATACTCCGCCCAGATGGTTGCGCCGACAATGTAGTTGACGACGAAACGTGCGGCCGAACCGACGACGGTTCCGATGAACAGCCCACCCTTGCAGCGGGAAAACAGGCCGGCCAGGCCGAGCACCGAGTAGGCCAAGATGTAGTCGCCGACGATGGAGCCCCAGCCGATGGCGAATCCGCCGTCAAACATGAACTGCAGGCATGAGAATACAAAGCTGGCCGCCATGCCGCGCGCAAAGCCCCAGCGGGCACAGTACAGAAAAATGGGCAGCATGGAGAAATTGATTGAGCCGCCGTTCGGCATCTCATAGAGCTTGAGGTAGCCGAGCACCTGTGCAATGGCGACGAAGATCGCGCCCTCGCACAGCGCGCGCAGGCGAAGATGGGACTTGGTTTGCGATGTAGACATAAAAAGACCTCCTTACGAAAATCCGCATTGCAAATCCAGATGCAATGCGGCCCAAAGGAGGCTTTTGCATCTTTTCCTACGCCGGTGTTGCCCGGATCAGGTTCGCGGGTCTGGGCGGCGGTTCGCCCACTCTCAGCCGGCTGCCGCCGGCTCCCCGAAGAATGCGATTTGTATGCGGTTGTGTTCAGTATAACGCCGGACGGCGCAGTGGTCAAGCGTCGTCCTGCCCTAATTTTCGCAGCACTTCGCGGAAATATTCCGGCAGATCGCAGCGTACGGTGCACAGTTCACCGGTGCGCGGGTGGCGGAACGTCAGCTCCCGTGCGTGCAGGCATTGGCTGGACAGCCCCAGCTCTGGCTTTTTGTGGCCGTAAACCGTGTCGCCGAGGATTGGGTGCCCGCGCCAGGCCAGGTGGACGCGGATCTGGTGCGTCCGGCCGGTTTCAAGCTGGAGCCGGAGGTGCGTATAGCCGCGGTAGCGCGCGAGCACTGTGAAGTGCGTGACGGCTGCCCGGCTGTTCTTTTGTGTGACGGCCATTTTTTTGCGGTCGGTGGGATGGCGGCCGATCGGCGCATCGATGGTGCCGGCATCCTCCTTGACGTTGCCGCAGACGATAGCCTCATAGGTGCGGCGGAGCGTGTGCGTCTTCAGCTGTGCGGCGAGCGACTGGTGCGCGAGGTCGTTTTTCGCAGCGATCAGCAGCCCCGAGGTGTCCTTATCGATGCGGTGGACGATACCGGGGCGGCGTTCGCCGCCAATGCCGGAGAGCGTCTGGCCGCAGTGCGCAAGCAGCGCGTTGACCAGTGTGCCGTCCGCATGACCGGGCGCCGGGTGGACAACCATGCCCTTGGGTTTGTTGACGACGATGACGTCGTCGTCTTCATAGACCACATCGAGCGGAATCGGCTGCGATTTTAGTTCCGTCGGCTCCGGTTCGGGGAGAGTGACAAGGAATACATCACCTGCGGCCGTTTTGTAGTTCTTTTTTACCGGCTGACCGCGCAGCAGTACATGCCCATCCTCGATCAGCCGCTGGGCGGCGCTGCGGGTCATGTCCTCGAGCGAGCGCGCAAGGAGCAGGTCAATCCGTTCGCCCGGCTGCTCAGACGGAATCATCATGGAAATCATCTCCGGCGCGGCGCTTTTTTTCGTCACGGCTGTAGAAAAACGCGATGTAGACGCACAACGCGATCCCGCCGCAGGTGACAAAGATGTCTGCAACGTTAAATACGGCGAAGTTCATAAACTCCACCTCGATCATGTCGACCACATAGCCCAGACGCACGCGGTCGATCAAGTTGCCGATCGCGCCGCCCGAGACAGCGGAGAGAGCCAGCACACCGAACGGGTGCGTCACATACCGGCGCACGAGCGCAAACACGATCAGCGCAAGCACCACGATGGTCAGCACGATCAATGGCCAGCGCTGTCCCTGAAAGATTGAAAACGCTGCGCCGGTGTTCTGCACATACGTCAGATGCAATACACCCGGCAGCAGCGATACCTGCCCGCCAAGCGCGATGTGTGTGACGGTCAGGTATTTTGTGATCTGGTCGAGCGCAACGGCTGCGGCAGCCAGCGCGGCGGCGAACACATAGAGCATAGAAAAGCCTCCGGTTCCAATTCCTGCGCCAATCATAGCACACCGCGCGGTAAAAAGCAACGCGGCGCTTCCAGCGGAAGCGCCGCGCAGGGAAGACTGGAGCTTACAGGTAGCTGACCGCGCCCTCTTTGCGCGGAGCGGCCTCGGGCGACTCGTCAGCGTAGCCGACGGCCAGTGCGTAATATGGCTGATAGCCCTCGGGTGCGCCGAGCCTGGCGACCAGATCCGATCGGCCGCCGTTTTCCATGCAGATTTTGAACGAGCCGAGAATGCACGAGCCAAGGCCGAGCGAATACGCGGCGACCGCCATGTTCTGCACGGCATTGGCGCAGTCGCCCATACCGGCCTCGTCGCCGGAGACGACAATCGCGACCGGCGCGCCGCGCCAGCCGTCGAAGTCCGGCGCCTGCGCCATCTCGCGCAGATGGTCGTTGCCGGACGCGAGCATGACGGCACGGTTGGCCTCGGTGACGCTATCCATGTAGGCACGGTCGGTGACGATCGTGAAATGCCACGGCTGACGGCCCATACCGGTTGCGGCGTACTGGCCGCACTTGACAATCAGCTCAAGGTCGTCCATCTTGACCGGCGTGTCCTTGTACTTGCGGATGCTGCGACGGCCGAGAATGCTGGAAATGGTTTCGTTCATGGTGGAAGTCCCTCCTGTCATAATTGGCTGCTAAACAATTACAGTATATCACAACTCTTTGCCGTTGACAACCAGCGGCATTTGTGGCAAATTGAACGAAGAAAGGATGTGCCAGTATGCCGAATCGACGAAATGACGGAATGGCCTGGCTGACCGCCGTGACCAACGAAGAGGACGCCGCAGTGCTCAGCGAGCTGCTTGCGCGTGCCGACATCCCGTTTTATGCTGTCCGCCGCGGCGCAGGCGGGTACCTGCGCATTGTAATGGGTACGTCGATGTTCGGGCAGGATATCTATGTCCGTGAAGAGGACTATGACGAAGCGCTTGCATTGCTCGAAGACTGTTACGCCATGCGCGACGTCAGCGATGCGGAGCTGGACTGGCAGGCTGCGCATGCCGAGCCGATGGACGAAGCGCCGGAGGAATCCGGTTCCTACCGGACATTCTTCTGGATCCTGGGCGCGCTTGTCCTGTTGCTGGCTGTGCTGGGTGTGTTACGCGTTCTGCTTTGACAGCCGTGCGGTAAGCGGATGGCCGAGCAAGGCAGTAACGGCGATTTTCAGTGCATCCCACGGTAGAAAAATCAGCATCCCATCCCGCACGGTTTGGAGCACGGACCAGTCCTGATCGAGGTAGAGCGTCAGGATTACGTGCATATATGGGAGGCCGACAGCGTACAGCACGGCAAGTCCGGCCAGGCAGGCAGCGGCGATGGCGCGGTACGAACCGCCGGCGCGCCGGCTGAGCAGTCCAATCACGGCGGCCGCGGGAATCAGGCCGAGCAGAAAGCCGAACGTCGGCTGAAAGACGTATGAAAATCCGCCGCCAAGCGTGAAGACCGGCAGGCCGACCAGCCCGAGCAGCACATAGACCGTCTGACTGAGTGCGCCGAGCCGTGCGCCGAGCAGAACACCGGCCATACAGGTGAAGAAAAATTGTAGTGTGAATGACGAGATCGGCGTTGGAATCCGAATAAATGCGCCGATGGCGGTGAGTGCTGCGAGCAGGGCGGTCAGAATCAGTTCACGGGTTTGCAGCTTCATGGAGGTGCCTCCAATTGTAAACTTGTAGTTTGTTTTGGTTTACAATGAGAGCATAACAGATAGAGATATGAAACGCAAGGGGGAATTGACCCTGAAAGAAGAAATTTTGCGCATTCTGCATGAAGCGGACGGCTATGTGTCTGGCCAAGCGATCAGCGAACGGCTCGGCGTATCGCGTATGGCGGTCAGCAAGGCAGTCAGCGCACTGCGTGCAGCAGGATATGAGATCGAGGCCGCGCCGCGCCGGGGCTACCGCCTGACGGCTGCGCCGGATGTACTGGGCGCAGCTGAGGTGCGTGCCGCGCTCGGTGCGCATCCCTGGGCCGAACAGCTTGTGGTGCTGCCGGAGGTTGATTCGACCAACAGCTATGCCAAGCAGCTTGCGCAAAGCGGCGCACCGCACGGCACCATCGTAATTGCCGACCGGCAGACGGGCGGCCGCGGCCGGATGGGGCGGACATTTCTCTCGCCGGCGGGGCAGGGCGTGTATTTTACGGTGCTGCTGCGGCCGTATGAGCCGGCGGCCGGGCTGGGCGGCCTGACTGCGCTGGCTGCCGTGGCGGTCTGCGATGCGATTGAAGCGGCCTGCGGTGTCCGCCCCGGCATCAAGTGGACGAATGACTTGTTGTTGGGCGGGAAAAAGATCTGCGGTATCCTGACGGAGCTGTCCGTAGAGGCCGAGAGCGGCATGACGGACTTCGTTGTCATCGGCGTGGGCGTCAACGTCGCGCAGCAGCCGGCGGACTTTCCGCCGGAGCTGCGGCTGACCGCCGCATCAATTTACAGCGAAACGGGCACGGCGCCGCGCCGCGCCCGTCTGGCCGCTGAGATGGTTCGCGCATTTGCCCGGATGGCGGACTGTGACCGTCCTGCCTGGATGGATCGCTACCGGGCAGATTGCCTGACCATCGGTCGCGAGATCCGTGTGATCCGCGCCGGTACCGCGCGCACGGCAGTGGCCGACGGAGTGGACGAGAACGGCGCGCTGCTTGTCACCTGGGACGACGGCACTGCCGGCGTTGTCACGGCCGGCGATGTCAGTGTGCGCGGCCTGTGCGGTTACGTCTGATTCACTCGATTCCGAAGATCTCCCGTGCGTTGATATAATAGAGCATTTCCTGTTCTTTCTTTGTCATGCCGACAGAGTCGAGGAAGGAGATGCTCTCTTCATACGATTCAATCGGGTAGTCGGTGCCAAACAGGATGTGATCGATCCCGAGACGCTCTTTTGCACACAGGAACGCGGCCTTGGAGAAGTTGCCGCTTGTTGTGACAAAGACATTGTGCTTGAAGTAGTAGTCAAAGCTGCGCTCGTTGACGGCACCGCCACGGCTAACGCCCGGCATCGCATTGAAATGGTCGATCCTGTCGAGCATAAACGGCATGGCTTCTCCATAGTGGCCGAGCATCATCTTGAGATTCGGCAGCCGGTCGAACACGCCCTTGCAGATCAGGCGGGTGAGCGTGATCGCGCCGTCGACATGGTAGCCCACGCCGGTGTCGAGCGCGACGCCCAGGCCGTTCAGCCGGTCGATGGCGGGTGGGCCGGGGTGCAGATAGACAAACATATTCAGCTCGGCCGCTTTGTCGAGAATCGGGAAGTAAGCATCCTCATCGATGTAGTGGTCGGTGAAGTTCGAGTGTGTGTTCCAGCCGATAAAGCCGAGCTCGTCATGGCAGCGCTGCAGCTCCCGTACAGATCCGTCGATATCCTGCGGGATCAGATTGGCATAGCCGCAGATCCGACCGGGATACTGTTGGCTCATCTGATAAAACTCATCGTTGGCGGCGCGGGCAACCTCGGTTGCGGTTTCGAGCGGGAAGCGCTCCAGCCCGCCGGCACAGCTGACAAATTGCGTCTGTACCTCGAACCGGTCCATGATCTCAATGCGCTTTTCCAGCGTCAGCGCGAATGGGGACGGCCCATCCGGCGGGGGTACGGCCGGGCCGCCGGCCATCAGGGCCTGGCTGGCTTTGACGTAGGGCGCGGTGGTCTGATGCGCCTCGAAGTCGATCTTTTTCATTGCGGCAAGCCTCCTGTTTGAAGTGGGATCAGGAACAGCTTATCATAAAATGGCCTGCCGACAGCATGCAATTTGCGCATAAAATCCAGACGCGGCGCGTATAAGCCATTTAAGCTGGGCCGGCTGCGCGGTGCGAGCGGCGGACGTTGCATACGCAGCAGGCCGCGGCGGCTGCAACGGCCAGCCCCGTGATGATCCAGAACGGCAGGGCGCGCTGCACGGTTGTAGCATAGTAGGCGGAGGCTGCGGCGCACAGCACAAAATCCAGCCCGAATACGGTCAGGAAGCTCCGGCCGGCGCGCAGTTTCTGCCGGTCGCCCTCGTCGTGCGCAGGCAGGATACCAAAGCGCGAAAACGGCGGCAGCAGCACGGCGAACAGCGCGGCCATCACGATCACTTCAAACGGCAGCAGGATGGTGTTTTTGACCAGGCTTTTGAGCAGATAGTACCAATAGCCCTTGCTGTAGAGCATGCTGCTCCACAGGCTTCCAAGCAGGACATTGACGCCGTAGTTGACCAGAAATTTGGAGAGAAAAAGCCGCAGCACCGTAATTCGCCGGCGATAGAGCAGCAGCGCATAGATCAGGCAGCCAAGGCACGACGAGAGAATATACCCCGGGAAGAAACCCGACTGCGTAAAGAGGAAAAAGCTGAGCAGATCGACTGCCGCGCCGTAGAGCAGCGCGAGCACCGGACCGCCAACGGCGCAGGCGATCACGTTGACGAAGGCGGTGAAATAGATGTTGAGATTCTCGCCCACTGTGATAAATACGCTGCTGATGGCGACAGAGAGTGCGCAGAACATGGCGCACAGCGCCAGGCTGCGCAGCCGTTTCACTTCGGCTGCAGCGCTGCGCCAGTAGCCGGGCTGCGGCGACGGAACGGTGTTTTGTTTTCGTGACATAAAAATACCTCCCCTATCCGGCAATGGTTGCCACACAGAGGAGTGATCCTTTATGCGGAAGCGGGATGCGGATGCTGTACGGCGAACCGGTGTTCTTCGTCCCGAGGACAACTCCCCGTCCCTCGGGCACGTGACCCACAGCATCCTACTCTGCCTGGATATTTGTTTTGTCGCCTCTATTATACGCCCGATTCTGACAGATGCAAGCCCGATTTCTGATTTTAGGCAAAATACGCGCGATTTCTGCGTTGCCAAACCCGGGGCAATGCGGTATAATAAGACCAGCAAAACGCGCCGGGGGACCGGTGCAATCGAATGCACAAAGGAGGCTCCCAGATGAAAAGCAACCTGAAGTGGATCATTTCGATCGTGGCCGGCATTGCTGCGATCGGCGCGGTGGTCGCCGCCGTGATTGTGTTCTGGGATCAGATTCTCGATCTGATCAATCGCTGCCCCAAGCCGAAGTTCCGCCCGAAAGAATACGACGACTACGCGGATGTGGAGTAACTGACCGACAGTCAAAAACGGCATGGCCGGATGGCCGTGCCGTTTTTGTGTTTTTCAGCGGGCGAGTGTTGTAAGAATACACAAATCGGGAAAAGCGATTTTGTCTGATATAGCAATAGCGGCGCACAGCAAAATTGCGTAAAATATAACCATTGCTATGCTAATAAAAGGATTGCTGCGCAGCAGGTGCAGCGCGGCGGATCGTTTTGATGCAGGGAACATGGATCAGAGGAGGAATCACGGATGAACACCAAGCAGGAAGCGCAGCAGTTCCCGGCCTGGGCCGGGCAGCCGCCGGTGATCGCAGACAACGAGATCACCGAGACGATCGAAGCCGACATTGTGGTCGTCGGCAGCGGCAACGCAGGCGTACTGGCGGCGACTGCCGCGGCATTTGCCGGCGCATCGGTCAGCGTGATCGAGCAGCAGTCGCGTGAGCGTCTGCATATGTACGGCCTGGCCGACGTCGGAACACTCAACTCAAACTGGGCGAAGGAGCGCGGTGTGCCGCATATCGATGAGTCGGAATTCATCGCCGAATGGCAGCACCGGACGCAGAACCGCTCCGACCCGCTCCTCATCCGGCAGTTTGCCTACCACTCCGGTGAGATGCTCGACTGGCTGATGTCGCTGATGTCGCCGATGCTGACCGGGCGCCTTCAGATCTCCAACTATCCCTGCCCTTTCCAGCGTTATGACGGCGAGGTGAGCGGCTACCGCACCTGGGCCGGCACCTGCGAATTGCACAACTGGGACACCGGTGTGCGGCAGGTCATTGCGCAGGCCGAGGCGAAGGGCGCAAAGTGGTACTGGGAGAATACAGCCGTCGTGCTGCGGCAGGAAAACGGCCGTGTCGTCGGCTGCATCGCCAAAACGAAGGACGGCAAGTACATCCACTACGCCGCAAAGAAAGGCGTCATTCTCTGCACGGGCGACTTCGGCGCGAACCACGACATGTACGTCCACTTCCATCAGGAGATCGTGATGCAGTTTGAGTCGATGGGACTTCCGACTGACAAGCTGCGCACGATGATGGGCCGCGACGGCATAGGGCAGCGGATGGCGGTCTGGGCCGGCGGCAGCATGGAGCCGGGTCCGTATGCCTGCATCTACCCGACGGCGGGCGCGCCGGCGAAAGGTGTCGACGCCAACCTCGCCAGCTGGAATGGCGGCGGCGGCCGCGCGGCGGATTTTCAGGGCACCTCGTTCCTGCGGCTCGATGCAGACGGACGCCGCTATTGCGACGAGGGCATCATGGGCATCTACGGCATTCTGCATCGCACCTACCGCCGCGGCGGTGGGCTGAGCGTTGCGGTATTTGATTCGCAGTGGTTCGAGTATGTGCAATCGCAGTGCCATGAGCACTTCATGCCGTACAAGAACGACTTGCTCTGGGCGGAAAAGACGAAGGTCCTGCTGGCCGAGGCAGTCGAGGCTGGCAAGAAGGGCATTGGCAACGGACGCGGCAAGGAATCCAACCTGTTCGCGGCCAATACGATCGGCGAGCTGGCTGACGCACTGGGTTATCAGGGTGCGGCAAAAAAGACGTTCGTGGAGTCTGTCGAGCGCTATAACCAGATGTGTAAACAGGGCAAGGATGCGGACTTTGGCAAGGATCCGAAGCTGTTGCTTGCGGTCGACAAGCCGCCGTACTATGCGCTCAAGACCGTCCTGACGCAGCCGGACACCGGCCTGGTTGGCCTCAATGGTGTGATTACAGATGAAAATCAGGCGGTACTCGGCAAGGATTTCAAACCGATTCCTGGCCTGTTCGCCTCCGGCACCTGCGGCGGCGGCAAGTTCTTCCTGCAGTATTCGTCCGTAATGAGCGGCATGGCGGTCGGCATGGCCATGACCTTTGGCATGCTGGCCGGGCGGCATGTTGCGTCGCTCTGATGCGGTGCGGATGGCAGGGAGGAAAGCGCAGATGGAACAGCCCAAATTCAAATGGATGGTGCCGCCGGCGCCGGTGGACGAGTCGCTGGTCAACGAGACAATTGAGAGTGATGTCGTAGTGGTCGGCGCCGGGCACGCGGGCACCAGCATTGCCCGCGCGGCGGCAGAGCAGGGCATAGAAATCCTGGTGCTGGACAAACAGCGCTTGTTCGAGCGGCAGTTTGTCCCAGGCCATGAGGTCGGCGTGCTCAACTCGCAGCTTGCGCGCGAACGAGGCGTGCCGTACTATGACCCGATGGACATGGTGGTCGACTGGCAGATGCGCTCGCTCAACCGGACGAACGTCGAGCTGGTGCGGCAGTTTGCCTATCGCGGCGGCGAGACGCTCGACTGGTATCTCGAGCCGCTGCCGCAGGCTTTCCGCGACTCGATCCGCATCTATATGTTCCCGCCGACGGCACGCTATACCGATACATACAACGGCTATAAGAACTTCCTGGGTACCGCGCTGTTTTACGGCGGCGAGGGTTATCATCTGCTCGACGCGGTCAAGGCAAACCAGCGCGCTGCCATCGCGCACGGTGCGCGTTTTGTCTTCGACTGTGCCGGTGAGCAGCTGATTCTGGACGGCGGGCGAGTGACCGGCGTGTACGCCAAAAAGTCGGACGGGAGCTATGTCCGGGTCAACGCCAGACGGGCAGTCGTCCTCGCGGCCGGCGGCTGCACGACGAACAACGAGATGGTGCATGATCTGTACGAAGAGCTCGACGAGGTGTTCGGCCATGACGCAAAGCTGGCCGGCATGGGTGTCGACGACGGCAGCGGGATCAAAATGGGCGTCTGGGCCGGCGGCCGCGTCCAGCCCGGCCCGCGTGCGGCGGTTGCGCCGTGCCTGTCGTTTATGGCTGGACAGTTCTCCGGCACGGCGTTTCTGCGGCTGAACCGGCACGGCAAGCGGTATACAAACGAAGGATTCCTCGGCGCGTTCGGTGCCGGCCTGGCCACATTCCGGCAGCCAAAGGGATTTGTGAGCGCCGTATTTGACAGCGGCTGGCGCGAGGAGCTCGAGGATCAGGCGCCAGACCACACCAATGTCAATGTCCGCTGGCCAGAGCTGATGGAGCGGCTCGAGCGTGATATGGAACGCGTTGTCGCAGCCGGTGCAGCCGGTGCACAGATCCATGGTACGACCAACATGGAAGGCGGCGACCGCCTGGCCGGCGACCCGATCTACTGCTGTGAAACACTGGAGGAGCTGGGCCGTGTGCTTGGCTATGCGGGTGAGACGCTTACGAATTTCCTGCACAGCATCGAGCGCTACAACGAGCTGTGTGCCAAGGGCGTCGACGAGGACTTTGGCAAGGATCCGCGGCAGATGCACGCCATCGTCAAGCCGCCGTTTTTCGGAACGCGCAACGAGCATCCCGTTGCACGCGGCCCAATGGCGACGCTCAGCGGTCTGGTGATCGACGAGGCACAGCGCGTACTGGACGAAAACGGCGACCCAATCCCGGGACTGTACGCCTCGGGCAACAACGCCGGCGGCCGGTTTGCTGTGCAGTATTCCACGCCGATGTCCGGTGTTTCCATCGGCATGGCGATCACGCTCGGCAGACTGCTTGGCCTGTCGCTGGCGGACACGGCGTCTAAATGAGAGGGAGGAACCAATGAGAAAATATCCGCATCTGGCTGCGCCGATCACAGTGCGCGGCATCACGCTGAAAAATCGCATTTTGGCCACGCCGATTCAATCGGCCGGCACGACGAAAGACGGCGTCCCGACCGAGAAAGCCTGCGCATTTTTCGGCGAGCGCGCAAAGGGCGGCGCCGCTGTCGTCACAATGGGCGAAGCAGCAGTCAATCACGGTTATGCCGTCCGGCTGGGCGTCACGACCGATCTGATCGATTTCAAGTTCGAGAATATGGACGATTTCAAGCACTTCACCTACGCCATCCGGCGCTACGGCGCGGTCCCGTCCATCCAGCTCTGCCACGCCGGCACCGAAGCCAACCCGCGCGATGCGCAGGGGCGCCCGATGCTGCCGATCGGCCCATCGCCGCGTACGCGGCCGGCACAGGATCGGCCGGGGCGCAAGCCGAACCCCGACCAGGAGATGATTACGACCCTGGAGATGACGCGCGATCAGATCCGCAAGACGATTGCGGACTTTGCCAACTGTGCAGCCAACGCCAAGCGGTACGGCTTCCAGATGGTGCAGCTGCACGGCGGCCACGGATGGCTGCTTGACCAGTTTTCGTCGAAGCTGCTCAACCGGCGCACCGACGAGTACGGCGGCAGTGCGGAAAACCGCGCGCGCTTCGCCTGCGAGCTGCTTGATGCAATCCGTGCCGCGGTGGGCGAGGACTTCCTGATCGAGTACCGCCTGAGCTGGAACCAGATGCTCGACGGCGGCAATACGCTTGCCGACACGATCGACTTTGCCCGGCGGATCCAGGACAAGGTCGATATCATCAATGTCTCCATCGGTACACACTGGATCCTCGATCATTGCAACCAGATTTTCCCGCTCTGGTTTGTCGAGCACGGGCTGAACATCGAAGCGGCGGCCGAGATCAAAAAGAACGTCTCGTGCCTGGTGTCTGTCGTCGGCGGCATTGACGACCCGGCCATGGCCGAGGCGGCGCTGGCTGCGGGCAAGTGCGATTTTATCTCGATGTGCCGCGGCCTGATCGCAGACCCGCACTGGCCGAACAAGGCGATTGAGGGGCGCGATGACGAGATCATTCCCTGTGTGCGCTGTATCACCTGCCACGACAGTATGGCCTCTGACGGCACGCTGTGCGCTGTCAATCCGCGCACGCTGCAGGAGCACTGGCTTGCCGATACACCCGCACCTGCTGCGCGGCGGCGTGTGGTGGTGGTCGGCGGCGGCGTCGGCGGCATGCAGGCGGCCATCACGGCAGCGGAACGCGGACACGAGGTAACCCTGTTTGAAAAAGAGGCGGTGCTCGGCGGCATTCTGCACTTCACCGCATATCAGACTGTCAAAAAGGATATGAACGCGTTTGTCCGTTACCAGATCCACATGCTCGAAAAGCTGGGCGTTGATGTGCGCCTCGGCACCGAGGCGACGCCGGAGCTGGTGGAGTCTCTCGAACCGCACACGGTGATCACGGCGGTTGGCAGCGAGCCGATCCGTCCAAACATCCCGGGTGTGGAAAACGCTGTTTCGGCCCTGTGGGCATATGCGCACCAGGACCGGCTCGGCGCGCGCGTTGCCATCATCGGCGGGAACCTGTCCGGGCTGGAGCTGGGGATTGATCTGGCGTCGACGGGGCACTCGGTCACCGTTGTCGAGATGCTCGATGAGGTGGGTGCCGGCGCGCCGACGTTCTACTGGTACGGGATCAAGGAAGAACTCGAACACAACGCCGACCGGATGATGCTTTGCACAGGTTGCACCTGCACGGCCATTGCGCCGGACGGCATTACCATTCAGGGCAGGGACGGCGTGGCCAGGCAGATTGAAGCAGACAGCGTGATCTATGCCGTCGGCATGCGCGCCCGTGCCGACGAGGCCGCCCGCTTCGCCGGCTGTGGGCTGCACGAGGTCAAGGTCGGCGACTGTGACCGGGTTGCGCGCATGAAGCAGGCCGTCACCGCCGGTTATCTGGCTGCGCTGAGCATACAGTGAGCAGCGGAAGATAAGGAGGTTGTTCCATGAAGAATATTCTTGCCATTTCCACCAGTCCGAGAAAGGGCGCGAACGCTGACACCATTGTCCATGCCGCGTCAGAGGCGGCCCGTGCGGCGGGTGCTGTCGTCACGGAGGTTGCGTTCCGTGACCTGAAGATCAACTACTGCATCGGCTGCGGCTGCTGCAAGCAGCCCGGCAATGCCGGCAGGTGTGCGCAGAAAGACGACATGCAGGCGCTGCTTGACCAGCTCCAGACCTGCGACGGCATGATCTTTTCGACCGGCGTCTATTTCGGTTCGTTCACAGCGCAGGCCAAGACGTTCATCGACCGGATGTACGCGCTGTTCCGTCCCGGTCCGCCGCCGAAGCAGGATCCCGCTGCGCCGAAGCCGGCGCCGAAGAAGCTGCTTGTCGTCATGACGGAGGGGATGCCGCGGCCAGACGCGGACAAGGCGCGCGCTGAGGAGATCTTTGGCTGCTTCGGCGTCGCAGGGTTCAACACGATGGAGTATCTCGTGATTGACGGTTGCCGCGAGCGCGACAGCGCCGCCAACAACCCGGCACATCTGGCTGCAGCTGCAGAAAAGGGCACTTGGCTCGCGCAGTGATCCGCTCTGCCGCATCGAAAAAACACAGCAGCCGCGCACCCGAAACGGGGTGCGTGGCTGTTTTGCTTA
Source organism: uncultured Oscillospiraceae bacterium (assembly GCA_964523945.1). GTDB lineage: Bacteria > Bacillota > Clostridia > Oscillospirales > Oscillospiraceae > CAKTOF01. The sequence continues at coordinate 19,706 of CAZGBU010000002.1, forward strand.
TTTAGAAAGTAAAAAAACCGCTTGCTGTTGACTTTTTGTCATGTTATACTAATATGCGCCGAATTCTGAAAGGAGACTTCATGTAAAATGAATCAGTTCTATCCGCACATTTTTCAGCCGCTGACTGTGAAAAACACGACGTTCAAAAACCGCATTTTCACCGCGCCGACGACTGCGCATATGGTGCAGAACAACGAGCCGTACTATCCCGAACCGAGTTACATCAAAAACTATCTGGAAAAGGCAAAGGGTGGCGTCGCCTGTGTCAACTGCGGCGGACAGAAAATCGAGCTGACCGGCCGTAACCCGATCCACACAGAGTTCAATATCACGGATCCGCGCGGCTGGCGGAATTTCATCCATATGACGGATGCGATTCATTTTTACGACGCCCGCTGCTCATATGAGCTGATCCATTTCGGCACCGAGGGCGAATACACAGAAGAGGCCAAACAGGGCGTGATCTATGGGTGCTCGGACTTTGTGCGCAACGACGGGCTGGAGTTCCATCAGATGCCGCTGTCTGAGATGGAACGCATTGCCGATCGCTATGCAGAGCTGGCAGCCTGCATTGAAAAGTGTGGTTTTGACTCGTTGTTGCTGCACGGCGGCCACGGTACGCTGCTGCAGGAGTTTGTCTCGCCGCGCGGCAATCATCGTGAGGATGAATTCGGCGGTTCCATGGAAAACCGTGCCCGCTTCCCGCGGATGGTGCTCGACGCCATCCGCGCCAGAACCGGCCGTGACTTCCTGATCGAGTACCGCATCTCCGGATCGGAGTGTGTGCCGGGGGGCTTTTCGCTGGAAGAGTGCATCGAATATGTCAAGCTGATCCAGGACAAGATCGATATTATCCATGTCTCGGCCGGCGTTGTGCGCGAGCCGCGCCTGCGCGCGATCACGCATCCGACGGGTTTCCTTGCCCCGGGCTGCAATGCGTATCTGGCCAAGGCGGTCAAAGCCTGCCCGGATATCCATATCCCCGTACTGACAGTCGGCGCGTTCCAGCGGCCGGAGCTGATTGAGCAGACACTCGCCGAGGGCGGTGCGGACGTTGTTGCAATGGCACGCGGCACCATTGCCGATCCGCACACGGTTGAAAAGGCACGGCAGGGACGGCCGGATGACATCGTGCCGTGCATCAAATGCTTCCACTGCCTCGACGAATTCAAGGACACCCATTATTATTCCTGTGCGGTCAACCCCGAGGCCGGCCGCGAGGACTATCTCGATATGCTCGTACCGGACGAGTATGACCGCCAGCGCGTCAGTATCATCGGCGGCGGGCCGGCCGGCATGCGCGCGGCGCTGATGGCGGCTGAGCGCGGCCATGATGTCACGTTGTATGAAAAGGAGAATTATCTCGGCGGCCAGCTCAAGGACGCTGCATTTATGGACTTCAAATATGACCTGCTCGCGTATGAGAACTACCTGATCGAGCATGTCAAGGCCGCGCCGATCCATCTGAAGCTCGGCGTGACGGCCACGCCGGAGATGGTTGCAGCGGAGCACTTCGATGCTGTGATCTGTGCGATCGGCGCCGATCCGCTGATCCCACCCATCCCGGGCATCGACGGCGCAAATGTCATCTGGGCCGGCGACAGCCTGTTCGCGCAGGAAAAAGTCGGCCAGCGAGTCTGCGTCATCGGCGGCGGCCAGGTCGGCTGTGAGACGGCGGTCTACTACGGCCGGCAGGGCAAAGCGGTCACAGTGCTTGAAATGCAGGGGGCGCTCGCCCCGGATGCGATGCGAACCTACCGCGAGGAGCTCGAGGGGCAGGTACGCGACCATGCCGAGACGGTTCTGCTCGGTGTGCGCTGCACCGGCATTACACAGCAGGGTGTGCGCTATGAAACAGCGGACGGACAGACGCACGAGGTCCTTTGCGACACGGTCATCCTCGCGCTCGGCATGCGCGCCCGTGCGGCCGAGGCCGAGACGTTCCGCGACAGTGCGGCGAACTTCCGCCGCATTGGCGACTGTGTGAAGCCGCGCAATGTCAAATGGGCGACGCGCACTGCATTCGAGGCGGTTATGAGTCTGAAAGATCGCGCTTGAAGCGAAAAAGCAGCGCGCCGCAGCGGGCGAGCGTATAAGAGCTTTGTTATTTGGGAAAAACAGGCAGGAACTGAACCGCAGTTCCTGCCTGTTTTCTGTCTGCCGTTCCCGGAAAAAAATGAAAGCGCGCCGTAATTTGGAACGCAGAAGGAACTCTGCTGGAATTTATAAGGAACAGCCCGGTGGTATCATGATTCAAACTGCGCGGCACAAGCCCGCTGAAATACGAATTGGAGGAATCTATTTATGTATTTTGACGCCATTGCAAAGATCGTTTCGGAGCGCACCGGCTGCGACATTGCCGACGTGAAGCCGGAAAGCAAGTTCTCCGAGCTCGGCATTGACTCGCTCGACACGGTGGAGCTGCTGATGAACCTGGAAGATGAACTCGGCATCGAGATCGAGCTGGATCAGAAAGTGGAAACGGTCGACGATCTGGACAAATTCATTCAGAGCAAGCAGGGCTGAAACAGCGATGATCAAGTCAGTGATTTGCGAAATGCTGGGGATTCAATACCCGGTGTTTCAGGGCGGCATGGCCTGGATCGCAGACGGAAAGCTGGCCGCCGCCGTGTCTGAGGGCGGCGGCCTTGGTGTGATTGCGGCAGGCAATTCCAACAGTGACGCCGTCCGGGAGCAGGTGCGCATTGCGCGTGCGCGCACCACAAAGCCCATCGGCGTGAATATCATGCTGATGAGCCGCTATGCCGACGATATCGCGCAGCTCGTGATTGACGAGCATGTCGAAGTCGTGACCACCGGCGCGGGCAACCCCTCGAAATACATGAAGCGCTGGCAGGAAGCCGGCATCCGGGTGATCCCCGTTGTCGCCTCCGTGGCGATGGCGAAGCTGATGACCCGGCTGGGCGCGTCGGCGCTCATCGCCGAGGGCGGAGAGAGCGGCGGCCATGTCGGCGAGCTGACCACCATGGTGCTTGTGCCACAGATCTGCGACGCGACGACGCTCCCGGTGCTGGCCGCTGGCGGCATTGCCGACGGGCGCGGCTTTGCGGCGGCGCTGATGCTGGGCGCGTGCGGTGTACAGATGGGTACGCGCTTCCTGAGCGCGGAGGAATGTACGATCTCCCCGGTATACCAGGAGAAGATCCTCAAGGCCACGGATCTGTGCACAATGGTAACGGGCAAGCGCCTGGGGCATCCTGTCCGCAGTCTGCGCACACCGTTTGCGCGCAGCTTTTCCAAGGATGAGTACAGCGGTATGTCCGACGAGGAACTCTCGGCGCGCACGACGGGCGCGTTCCGCCTCGCCGTGCGGGAAGGCGACCTGGAAAACGGCTGCTTTCTCTCGGGCCAGGTTGCCGCAATGGTGAAGCGGGTGCAGCCTGCCGCCGAGATCGTCCGGGAAGTTGTGGAGGAGGCGGAACCGATCCTCCGGGGGGCAGCAAAATGGGTCGAATAGCGTTTGTTTTCTCAGGACAGGGCGATCAGTACCCCGGCATGGGGCATGCGCTCGCTGAGCAGTACACGGCTGCGGCAGATGTTTTTGCCCGCTGTGACCGGATCCGACCCGGCACGTCGGCACAGTGCTTTACAGGAACGGAAGAGGAACTCAAGCAGACTGCGAATACGCAGCCATGCCTGTTTGCCATGGAGCTTGCGGCGGCGGCGGTGCTCCGCGAAAAGGGCGTCAGGCCGGACGCGGTAGCAGGCTTTTCACTCGGCGAAGTTGTGGCTGCGACTGTGAGCGGCCTGTTTGACGAGGAGACCGGTTTTGAGCTGGTGTGCCGGCGCGGCGAGCTGATGCAGCGCGAAGCGGAGAAGTTTGATACGGCCATGGCTGCGGTTTTGAAGCTTACGGCGGAGCAGGTGCGCGCACTCTGCGACAGCCGCGAGGGGGTCTACCCCGTGAACTTCAACTGTCCCGGGCAGATCAGCGTCGCCGGGCTCTCTTCGCAGATGCCGGACTTTTTTGCGGCAGTCAAAGCTGCGGGCGGTCGGGCGATTCCGCTGAAAGTCAGGGGAGCGTTCCATTCGCCGTTTATGAATGAGGCTGCACGCGAGTTCGCGTCTGAACTGAAAAAGGCGGAAATCCGTAGTCCTGCGATTACGCTCTACTCTGACCTGACTGCCGAGCCGTATACCGATGATGTCGTTGGGCTCCTGTCACGGCAGATCTGCAGCCCGGTGCAGTGGGAAAGACTGATTCACAATATGCTTGCCGCGGGCATCGACACGTTTGTTGAGATCGGCCCGGGCAGGACGCTGACCAATATGATTCGGCGTATTGCGCCCGAAACGCGGGCTTTGCCGTATGCCGATTGTTTGGAGGAGGCGGAGCATGCTACACGGTAAAACAGCGCTGATCACCGGCGGATCACGCGGGATCGGCGAGGCAATTGCATATAGATTCGCGTCAATGGGCGCAAACATCGCCATTGTATATGCGGGCAACAGCGAGGCCGCAGTGGCGGTCTGCGTAGCGTGTACGCAGCGCTACAATGTGGATGCGCGCGCCTACCAGTGCAACGTTGCGGACTTTGCTGCGGTAAAAGAGACCGTATCGCGCATCAAGGCCGATTTTGGGACGGTGCATATTCTTGTAAACAATGCGGGCATCACCCGCGATGGGCTGATCGCAACAATGCGGGAAGCGGACTTTGACGCGGTGGTGGACACCAATCTCAAGGGTGCATTCAACATGATCCGCCACTGCGCGGGCCTGTTTCTCCGCAACCGCGGAGGCTGTATCATCAATATCTCTTCGGTTGCGGGCCTGATGGGCAACGCCGGGCAGAGCAACTATGCTGCATCAAAGGCGGGGCTCGTCGGACTGACCAAGTCCGTCGCCCGTGAGCTGGCCTCGAGAGGCGTCCGCTGCAATGCCATTGCGCCGGGCTTTATTGCCACCGACATGACGGACGATCAGGGAGAAAATCCGCTGCTCCAGCAGATCCCGCTGGGCAGAATGGGCACAGCCGACGACGTGGCCGGCGCTGCGGCGTATCTGGCGACAGCCGATTATGTAACCGGCGCCGTGCTGTATGTCGACGGCGGCGTCGCGATGTGAGGAGCATAGACTATGAGTGAAATGAGAAGAGCCGTCGTCACCGGCATCGGCGCTGTTACCCCGCTGGGCAACAGCGTCGCGGAGACGTGGGAGGGGCTGAAGTCTGGTAGAAACGGTATTGGCCTCATCACCCGCTTTGACACGGAGAAATTCAAGGCCAAGCTTGCCGCCGAGGTCAAAGACTTTGATCCGGCGGCGTACATGGATGTGAATGAGACGCTGCGCACCGACCGGTGCACACAGTTGGCCGTCGCCGCGGCACAGCAGGCAATGGATGAGAGCGGCATCGCCGGTACGGTTGAGCCGGAGCGGTTTTCGGTTCTGTTCGGCACCGGCATCGGCGGCATTGAGACCTTTGAAAAGGAGCACACCAAGCTGCTTGAGCGGGGGCCGCGGCGTGTCTCGCCGCTGTTTGTCCCCATGATGATCGCCAATATGCCGGCTGGAATGATTGCAATCCGTCACGACTGCCGCGGTGCAGCCATGCCGGCCGTCACGGCCTGTGCCTCTGGTTCAAACGCCATTGGCGAGGCGCTGCGCCTGATCCGCCACGGCTATACCGATGCGGTGATCACCGGCGGCGCGGAGGCGGCTGTGACCGCATCCGCCGTGGCGGGCTTTGTGAACATGCAGGCGCTGTCGGTTTCGACCGATCCAAACGCCGCTTCGCTGCCGTTTGACCGGCGCAGAGCCGGCTTTGTGATCGGCGAGGGCGCGGCAGCGCTGGTACTGGAGGAATATGAGCACGCCAAAGCACGCGGCGCGAAGATCTACGGCGAGATCTGCGGCTACGGCGTTACCTGCGACGCCTATCACATTACCGCACCGCATCCAGAGGCGCGCGGCGCTGCGCGCGCCATGGCTGACGCGCTGCATGAGGCTGGATATACTGCCGGTGAAACCCTGTATATCAACGCCCATGGAACCGGCACGCCGATGAATGATGCGTTGGAGATCCTGGCGATCAAAAAGACGCTCGGCGAGGCGGATGCGCACCGTGCCTATGTCAGCTCAACCAAGTCGATGACGGGACATATGCTCGGTGCGGCGGGGGCAATCGAGGCCATTGCCTGTCTGCTCGCGCTTGGCGAGGGCATTGTCCCGCCCACCATCAACCTGCACGACCAGGACGAATCGTGCGACCTCAACTGTGTGCCGCTCACTGCGGTCAAAGCTGACCTCACAGTGGCGCTCTCCAATTCCCTGGGCTTCGGCGGCCACAACGCCTGCCTCGCCTTCAGAAAGGTGGAGTGAGAACATGACCGAAGAGGATATCCGCAAGTATGCCTCTCTGATGAGCGAGCTTGGTCTCACCGGCCTTGAGATCTCCGAGGGAGGACAGGTCGTCCGGCTCGAGCGCACGCTCTCTGCCGCGACAGCCACACCAACAGCGTCGGCTGCCGTACCGGCTGCGGTTGCTGTGGCCCCGGCAGCCGTCGCGGGCAAGCCGTATGTCAGCGTCAAATCGCCTATCGTCGGCGTATTTTATGCTGCGCCCGCCGAGAACGCCGACCCCTATGTGGCTGTCGGCGACCGCGTGAAAAAGGGACAGACGCTCTGCATAATAGAGGCCATGAAGCTCATGAACGAGATCACCGCCGAAGAAGACGGCGTCATCACGGAAATCTGCGTGACGAACGGCCAGGTGGTCGAGTTCGGCACGGAGCTGTTCCGCATTGGGAGGTAACGCATGGACCGCAGTGAAATCATGAAGATCCTGCCGCACCGTGATGATATGCTCCTGCTCGACGAGGCCGAGTGTGTGGACGGTACGGCGCACGGACGCTATACCGTCCGCGGCGATGAATTTTTCCTGCGCGGGCATTTCCCCGCCAATCCGATTGTCCCCGGCGTCATCCTGTGTGAGATTCTGGCCCAGTCGGCCTGTGTGCTGATGGGAGAGACGCTGCGCGAAGAACAGCTCCCGGTGTACACAGGACTGGATCATGTCAGGTTCCGCTCGCCCGTGCGGCCCGGCGACACCATCGAAACGAGCTGCCGCATCAAACGGGTAAAGCATCCGTTCTATTTCGCAGAGGGGACGGTGTCCGTCGGGGACCGGCTGTGCGTGAGCGCGGAGTTCTCCTTTGCGATTACGGGGGCGTAGCCATGTTTTCCAAAATTCTCATTGCAAACCGCGGCGAAATCGCGGTGCGCATCATCCGCGCCTGCAAGGAGATGGGCGTCGCCACCGTGGCGGTATACTCCGAGGCCGACCGGCAGGCACTGCATGTGGCGCTGGCGGACCAGAGCTTCTGTATCGGCGAGAGCGAGGCGTCAAAGAGCTATCTGAATGAGAACCAGATCATCAGCGCGGCCAAGCTTGCCGGCGCGCAGGCCATTCACCCCGGTTATGGCTTCCTGTCTGAAAACGCGCATTTTGCCCGGCTGTGCGAGAGAAACGGCATCGCATTCATCGGTCCGGATCCCAAGAATATGGAACGGCTCAGCGACAAGGCGATTTTAAAAGAGCTTGCCCGCGATGCGGGGCTGGCGGTGATCCCGGGGACGGGCGCGGTGGACTCTGTGGAGGAGGCAAAGCGCGCGGCTGTCCGGATCGGCTATCCTGTGATGCTGAAAGCCAGTGCCGGCGGCGGCGGGCGGGGGATTCGTCTCGTGCGTGCCGAAGGTGAAATGGAAGACGCCTATCTGCAGGCGACGTCGGAGGCGATTGCCGCGTTTGGCGACGGCAGCGTCTATCTGGAAAAGTATATTTTCCCGGCCCGGCACGTTGAGCTGCAGATGCTCGCCGACGAGCATGGAAATGTCGTCTGCCTGGGCGAGCGTGATTGCTCGCTGCAGCGGCACAATCAGAAGCTGATCGAGGAAACACCGTCTCCCGCGGTCAGCCCGGCGCAGCGTCAGCGCATCATATCCGCGGCTGTGGCGGCGGTAAAGCAGCTCAGTTATGTGGGCGCCGGTACGCTGGAGTTCCTGCTCGACGCTGACGGGAACTTTTGGTTCATGGAGATGAACGTGCGGCTGCAGGTGGAGCACTGTGTGACCGAGATGCTCACCGGCATCGACCTGGTCAAGTGGCAGATCCGCATTGCGGCGGGCATCCCGCTGGACTTCCGGCAGGAGGACATCCCCATGCGCGGCTGTGCGATCGAGTGCCGCATCAATGCACTCAACTGCGGCACGCTGAGCATGCTGCATGTCCCTGGCGGACCGTCCGTACGCTTTGACACGGCACTGATCGAGGGAACGAGCGTGCCGCCGTATTACGACCCGCTGCTCGGCAAGCTGGTCGTATATGCCAAGACCAGGGAGGAGACACTGCGCAAGCTGCGCGCCGCGCTCTGCGAGCTGGTGATCGAGGGCATACCGTCCAACATAGAAGAACAGCTCCGGATTGTCGAGGATGAGAGATTTGCGTCCGGCCAATATGATTTGTCGTTTATGGGAAACGGGTGAAGCAATGGAATTGATCAAGTTTTTAAAGCCGAAAAATCAGCTCGAGGAAGGCGGCCGCAGCGCAGCGGCAGTTCAGCAGGATGCCGGCGAGCCGGAGAAGAGCTGCCCGAACTGCCGCAAGGATATCCCGCTCAGCCGGCTGATTGCAAACAATCTCGTCTGTCCCTGCGGCTACCACTTCCGCATGAAAGCGCGCCAGCGCATTGAGCTGATCGCTGACAAGGGCAGCTTCAGCGAGCTGTATGCCGAAATCTGCGCGGGTAATCCGCTTGATTTTGCCGGCTATCAGGAAAAGGTTGCGTCGATCCGCACGGCAAGCGGCGAACCCGAGGCGGTTGTCTGCGGAACGGCTCGGATCGGCGGCCAGAGCTGCTGCCTGTTCGTCATGGAGCCATATTTCATGATGGGCAGCATGGGCTGCGCTGTGGGCGAAAAGATCGCTTCCCTGTTTGAATACGCTGCTGAACGCCGGCTTCCGGTGGTTGGGTTCACCGTCTCCGGCGGGGCGCGCATGCAGGAAGGGCTGCTCTCCCTGATGCAGATGGCGAAGACGAGCGCTGCGGTCAAACGGCACAGCGACGTGGGACTTCTGTATGTCGCCGTGCTGACCGACCCGACCACCGGCGGTGTGACCGCAAGTTTTGCGATGGAGGCAGATATCCTGCTGGCCGAGCCGGGGGCAACCGTGGGCTTCGCCGGGGCGCGGGTCATCGAGCAGACGACCCGCAAATCCCTGCCCAAGGGCTTTCAGAAAGCGGAATTCGTACTGGAGCACGGCTTCCTGGACGGTATCGTCCCCCGCTCCCAACAAAAGGAGCTGTTGGCCGAGCTTCTCAGGCTGCATAACGGAGGGTGAACCATGAGCACGGAAGCTTATGCACGGGTGAAGCTGGCCCGCGACAACAGCCGGCCCACAGGGCTCGACTATATCAACAACATCTTCAAGGGATTCATCGAGTTGCACGGCGACCGCCGCTATGCCGATGATCCTGCTGTCGTCGGCGGCATTGCGCGGCTGGACGGCGTCCCGGTTACCGTGATTGCCATCGAGAAGGGGCACACGGCGAAAGAGCGCGCACGCCGCAATTTCGGCGCGCCCAATCCGGAGGGCTATCGCAAGGCACTGCGCCTGATGAAGCAGGCTGAGAAATTCGGCCGCCCGGTGATCTGCTTTGTTGACACCTCGGGCGCCTACTGCGGCATCGATGCGGAAGCGCGCGGCCAGGGCCAGGCGATTGCGGAAAACCTGATGGAGATGTCGACGCTCTGCGTACCCATCATTTCGATCCTGATCGGCGAGGGCGGCAGCGGCGGTGCGCTTGCGCTGGCCGTGGCAGATCGGGTGTGGATGCTGCAGAACGCGGTCTACTCCGTGATCTCGCCCGAGGGCTGTGCAAGCATTCTCTGGCGCGATTCCGCCATGGCTGCTGCCGCAGCGGAGAGCCTTAAGCTGACCGCAGAGGATGCCCTGCGGCTCGGCGTCATCGAACGGATTCTCTCGGAGAACGGCCTGGGCAAAAAAGAATTCTACGACCGCATCCGCACGCTGCTGACCGAGGAGCTCGGCGCGCTGACCGGCGATCTGGATCTGGTCGGCAAGCGATATCAACGGTTCCGCCGCATCGGTGCCGATGCGGTGGTGAAGGAGTAACTATGAGCATTTACCAAAAATTCTGCACCGAGCTGACGGATGAAAACGGCAGCCTTCGTAAGCTCACGCTGCATTATCCCGACAACTTCAATTTCGGCTATGACGTCGTCGACGCGATTGCCGATGAGACGCTGGAGCACAGGGCCATTGTCTGGTGCAACGTCGAAAATGAGGAGCATATCTTTACATTCTCCGATATCAAACGCTACAGCAACCAGATGGCAAACGTGTTCCGGAACGCAGGCATCGGGCGCGGTGACCGGGTGCTGCTTGTGCTCAAGCGGCACTACGAGTACTGGTTTGCCGCCATGGCGCTGCACAAGTTGGGCGCGGTCATGATCCCTGCAACGCACATGCTGACGGTGCGCGATTTTGTCTACCGCATTCAGGCGGCCGATGTAAAAGCCATCGTCTGCACAACGCTTGACGAAGTGCCGGAGAAAATTCTGGCAGCGCTTGCGCAGACGAACGCCAAGCCGAAGCTCTGGTGCGTGCAGGCGGATGTGGACGGCTTTGAAAACCTGACGACAGCGATGGCGGGCGAAAGCGAGGTTTTCCCGCGCGTCGAAACACTGGTCACCGATCCGATGGTGTTGTATTTCACCTCCGGTACGACGGGCCATCCCAAGGGCGTCATCCACGACCACAGCTACCCGCTCGCACACATTGTCACGGCAAAGTACTGGCAGCAGGCCGAGGACGGCGGGCTGCACTTTACCGTTGCCGAAACAGGCTGGGCGAAAGCCTCGTGGGGGTTCTATGGGGCATGGCTTGTGGGCAGTGCGGTCATGGTCTATGATTTTGACAATTTTGAGCCGCGGCAGCTCACGGCTGTTGTCAACCGCTACGGTGTGACGAGCTTCTGTGCGCCGCCGACGGTTTACCGCTACCTGGTGCGCAAGGGCATTCCCGATATGCCAACCCTGTGGCATGCAACCACCGCAGGCGAGACGCTTGCACCGGAAGTGTTCCGCAAATTCACCGAACGCACGGGCCTGCCGCTATATGAGGGCTACGGTCAGACCGAGACCACGCTTCTGATGGCGAATTTCAGGGGCATTGAGCCGGCGGCCGGCTCGATGGGAACCGTGTCGCCGTTTTACAACATCGAGTTGCGCGGCAAGGACGGCGGCCCCGTGCCGGTCGGCGAGATCGGCGAGGTCGTGGTCGTCCCGCCTGCGGATGGCCGGCAGCCGGGCGTTTTCACGGCATATCTGGACAACGCCGAGCAGTATGCATATGTCTGGCGCGGCGGCGTGTACCACACCGGCGACGCCGCCTATATGGACGAAAATGGACGCTTCTGGTTCAGCGGCCGCTTCGACGACATCATTAAAACCAGCGGGTTCCGTGTCGGCCCCTACGAGGTGGAGAATATTCTGATGGAGCATCCGGCTGTCGTGGAGTGCAGCGTCATCGGCGTGCCGGATCCACTGCGCGGCCAGGCGATTAAGGCCATCGTTGTGCCAGGTCAGGGCTATGCCCCGACAAAAGAGCTGGCGCAGGAGATCCGCGAATTCTGTAATCGGCGGCTTGCTGAATACAAGTGGGTCCGCATGGTGGAATTCACAGAGGAAATGCCGAAGACCATCAGCGGGAAAATCCAAAAATACGTGCAGCGCAGCATGTGATGCCGCTGCCGCCGCCGTATGGGACAGGTGTCGATTGCATTTTTGTGTGGAATGTGGCATAATGAAATACATGTTATTGCCATAATCCGTTCACCGGAACGGATTGTTCCACGCGAAGGAGATGCTATGGAAAACATTCTGAACCATGCGGAGGACCTACTGAACCGGTATGTCGGCGGCTTTCACCGTTATGTCCTCGCAGACCCGGTGCATCTTGACTATGTCAGCGAAAACCTCTGCAGCATGCTCGGCCTGACGAAGCGCGAGCTGCTTTGCGAAGATGCAGACGCGTATGCGCGTTTGGTTCACCCGGCTGACCGCGAACGCTATGCCGCATTTCTCAACTCGATGAAAGGGCGGGAGCAGACGCGCGCAGCCGAGTATCGTCTGGTGAATCAGGACGGCGCCGTCATCCATGTCAGGGATACAATGACCTCTGCCATGGAAGACGGCGGCGTCCTGGCCGGATACTCGGTGCTCTCGGATATCACGGAGCAAAAAGACGAATTGCAGAACCTGCGCTATCTCAGCGAGACGGTGTCGTGCGGATTTCTAACCTGTACCTGCGAGAAGCAGCCGAGGATTACATATATCAACCGGCAGATGCGGGAATTCCTGCGTATTCCGGAGACGCGCGACGGCGAAGTGGACTACCTGGAGATGTACAAGTCCGATCTTTTCCTGCTGATTCCTATGGAAGAACGCCGCAAGTTTGCGCTGTATCTGAACCGGGTCTACTCGGCCGGTACGCCGATGGCCGGCGAGATGACAGTACTGCGCTGCGATGGAACGCGGGCGTACCTGTTCGGCTGGGTGGCAAAGTGTGTGGACGAGCTGGGGCGCGAGGTGTTTCAAACCGTCTGCATCGACGTTACGGAGCGGCATCAGGTCCAAAAGGCCAATGAAACACAGCGATATCTGGACGCGTTGACCGACGTCTACGACAAGATTTTTGAATACGATTTTTCCAGGAATACAGTGGTTTGCCTGAACAGTCACAACTCACCCATGTTCAAGTGGCTCGAGAACATTCCGATGCAGATGGAGGACGCGACGGAAAAGTGGATTTCAGAGACTGTAATTCCGGAGGATCGCGAACGGGTCCGGGCATTTTTTGACGCGCTGCGCCAGAAAAAGCTCTACCGCACGCACGGGATGCCGCCGCAGATCACCTATCAGGCGAAGTCCTCGAGCGGTGAGGTACGGACCTATAATGGGATTTTCCTCCAGATAAGCGAAACGGTCAGCTTCTATTGCTGCCGGCGCGTCTCGGCGCTCGAAGAGGCAGAGCGCCTGCGCAGCGAGAATCTTTCCCTGCGGGAGAATATGCAGGAGCTGGTTCTGCGCTTCCAGGAGGGCATCGCCGCTTTCGAAGTGAAAAATGGCCTGGTCACGCCGCTCTACGCCAGTGACAACGTCTGCGCGTATTTTGGTTACAGCCGGAACGAGTGGCTTCAACTGATGGAGCAGAGCACGCCGCTGCCTGAATTTATCCAGCGCAGCGGGACAAGCTATGACGACTTTGCCGCGCTGCTCAAGGCCGGGGAGGCGGAGTTTACCTACCGCGATGTCGCCGCCGGGAAGGACCGCCGCATCAAGGCGATCTGCTCGCCCAAATCGCCCAAGGCCTCGCCGCGCTATGTGCTACTGTACAACGTGGATGAAAATGAGAGTGCTGCCGGCAGTCCGGTTTCCATCCGCACGTTTGGCTATTTTGACGTTTTTGTCGGCGGGCGGCCCATTGCATTCCGCAGCCAGAAGTCCAAGGAGCTTTTCGCCCTGCTCGTGGATCGACGCGGCGGCTTTGTCTCCTCAGAGGAGGCCATCGGTTTCCTGTGGGAGGACGAGCCGGTGAGTCCGGTCACGCTCGCGCGTTACCGTAAGGTTGCGCTCCGCCTCAAGAATATTCTGGAGGAGTACGGCATCTCGGATATCGTCGAATCAGTCGACGGCAAGCGCCGCATTGTCATGGAAAAGGTGCGGTGCGACCTGTACGACTACCTCTCGGGCAAGGAGGAATATGCCAACTTGTTCAAGGGAAGTTATCTCACCAATTACAGCTGGGGCGAAACAACGCTTGGCGAGCTGATCGGCGACCGCATGGCATATGCGGCGGGCGCGGATTGACAGCACAGAACAAAAACAGCGGCGGAACCGAAAAGGTTCCGCCGCTGCCTGTTTGTGCTGTTCAGGGATCATTCCGGGGTATCTGGACCGGCAGCATCCCCGGCCGGAAGCGCGCTCATGCTGTGCAGGCTGACGCCCAGCGTGGACAGGTTGTGCAGCATGGCGGATGTGGCCGGCGGCAGTATACCGGCCACACCCAGCGCAATCAATCCCCCGTTGAAGCCGATGACAAACCGGTAATTACGCTGGATGCGCTTCATCAGTGCCATGGCGATCCGGCGCAGCCGCACCAGCTCCCACAGACTGTCGGCTGCAATGGTGATATCGGCGATCTCGCGGGCGATGGCCGCACCGTCACTGATGGCGATGCCGGCATCGGCTTCCGACAGGGCGGGGGAGTCGTTGATGCCGTCGCCCACCATCAGAACGGTGTGCCCAGCGGCGCGCAGCCCGGACACATACGACGCCTTGTCCTCAGGCAGCACGCCGGCGCGGTAGTCGTCCACGCCGAGCTGCGCGGCGATGGCGGCCGCGGTACGCTGGCTGTCTCCGGTGAGCATGACGGCCTTTTGTATGCCCAGTGCGCGCAGCGCAGCGAGCACGCCGCGCGCCTCTGTGCGCAGCGGGTCGGCGATGCAGATCACCGCTGCCAGCCGGTTTTCGATTGCCAGATAGAGCTGGGAGTATTCGGCGGGCAGTGCGTCAAAGCGGGATTGCTCTGATGCCGGGATCTGACAGTGCTCATCTTCAAAGATAAAGTGGGCGCTGCCGATACAGACCCGTTCGCCGTTGACCGAGCTGACGATACCGTGTGCGACCAGGTATTCCACTTTAGAGTGGTACTCCTCGTGGCGCAGGCCGCGCGCAGCGGCCTCTGCCACGACGGCGTTTGCCATCGAGTGCGGGAAATGTTCCTCCAGACAGGCGGCAAGGCGCAGCATTTCCGCTTCTGTCCGGCCGCCGAACGGGACGACCTGCACGACTTTCGGGCAGGCGTGCGTCAGCGTGCCGGTCTTATCGAAGACGATGACGTCTGCGCGTGCGGCAGCTTCCAGAAATTTGCCGCCCTTGACGGTGATGTGCTGCCGGCTGGCTTCGCGCATGGCCGAGAGAACTGCTAGCGGCATGGCCAGCTTCAGCGCGCAGGAAAAGTCGACCATCAGAACCGACAGCGCCGCGTGATGCTGCGCGTCAACGCCAGACTGAGCAGGCTGCCGGCAAATGTGTATGGGACCAGCCCGTCGGCCAGATGCGAGGCTTTGGCCTCCGCCGCGGATTTCATCTGCTCGGACCGCTCGATCATCGTGACGATCTGGTCGTAGCGGCTCTGGCCGGAGGCCTGCCGTACCTCGATCACGCACTGCCCCTCTTCCACCACGGTGCCGGCGTATACTGCACCACCGGGGCGTTTGGCAACGGGAATGGACTCGCCGGTGAACGAGGCCTGGTTGACGGTGACCTCTCCCTCTGCCACAAGTCCGTCAACCGGGATGATGCCGCCGGCCCGGATGACCACCCGGTCACCGGGACGCACCTGCGCAATGGGGGCGAGGACTTCACCGTCCGGCGTGCGAAGCCAGACCCGATCGACATGGAGCGACATGCTCTCAGCCAGATCAGCTGCCGATTTTTTCCGCGTCCAGTCCTCAAGCAGTTCGCCGATCTCCAGCAGGAACATGACGGTGCCGGCGGTGCCGAAGTCGTGCCGGCCGGCGGAGATACCGATGGAGAGTGCGTCGAGCAGCTCAACCCGAATCGTCCGCTGCCGCAGGCAGCGCAGCCCCCTGCGCAGGAACGGGATCATATGCCAGAGCACGCGTGCAATCCGCACCGGCGCGGGCAGAAACAGTGCGCTGGCTGCCTTGCAGAGCACTTTGCCGACCAGCTTTTCCTCGAACTGACGGTTCAGCGCGCGTGTGCTGTGCGCGGGACACACAATGGCGTCCTCCGCTGTCTGCCAGGTGAATGTGCGGATGGCGTCGAGCACCTGCTCGCGCGGCCCCTGATAGCGGATAATGACACAGCGGGTACGCTTATGGACAGTGGCTTCCTGCACCCATGGCGCCTGCCGCAGCCAGCCCTCGAGCAGGTCGGCCTGCCGCAGGGAAACGGCATTCTGACCGAGCCGCAGGCGGATGCGTCCACGGCTCTCATGTACAATGGTTGCGTTCATATGAAAGCTCCTTCAGAAAAAAGGAGCCGCTCTCGCGGCTCCCTGACGGTTCAGGCATTCTCGCCCGCTACTTGCGCATCGGCAGCTTCCGCCGCCTCTTTTGCCGCACGGGACTCGTTGAGGTCTTTGGCAGATGCGAGAATATCGGCGGCATTCTCCTGCACGGCGGTGACGGTTTCCATCACGCTGTCTTTCACGCGGAGACCGGCGGCTGCGACATGGGTATACGCCTTCTTTGCATCCTTGCTGGTGAGCAGCTTGATCCCTGCTGAACCAAACAGTGCCCCGCCGACAAAGCAGGCCAGTTTTGTGTAGCGATTCATTCCAACTCTTCCTTTCCGTTATTTGTGCCGGTAGCCTGTAATCATCACCATGACCATACAGATCACGGCGCCCCAGGCCCAGAAACGGTGCTGCTTCAAAGAGCTATCCCCCCTTTGACCGGGCAGTCGCCCTTTGCGTATTTCATAACTATAAACGCTTTTCAGCGCCATGTCCCGCCCAAATGGTCAGATTTCAGCCGATTCAGACATTTTTCTGTATTGCCCGGGCGGCATACCATATTGCCGGCAGAACGCGGCGCTGAATTGGCTGGCGCTGCTGTATCCCACAGACTGGGCAATCTCGAGCAGGCCAAGGCCGGAATCGCGCAGCAGTGCTGCAGCTCGTTCCAGCCGCCGCCAGGCGTGAATGGGAAGCCCGTACAGGCTGCGGAAACCGGCCTTCAGTGCGGTGGGAGCCAGACAGAACTGCCGGCTGAGCGACGCGATGGTCATCGTCTCGCCGAGATGCGCATCCATGTAGGCCCGGACGCCGGCAATCGTGCGTGAGCGCGTGGGATCAGAGCTGTCTGCGGGCGGCGTATCCTGCATGCACAGCAGATACAGAAGCTCCACGGATTTTAAGACGCAGTATCGTCCCTGCTCGGCCGGAACGAGGCGGGTCAGCTGCTCGAAGGCTGCCTGGCACCAGACAGAGTGCCCGAGTGAGACACAGCCGCCGTGTGCAGTCATTCGCTCACGCACCTGTGCGGTCTCAAGCTGCAGGCCGCCTAACAGCGCGGTGAGTGTGTGCAGACTGCTGCGCGCGCCGCGGGCATCCGCCGTGACCAGGATCCCGGCGGCCGGCTCGTCGAAGCAAGCCCAGGCAAGCGCGTTGACGTCGGACAGCAGCAAAATTTCGCGCGCGCCGGTTTGCAGAACGGTTCCGTTGCGGCGCGTCAGCGTAAGCGCCTCGCGCAGCAGAAACAGCGCTTCAAAGTGCAGCTGCGCGAGCTGTGGTGTGATCGTTGGAGGAAAGCGGCTCTCATCCGGCCCAATGGAAAACCGGCATGCCCGCGCCCCGGGCATGACCTGCGACCATATGGCATCCTGCGCCGGGTTATAGTCCAGATATTCCGTCAGCATGTGCCTGTCTCCTGTCTGCGTCGCCTGTGATATTTGTGATCAAAATTGGTTAGCAAAAACTAACTGATGCAGCTATTATAAAGCCGGTTCGGCGGGCCTGTCAAGCCCCTCGGCGGAAAATGTCCCTTTTGCAGACGGCAGGGGCACACCAACCGGTGTGCCCCTGCCGTTTTTCGGGTGGTCAAATTTGCGACGCGGCTGCAAATGCACTTCGCGTGCAGGACTGGATGCTGCCGGGCTGATGGCAGTCGCCGATCAGGTAGAAGCGTGCGGCGCTGCCGTAGAACGCCATGGCTTCTTCCATCCGCGGCTTGACACCGGCGGAGAGTACAACGTCGTCACAGGAAATCTTGTGTTCGTTGCCTGCTTCGTCTGTGTAGATGACGCCGTCCGGCTCAATGAGCGTCGTGGTCGCATGTGGGATGTAGGAGAAATTCGGTTCGCGCTTACAGGCGTTGTGGAGCATTTCGACATAGTGTACCTGCGCGGCTTCCGGTGCGAGCACAGCCTGGCGCGTCAGCACCGTGACTGTGTGGCCGTTCATGGCCAGATACAGCCCGGTTTCCGTACCGGTTTCCGAACCGCCGATGACCACAATCCGCCTGCCGAGCCGTTCGTGATCGCCGTATACGGACAGCGGTGCATGGACGTTGTCGCCGCGTGCGCCGGGGAGATCCGGGATGTTCGGCTCGGCGCCGACGGCAGCCAGCACGACGTCGAATCCATCGCTGTGGATCAGGGATGGCGTCGCGTTGGTGTTGAGCCGGACTGTGACGCCGAGCTTTTCGATCTGGCGCATCTGCCAGGCCTTGAACTTTCGGATCGGCCACTTGAACGAGGCATGGTCGGCGTAGAGCATCTGGCCGCCCAGATGGTCGTCACGCTCAAAGAGTGTGACGCTGTGCCCGCGCTGCGCAGCGAAGATCGCGGCTTCCATGCCGGCAGCGCCGCCGCCGATGATTGCGACCCGGGCGGGAGCGCCTGGCGCGCCGACCAGGCTGTGCAGGCGCACTGCCTGCCCCATTGCGGGGTTGACCGAGCAGATGTTATGCCATGGCCCGTTGATATAGGGAACGTGGCATTTGTTGCAGCGGATGCAGGGCGTAATATCTTCGCCGCGTCCCTGATAGAGCTTTTCAAAATACGCCGGCTCGCAGATGAACGCGCGCGCCATGCCGATCAGGTCGCATTTCCCCTCGGCCAGGAACCGCTCGTTCAGATCCGGATCCTGATAGCCGCCGACCGGCTCGACAAGCACTGGGACGCCGGCTTTTTTCATCGCTTCGCAGTAGCGGATCGTGACCGGTTCGCCCTCGACAGAATTGAAT
Source organism: uncultured Oscillospiraceae bacterium (assembly GCA_964523945.1). Taxonomy (GTDB): domain Bacteria; phylum Bacillota; class Clostridia; order Oscillospirales; family Oscillospiraceae; genus CAKTOF01. The sequence continues at coordinate 38,525 of CAZGBU010000002.1, forward strand.
CCGGTGGGGTGAGAGTCAGTGTCATTCCAGGCGCGGATCTGAAAGATGTCGATCAGTCCGTCTGCCATCCGGGCAAACTCGATGACCTCTTCCAGGCTCATGCCGCCGGGTTTTTCCTCGCCGGAGATCTCGATCTCAATCAGAAAATCCTTCCCGCACAGCTCTTTGATGCGTCGGCATGTCTCGAGCGGGAAGCGTGCGCGGTTTTCCAGGCTGCCGCCGTATTCGTCCGTGCGGTTGTTGCACAGCGGGGAGAGAAACTGCGCGAAGATCGGCAGGCGATACGCCATGTGGAGCGTGCACATGTCAAACCCCATCGTCTTGTACAGCAGCGCTTTCTGCGCGATGTCCTCTTCAACGATGCGGATTTGCTCGGCATTCATGGCCTTGATTTCGCCGAAGTCCTCGGCGAACAGCTGCGGCAACAGATCCTGAATGGCGTCCATGTCCGTCAGATCGACGTCCTTGCTGGTATCAATTGCGGGCTTGTCCTTGACGCCCCAGCCCTTGCGGCCGAATTCCATCAGGCAGATCGAGATGATGGAGCCGTAGAAGTGGACGGCATCGGCCATCTGGGACATGTAGTTGTGCACGCTGGGGTCGGTCAGATCGAACGACGGCATCCGGCGGCTGGAGGGGTCGATCGCCGTGCGCTGATTGGGATCGGCCCAGTCGCCGAAGCAGACGATGGCTGCACCGTTGCGTGCGCACGAAGCGACATGCTCGATCACCGACTCGGCCGGGAACTTCTCCGGCCCCATCAGATAGTGCGGCAGCGCATTGGTGGACACCATGCGGTTTTTCAGGTATACGTTGCCTACTTTCAGCGGCGCAAGCAGATGCGGATACTGGCTCATACGCTCACTCCTTCATTTTTATCATCAAATCTGATGCAATTATACCGAATTTGCTGCGGAACCTGTACAACCAAAAGGTAATCTGTCCATGCAGTTTTCGCCTGGTTGCTTTTCCCGCGTGACCGGTTTAAGATAAAGCCAGAAGAATGGAGGGGTAGGATGACCACGGCACAAATGCGTTACTTTCTTGTGGCGGCAGAGAATCTCAGCTTTACGCTGGCGGCCGAACAGCTCTATATCACCCAGCCGGCGCTGAGCCGGCAGATCGCGGCGATCGAGGACGAGATCGGCGTCCAGCTCTTTACGCGCGCCAACAACGCGCTCTCGCTCACCAAAGCTGGGAAAGCGCTGTACCGGCAACTGTCCAGCCTGTACAGCGATTATCAGGCGATGATGAAAAATGTGCGCGACGTGGCGGCTGGCGTTGACGGACAGATCAACATTGGCGTTCTGGAGGATCAATATATGGGAGACACGCTCTCTGCCGCCATTCGCTCACTGCTCCAGGCCAATCCCCTGTGTGAGATCAACGTCACGCGGCATGACGCTTCCACTCTGTTCGCGCGGCTGATGGAGGGGAGTGCTGATGCCGGTCTGATGCTGGTCTATGAGGAATTCGACCAGTTCGGATTCGCTTCGCTGCCGCTTGATGTTGCGCCGGCCCGCCTGGCAATCCACCGCGGACATCCGCTGGCTGCGCGTGCGGGCGTATCATTTGAGGATCTGGAGGCGCTGCTCAGCGAGATTCCTCTGGTTATGGCGGATCTGGACCAATTCCCCGAGCCGCTGCAGATCTCCCTGCTTCGGTTCCCGCCGTTTGATGGCCTGGGGCCGAAAGCCGGCCAGCTCAAGCTGCTATCTGCGATCAGCTCGGTATCGCTGTATGTCTCGCTCGGGTTGGGCGTCACGCTGACCAACCAGAGTAATCTGCTTGCGCATGATCCCAATGTGGCGATGCTGCCGGTGCTCGGAGCGCCTGCCATCACACAGGGGCTGATCTGGCGTCGGAACTGCGCCAATCCGCTGCTCCGGCAGCTCATAGCGCTTCTGGCGCAGCCAGACTGATCGCGGTTTCCTCAGCAGAGGATCAATGTCTTAGGCGTTTGGGTCAGACATTCGGCGCCGTCTTTTGTAATCAGGAAATTATCGCAGGTGATGCCCCAGCCGTCCGCATTGGCGGCGACAGGGTGGACAGCGAAGAACATATTCTCCTCCAGCACGAAATCCTCATCTGCTACAAGCGCAGGGCGTTCGACCATGTCCAGCCCCTGCGAGTGGGCGAACAGCCGGCCCTCCGGACCAAAGCCGTGCGCGGTGAGAAATTCGTTATTGGCCCGGAACAGCTCCGAGCAGCGGACACCAGGCTTCATCATCGAGACAACATGACGCTGGCAGGCGGCGGCGCACTCGGCAGCTTCGATCATACCGTGGCTCGGCTCGCCGAGCGACCAGACCCGGAACAGTTCGGCGAAGTATCCTCCGGGACCGCTCAGCTCGATCAGGCACATCATGTTGTCGCCCGGCTCGACACGGCGATAGCGCTCGCACAGCTGGCTCATGCCCGGAATGCCCTGTGCGGTACCCAGGCCGACGTTCAGTCCTTCGCAGCCGAAGTCCTCGGCCAGCTTTTTCAGATCGGCGACCATCTCAAACTCGTAGCGCCCCGGCCGGAAGATGCTCGGCACTGCCGCGCCAATGCGGTCGTGGATGCGGACAATTTCGCGCAGTTTCTCGATTTCTTCCGGGCTTTTGATCGCCTTGATGCGGTCGACAAGCGTTGTGGCGTCGACCATTTCCACGTCCGGCAGATTCTCTTTCAGGTACGCGTACAGCGAAGCGGGGATCTGTGCCATGGCGACAAAGCCGATCCGCTTGTAGCCGCGCGCACGGATCTGCTCAGCTACAAGGCGTGGCATATAGGGGTCAGTATAACACAGTGTGGGCATCAGCGGCGTAGCCAACGCCTGACCGATGCCGCGCTGCAAGCCGGGCGGGATGCTCTGCGTGCCGACGGCGCCGTGTGCGATCAGCGTCGTCTCGTCGTCGCGGTGGAACAGAATCGTCGTGGGATAGTTGCCGATCGGAAGATCGGTGAAATAGCGCGTATAGCCGCCGAGCAGGTTGTCATAGTTGTGCACGACAAGACAGTCGAGCGCCTCGCGCGCCATTGCTTGACGGACAAGCGTCCAGCGGCGCTGCATCTCGCCCTCGCTCATTGCGTGACGGAAGCGTTCAGACAGGGGCATTGCAGTTCCTCCTTTTACTCAGTGAAACAAAGCGGATGATTACGCTCGTTACCTATCTTATTATCTTAAAGAATCGCACCGGGGCTCCGCAAGAGGCAGAGCAGACAAAACTGCTGCAGGGTTTCTCAGCAAGATGACCAGCCCCAATTCCAGCCGGAATTCTTTGCTGCGATCATTGACAGACGTCTCCGGGCGGGGTATAATAAAATAACGAAATTATGTTTTACATAGTGAAAGGAAGGGAGCCGATATGGAACTGATCCGCAATGCGCTCGGCCGGGAGATTCCCGATTTTGTAGAGACCTACGGCGAAGTCCGCCCGTACCGGGGCGCGTTTGCCTCGCTTGGCGAGCATGAAACAGTCCCGGCGCGCCGTCGCGCCGCTGTGCCGGGGGAGAACAAGGTGCTTTCGTCTCTGGCAGAGGCAATTCAGAAGAGCGGCCTGAAAGACGGCATGACCGTCTCGTTCCACCACCATCTGCGCAATGGCGACAAGGTGGTCAATCAGGTGATGCAGGCGATCGCCGAGGCCGGGCTGAAAGACATTCATCTCGCGGCGACGGGCCTGTTCAAGTGCCACGAGCCGCTGGTGGAGCTGATGGAGCGCGGCGTTGTGACCAAGATCACGACCAGCACGTTCAATCCCGGACCGGTGCCAAAGGCGGTAACGGCCGGCAAGCTGCGCAAGCCCGCGGTCCTGATGACGCACGGCGGCCGCCCGCGCGCGGTGGCGGAGGGCGAGCTGCACATTGACGTGGCGTTTATTGCAGCGCCGAGCTGCGACTGCATGGGCAACCTCAACGGCACGACTGGGCCGTCGGCCTGCGGCTTCCTGTCGTATGCATACGCTGACGCGCAGTATGCCGACTGTGTCGTCGCCGTAACGGATCATCTGGTCGACTATCCCTGCATGCCGATTGAGATCAGCCAGGAGCAGGTCGATTATGTGGTGCCCGTCGAGTCCATCGGCGACCCGTCCGGCATTGTCTCCGGCACAACGGAGATTACAAAAGACCCGGTGCGGCTGGGCATCGCGGCGGACACGGCGAAGCTGATCGATGCGGCTGGCTATCTCAAGCCCGGCATGTCGTTCCAGACCGGCGCGGGTACGACCTCGCTCGCAGTGGCGGCCGAGGTTGGCCGGATGATGCACGAGCGCAATATCGTCGGCTCGTTTGCAAGCGGCGGCATTCATGCTTATCTCGTACAGATGCTCGAAGAGGGGATGTTTCGCGCGCTGGTCGACGTGCAGTGCTTCGACCTCGAGGCGGTGCGCTCCGCACGCGACGACAGCCGCCACCTCGGCATGAGCGCCGCAATGTATGGCGATATGCACAGCCGCGGCTGCCTGGTGAATAACTTGGATGTGGTCATCCTCGGCGCAACGGAGATCGACGTTGACTTTAATGTCAATGTTGTCACTGGCTCCGACGGGACGATTATGGGCGCCTCGGGCGGCCACAGCGACACGGCGGCCGGCGCTAAGCTGACGATTGTCGTGTCGAATCTGATGAAAAAGGCGCGCTGCCTGGTCAAAAAGGCGGTGACGACCGTCACCACGCCGGGCGAAACCATCGACGCGCTGGTGACCGAATATGGCATCGCGATCAACCCGCGCAGAACCGATCTGCTCGAGCGGCTTGCCGGCTCCGGCCTGCCGCTTGTCACAATGGAGGAGCTCCTGCAGAAGGGCTATGAGCTTGGCGCGCAGGAGGATCACCCGAACCTGACCGGCCGCATTGTCGCGCTGGTCGAATACCGCGACGGCACCATCATCGACGTGGTGCGTCAGCCTGTCTGAGCGTTTCCCAAATCTTTTACATATCAGGAGGAACACAAAAATGGAAGTCATGAGAACCAGTCTGTACATCCCTGCAAACAATCCGGTGTTTGTCGGCAAGTGCTCGAAGTATCCCGCAGACATCATCACCTTTGACATTGAGGACGCCGTCCCGCCGCAGGAGAAGGCCAACGCCCGCAAAATGGCGGCCGACAACCTGATCAAGGCAGGCGAAAACGGCGCGGAGGTCTATGTCCGCGTCAATGGCTGGCACACCGAGTACACCAACGACGACCTTGAGGCCGTTGTCCAGCCGGGGCTGAATGGCATCACCCTGCCGAAAACCCGCAACGCCGACGATGTCAAACGCCTCGACTGGAAGATCTCCGAGCTCGAAGAGCGCCGCGGCATCCCGGCCGGCACCGTCAAGATTTCCGTCCTGCTCGAGACTGCTGAGGGCATCATGAACGCCTATCAGATCTGCACGGCCAGCCCGCGCATCGTCTCCGCGTTCTTCGGCGCCGTCGACTACTGCGCCGACCTGCGTATCACCCGCACAAATCTTGCCGAGGAGCAGAAAGTCGCCCGCACAATCGTCGCCATCGCTGCGCGCGCTGCCGGCATCGTCGCGCTCGACGCGCCGTTCGCCGACTACTCCAACATGGACGACTTCCGCCAGAACACGCTTGACGGCCGCCAGATGGGCTACGAGGGCCGCATGATTATCCATCCGAGCCAGATTGCCGTTGCGCACGAGCTCTATTCCCCGACGGCTGAGGAAGTTGAGCATGCCGCCAAGGTCAAGAAATTCTTCGAGGAAGAGGGCCTGGCCAAGGGCCTTGCCTCCGTCTCGATGGATGGCGCGATGGTCGATACGCCGGTCTATGTCAGCGCCTGCCAGGTGCTTGAGCGCTATGAAGCGATTCAGGCCAAGGAGGCCGCCGGCAAGAAATAAGGGAGGGACTTCTCTGTGAAAATCGTTCTTCTCGAACCGCTGGGCATCTCTGCCCAGCGGCTCGAAGCGCTCTCTGCCGGCCTGATCCGGCAGGGGAATGAATTTGTCGCCTATGACACGGTCGAGACCGATGTCGAGGCGCTTAAAAAACGTGCGGCGGGTGCCGACATTCTGATGATCGCGAACCATGCCCTGCCGGGCGAGGTGATCGAGAGCGTCGACAATCTCCAGTATATCTCAGTGGCGTTCGTCGGCATCGACCACATCGGCAAGGATGCCTGCGTGAAGAAGGGAATTCGCGTTTCCAATGCAGCGGGCTATTGCCGGGACGCGGTGGCGGAGCTGGCGCTTGGTCTGGCGCTCGATTGCCTGCGCAACATTTCTGCATGCAACGACGTCGTCCGCCATGGCGGCACAAAGGACGGCCTGATTGGGCACGAGCTGCATGGCCGCACGGTCGGCATCATCGGCACCGGCGACACCGGCATCCGCACCGCGGAGCTCTACCGCGCATTTGGCTGCCGCGTCCTCGGCTATAGCCGCACCGAGCGCGAAGCGGCCAAGCAGGCGGGCATTGTGTATGTCCCGCTTGACGAGCTGCTTGCGCAGAGCGATATTGTCTCGGTCCACACGCCGCTGACCGATCAGACACGCGGCCTGATCGGTGCAGACGCGGTCGCGAAGATGAAGCCGGGTGCGATCCTGATCAACACCTCGCGCGGCCCCGTGGTCGATTCACAGGCGGTTGCGGACGCGCTCCGCAGCGGCCGGCTTGGCGCGATGGGTACGGACGTGTTTGAGGATGAGCCGCCGGTTGCGGCAGATCATCCGCTGCTGACGGCGCCGCACGTCGTCGCGACGCCGCATGTGGCGTTTGCTACGCTGGAATCCATCGACCGCCGGGCACAGATCACGTTTGACAACGTGGAAAAATGGCTGCAGGGCACGCTGCAGAATCCAATGCTGTAAACGGCAGGTGGCGATATGGAAGAAAAACTCTCCAAGCTGAATCAGTCGGTGGAAAAGACCATGCGGCTGGTGGAGATCATGGCGCGCTCCGGCGCACCACGCAAACTCCAGAGCATCGCGCAGGAGGCGCAGATGCCGGCCAGTACGGCGCTGCGGATGCTCAACACCATGCTGACGCTTGGTTATGTCAACCAAGATCCGGAGACGTTGAAGTATTCTCTGTCGCTGAAGTTTACCCATCTGGGAGAACAGGCTGCGGCGCAGGTCAGTCCGACGTCGCTGGCGCACCCACTGCTGGCTGCGCTGAGCCGTAAGACAGGCGAGTGCACCTGCTTCGCGGAGGAACAGGATGATCAGGCGGTCTATCTCGACGTGGTTTCTGACAGCGCCGACAATATCCTGACCATTACACGCCGGATCGGCAAGCGCGCCCCGCTGTACTGCACAGGTGTCGGAAAGCTGTTTCTGCTCAACGACACGCACGAGGAGTTGGAGCAATATTTCCAGCGGACGCCGATTGTCCGCTACACGGATCACACCATCACGACGCTCGCGGAGCTTGAGACGGAGCTTCAGACGATCCGCGCCAACGGCTTCGCCTACGACAATGAAGAGTGCGACCGCGGTGCGCGCTGCATCGCCGCGCCGGTGCGCAACTATACCGGGCGCGTTGTTGCGGCCATCAGCGTGACGGCACCGTCGCAGCGCATGACGGCTGAACGGATGGAGGGCCTGATTCCATTGGTGCAGGAAACCGCGGTGCAGATCTCCCGCAAACTGGCCTATGGCGGCTGAACGGAGGATTGTATGAAGTTATCGAAAATTGCTGTATTTGCCGACGCCCCGATGCACCATGTGACGCAGGAGGATCTCACAACCCTGCGCGCTGCGGCACCCGACGTGGCAATCTACCTGGTAGACACGCCGCAGGAGCTCGCGCAGCTTGCACCGGATGTGGATGCCATCTTTACCATGCCGGTGCGCGACTTTACGCCGCTGATCGAATACTGCGCCGGCGACCCGAATCTCAAATGGCTCCAGCTGATGACGGCAGGGTTTGATTTCCTGTTCGGCACACCGTTTGAGCGGCAGCCGGGCCTGACGGTCACCTCGACGATCGGCATTCATGGCGAGCCGATTTCCGACCATGCGCTGGCGATGATGTTCGGCCATGTGCGACTGATGGCGGAGGCGTACCGGCTGCAGAGCCGGCATGAGTGGATGGGTGAAGTCACCCCCGGCTTTGATGAGATTGGCCGTAAGACCGTCGGTATCATCGGCCCCGGCGCGATCGGCATGTGCCTGGCGCGCAAGTGCAAGGCGCTCGGCATGACCGTCTATGGCGCAAAGCGCACGCCTGTGCAGAGCGAATATCTTGATCACTGCTGGCCGATTGCCGAACTCGACAAGATGCTGGCTGTGTCGGATTTTGTCGTTGTCACCTCGCCGCTGACCGAGCAGACACGCGGTATGCTGAACGCAGAGCGGTTCGCCGCAATGAAGCCGGGCGCGTATGTCATCAACCTTGCGCGCGGCCCGATCATTGTGAACGAGGCGCTGATCGACGCGCTGCGCTCGGGCCATATCTCTGGCGCCGGACTGGATGTGACGGACCCGGAGCCGCTGCCGGCAGACAGCCCGCTCTGGGATCTGCCCGGCGTGACGATTACGAGTCATGTCTCGGCACAGTCGCCGTATTATTTCGAGCGCGCGCTGGAGAACTACTGCGAAAATGTGCGTCGTTTTCTTGCGGACGAGCCGCTGCGCAACGTCTGCAAACAGCCGGACGGCGTGCTGACAAAGTGAGGGACAAGGCATGAAAGCATTTATTATCGGCAGCGGAACGCTTGGATCGACAACGGCGTTCCTGCTGGCGGAGCACGGATTGTATGACGAGATCGTCCTGTTTGATACCTATGAGCCGCTGGCGCTCAACCATTCGATGGATCTTTTGCAGTCGGTCTGCCTGACGACGAATGTCTCGGTTCGCCAGGGCGGGCTCGATCAGATGGAGGGCAGCGACCTGGTGGTGATGTCAGCTGGCCTGCGCTCGAAATCCAGCTCGCCGGACTTTGTCGGGACAGCGGTGGAAATGGCCCCGTTGCTGACACAGATTGCCGACGCGCTGCGCACTGCGCCGAACGCCATTGTCATCACGATGACAAATCCGGTGGATGCACTCTCATATCTGCTCTGCCGGCTGTCCGGCCTGCCGGAGAAACAGTTCCTTGGTTTTACCTGGAACGATTCCTTGCGCTTTCGCTGGTCGATTGCGCGTGGCCTCGGTGTCACGCCGGCGCAGGTCGACGCGTATATGGTCGGCGAGCATGGTATGTCCAAGGTGGCTGTCTGGTCGGATGTTCGTGTCGATGGCGTGCCGCGTGTATTTACAGCGGACGAGCGCGCGCAGATTGGTGCGGCGCAGGACGCATTCTGGTCGGAATTTATGAAAGTCGGCAGCCTGCGCACCGCCGGCTGGACGACGGCCTATGGCGCGCTGCAGCAGATCCACTATGTGCTCGGCGAGCTGGAAGGCTGGTGCCCGTGCTCGGCGATCACCGGCGATTACAGTTCCGGCCGTCCGGCAAGACTGAGCCGCGAGGGCCTGGTGGAGCTCCGCCCGCTGCATCTGGCGGACGATGAGCAGGCGCTCTACGACCAGTCGATTGCCAGGATCCGCGGGATGATCCACGACATCGCACAGCAGGCTGGCTGGAAAATCTGATTTAAAACGGGAGAACGGCCCCTGCGGCGCAACGGCTGCAGGGGCTGTCTGCATTCCAGCCCGGCAAGGAGGCGTTTTCTCTGAACCAGTCAACGATGATCCGGGATCTGACAACCGGCAATGTATTTCGCCAGCTTGTACGTTTTGCGATCCCGTTTGTGATCTCCAACACACTGCAGACGCTTTATAACATCGTCGACATGATCGTCATCGGCCATTTTGTTGGGGCGGTTGGGCTGTCAGCCGTTTCGACGAGCGCAGAGCTGATGACGCTTGGCACGATGATTGGCATCGGTTTTGCCACTGCCGGCCAGACGATGATCGCACAGTATGTTGGCCGCAAAGATGAGGCGGCCATCCAACGCACGGTGGGCAACCTGTTCACACTGATGCTGATTCTGGGCGTGTCGGTGATGCTGATTGGCTGCGCGTTTACCGGGCCGCTGCTCACTTGGATGAACACGCCCGCGGAGGCGCTCAGCCAGGCACGCGCATACGCGCTGATCTGCTTCCTCGGTATGGTGTTTATCTTTGGATACAACACCGTCAGTGCAGTGCTGCGCGGCATGGGAGACAGTGTCCGCCCGTGCATCTTCATCGCGGTTGCCGCGGTGACAAATCTGGTGCTTGATCTTGTGTTTGTCGCCGGACTGCATATGGATGCGGCCGGCGCGGCGTTGGCGACGGTGATTGGGCAGGCTGTCTCGTTCATCGGCTCCATGATCTACCTGTACCGGCGGCGGGCGGCATTCTGCTTTGACTTTCGGCTGAGAAGCTTTGCGCTCGACAGCAAAACTGCGCGGATGATGTGCCGGCTTGGCCTGCCGATGATCGTTCAGTCGGCGGCGCTGAATCTCTCGCAGATGGTTGTCACGTCGATGGTCAATACGTTTGGCATTGTTGCCTCGACCGTCACCGGCGTCGGCAGCAAGATCTGTTCGGTGATGAATATCTGTTCGCAGTCGCTCGGTGCGGGCGGCGCGTCGATGGTGGGGCAGAACCTCGGTGCGGGCAAACATGACAGGGTTGTCCGCATCTACTGGGAGACATTCGGAATTACGGCGGCCGCAGCTGTGATGTCTGTGATTATGCTTGTATGGCCTGAGCAGGTGTTCCGGCTGTTCAACACCGATCCGGAGGTCCTGGCCATGGCGCGGTCGTATTCAATTATCGCGGTCATCAACTTCTTCGGCTTTGCGCTGCGCACACCGGCACAGGCGCTCATCAGCGGACTCGGCTTCGCGTCGTACTGCCTGGCGATGGGGATTATGGACGGCGTTGTCGCGCGCATCGGGCTGTCGGCGCTGCTGTGCTATGGGCTGGACATGGGGATTTTTGGCCTCTGGCTCGGCGGCACGCTTGCGGGCTATGTGACCGGCGTGATGGGACATATCTATTACATGACTGGCCGCTGGCGCACCCGCCGCCTGGCCATCGAATAAGTACAAGCCCGGCATGGCCATGCGGCCATGCCGGGCTTGTTTGTATTGTGCGATTATGAGATCATGCTGAGCATGCGCTCAAAATCGATGGCGTCCTCATTGCGGCCGGTACGGTAGAAGTCGCGGCGGTAGACAACATTGGCCCAGTGGATTGCAGCATCGATCACGTCCGTCCGAACGCCCAGCCTCCAGCCCAGCGAGCTGACCGGGACGCAGCCGGTCTGGATGTCCTCGAAGATATAGCGGGTGTCAATGTCGGTCGGTGCGAGCACGTCCTGATATGCGTGTGTGTTCTGGATGCGCTCATAGAGCGTGTCGCCCTGGGAACCATAGCGGTCCGCGAGCCACTCAGCGGCGGTCGGCACCGCCACACCGGCGGCTTTTGCCACGGCGACGCGCTCCGCATCGATCTGCTCGAGCACGCTGGCGACGAGCGGGGAAATGCCATCGATATAATAGCGGAAGTCCTCCTTGGCCTCGATGCGGGTGATGTTCATCAGGATCGGCAGGGGATGGAATACCATGCCGATGTTGGACAACCCTGTTTCAAGCACACTGGCGGCCGGCTCCACGCTCGGAAACAGTTCCCGGAGCAGCGCTGTGAGGCGCGGTGTGTCGGCGTTATCGTGTCCGGCAACGCGCAGGCCGTGTTTGATTTCATAGATCACGGGATGACCGACCGCCTTGCAGCGGCAGGTGAAGACGAACGTGTCCGTTTCGCCCAGGATGACGTTGGCAGTGCAGCCGCAGTCAGCGAGCGCTTTGGCAACAGTAAATGTGCCGAACGTGCGGCCGGGATTGAGTATGACAACCTGCCCGTCTGTGAGATACGGGGCCATCTCACGGGCGATGACGCCATGGTACTGCGCCGGTGTGGTGACCATGATCAGCTCTGCGCCTGAGATCACCTCGTCCATATGGCAGCTGATCAGGTCAACGTCTGTCTCACAGACAACCTGCCCGCTCAGCGAAAAGTGGCGCTCGGGAAACATATCCACGCGTGCCTGTTCGCGCGCGTAGAGCGTGACGCTGTGCCCCTGATTAGCCAGGTATGCGGCCAGTGACTGACCGCCGTTGCCCGAACTGATGACTGCAATCCGCATCGTTGCTTTCCTCCCTTCCCAGAATCAGATCCAGCCGCTCATGCTCGGTCAGGAAGCGCTGCGTACCGGCGTCATATGCCAGGCATTTCCCATCGCGCATGCGGGTGCTGAGTGAGCCGCGTGTACCGTCCGGCCGGACAATGTGCGGCGCGTCGAGAATGCCGCGGCGGATACAGTCGGACAGCACGGCGGCGTCTGAAAACGGGTCGGGGCTCTCCGGGTACTGTGTCTGAATGAACGAGAGCAGAACGCCCGCCTCGCGCAGCAGCTCTGCCTGCCGCTCCTGGACGCGCGGGTCAGCTGTCGCATCGGCGTTGCCCTGGAGGGTGGAGCGGACAACACCGCGGACGATCTTGCAGCTTTCGATGACAACCTCGGGCGTCGCGGCGTGCTCGGCCTCGCTGTAGCCTACGACATGGATGATGTCAGGGTGAACATTCATCGCCAGCGCAGTCGAGGCGGCAAGCTGTCCCTTGGCCACATCCATATCTGCGCTCAGGAATGGCAGCCCCGCGCGCACTTCACGATAGATGCGGAAATCAGGCCCTGCCAGCGACTGCACCAGCTCGTCCTGTGCGAGCACCTTAGCCAGATCCATCGAGAAGCTCATTGAATTGGGAATATTGAACATGTACTGGGAAACATAGTCGTGCGCGCCGTACGCTCTGGCGTTATAGGCGCTCAGATAGCTCATAACGACGGAGATCACGTCGTGTGCGTCGCGCAGGCCCCAGTGGTGCGGTTCGTTGACTTCTACCGGAATGCCGCGCTCGCCGTGCCATGCGATCAGCGCTTGCGCTTCGCGCATGGACTGCTCCAAAGAACGGGTGCCGCGTCCGTCAAGCTCGTTGTACCAGCTCAGGGGGACGGCGCACCAGGCGTTGTCGATTGTCCGGTGCAGCACGTCTGCCAGGCGGAGCACATCTGCTGTGCCGCTGTAGCAGCGCATCAGCGGATAGTTGCCGCACTGGGAGGCCTGCTTCAGGCGCCGGAATTCCTCTTCGCTTCGGACGGGGACACCGCCTGCGCCGTCGGCGCGTGGATCGCGCTGATCCGGCCGGAAGAAAAACTGCTGCGTATTCTGGTCGATGCCGAGCGAGATCACATCAAGCACACGCGAGCGTGCAATCTGCTCCACACCCGCAATGGTCTGCTCCAGCGACGGCAGCCCAAAATGGTGCCGCAATAGCGGGTAGGGCCGCTTCTGTGCGCGGCGGCCGGGCAGGTCGGCGGCAAACGCCTCAGCCTGCTCGCTGCCGGCACGCACACCGGTGCGCAGGAACGTGATGCAGTCGTCCCAGTCCTCGGTCCCGTCAAAGATCACGTCGAAGAACCCGAGCTTTTCCACTTCGCGGGCGACCGGGTATGTACCGCCGAAGATCCAGACCGGCCGACGCGGAAGCGCGCAGCTTTTTTCCTTCAGCTCCTCCACAAGGGGAATGACGTTCGCCGGCGTCAGACGATAGCCCAGATCCACATAGTCGGGATCATACTCCAAAACCGCTTCCATTACCCGGTCGACGCTGTTGGCCGGACCGAGAAAAATCGTTTCATAGCCTTCGTCTTCCGCCATGGCGAGAAAATGAACGACGCCGGCAACATGGACGCAGCTGCCAATAGAGCCGCCGATCATTCGGCCTTTTTCCATCGCAATTCTCCTTTCTGGGCCAGGGCCCATGGTATGTGTTGGGGTACCCGGTCAGCCGTGCTGATTGACAAACTTTGAGACGGCGCCGACCGCTTCCGGCGCACAGACAAAAATGATCGTGTCGCCATCGTACAGTTCAGCCGTCGGCCCGGGCGAGAGAATGGTGTTCTGCCGCCGCCGGATTGCGACGATGGTTGCACCGGTCGCCTGCCAGAACTGCAGCGAGCTGAGGCTCCTGCCGATCAGTGGAGAGTCGGCCCTTACGCGCACCTCGTAATTCGGCAGCCCATGGTCCGATGGCAGCGGCAGCTCCTGTGCGCGGATGATCTCGTGGTACACGTCAAGCATTTGCCGGCTGATCTCGATGTGCTGTGCGAACAGTCCTTTCAGGCGGGAGCGAAGCTCCTGTGTCTGGTCACGTTCCTGACGGCTGGCCAGATAGCGGTGGGCATTGTCAGCGGAGAGCACATAGACGCCTCTGCGGGGTTTGACCTCGACTACTTTCATGTCTGCAAGCAGACGTAGCGCGCGCCGGATGGTCTCGGGTGAGACGCTGTATTCTGAGGCCAGCAGCGACCGGCCGGACATGCGCTCACCCTCAGCGATTTCCTTTTGAGCAATGCGCGATGCCAGATCCAGTGCGATCCGCTCGTACTGGGCGATGGAATCCGCTTCGTGCATATGACGCCGCCTCCTTTGTTATGCGATACGCCCCGGCTTCCTTCATGGATATTATAAACTAACAACTTTAAAAAATCAAGAGTGTGTCAGAAGAAGGCGAAAAACAATGTCCGGCCGCATAGATCGGAGCAGCAGATAATAGAATGAAGGCAAAGGAGGGAGAGCGGTTGGCGCAGCACGTTGTAGATTTGAGCCAGTTCAACGGCACGGTCGACTGGACGGCGGTGCAGAAAGGAGTGAGCGGTGCGATTCTGCGTGCCGGATACCGCGGTTACGGTGCGGCGGGCACGCTGGTCAAGGACAGCCGCCTGACAGTCAATCTCCGCGGCGCGCAGCAGGCGGGTGTCCCGAAAGGCGCGTATTTCACCACACAGGCGATCACACGGCAGGAAGCGCAGGCAGAGGCGGATTTTGTCTGGCGGTGCCTGAGCGGGTACACGATTGAACTGCCGGTATTCTGGGACTCTGAGCGCTCCGGCAGCGCACAGGGCAGCCGCGCCGACCATCTGAGCGCACAGGAACGGACGGATTATGCCATTGCGTTCTGCGAGCGTGTGCGCGACCATGGCTATACGCCGGGAATCTACGCTTCATTGTCGTGGCTTGAGCAGGAATTGGAGCCTGCCCGGTTGGGGTCGTATTGCATTTGGGTGGCGGATTATGCAGTCTCACCGCCGACAGGGCTGCGTTATGACGCCTGGCAGTATACCGACCGCGGCACACTGGCCGGCGTCGTGGGAGATGTGGACCTGTCCTGGTTTGATCTGAATGCAGAGGAGGGGAGCGATTTGAAAGAGGATCAGGTGCGGCAGATTGTCTATGAGA
>CAZGBU010000003.1:0-52454 GCA_964523945.1 uncultured Oscillospiraceae bacterium
GGCCGTACGCGGCCCGATGTGGAGACGCTGCAGCAGATCGCCGCGTGCTTTGCGGTTTCGCTGGAGGAGGTGCTTTACGGGAGCGGCCCCGCGCTGCGGCGGCGCAGACTGGCCCGGCGCACGTCCATCGCCGCGGCGGTATGGATTACGGCGGGGACGCTCTGCAACGCCGCCCTGCTTCTGATCGCCAACCGCCTGTTTTGGCTGGAATCCGGCCTTGTCACGGACGGACAGCGGGAGATCCTGCGGGTGCGCATCGCGCTTTCGAATGCGCGCGATGTTGTGCAGGCTGTGACATTGAGCGGTTTCTGGCTGCTGTGTGTCGTGCTGACCTGCTTCTGGATCGTGTGCGATCCGCCGGTCCGCTGGCGGCGGAAAGCGGTATGGCTTGCCGTTAGCATTGCAGCGCCGCTGCTGATCTGCCTGCTGGCCGCGGCGCTCGACGGCAGGATGGCTGTGATCGATTATTGGTTTGCATTCATCGACGTTCCGTTGACCGGTCTGCTGGCAGTCCTGAACAGCGCCGTCGGCGCCCGAATCCGGGCGCGGCTGTATCGAACATAAGCGGCGGACCCGGCGGTGGCTGCGCCGGGTCCGCCGCTGTCAGCGATGCCGCAGTTTCCCTTGTAAACAGGGCCAAACTGTGATAAAATAAATCGGATTATTTTGCCGACGCGGATCAGGAAGGGGCTTTCCAATGTAACAGTGCAGCGGAACCGGACAATAGAATCTGAATGAGGAGGAAGCTCCATTGGAATCTTTACAAGAAGAGATTTCCCGGCGGCGCACGTTTGCGATCATCTCGCACCCCGACGCCGGCAAGACGACGCTGACCGAAAAATTCCTGCTCTATGGCGGGGCCATCGCACAGGCGGGTGCAGTCAAGGGAAAGAAAAACCAGCGCGCTGCCGTCTCCGACTGGATGGAGATTGAGAAGCAGCGCGGCATTTCTGTCACCAGCTCGGTCATGCAGTTTCAGTATGAGAATTTTGTCATCAATATTCTGGATACTCCCGGTCATCAGGACTTTTCCGAGGATACCTACCGCACGTTGATGGCAGCTGACGCCGCCGTCATGGTCATCGACGGGAGCAAGGGCGTCGAGGCACAGACGCGCAAGCTGTTCAAGGTCTGCGCGATGCGGCATATTCCGATTTTCACGTTTATCAACAAGATGGACCGCGAAGCGCGCGATCCATTCGATCTGTGCGAAGAGGTCGAGCATGAGCTGGGCATCGATACCTACGCCTGCAACTGGCCGATTGGTTCGGGCAAGGAGTTCCGCGGCGTGTATGACCGCGCGCGCGGCCGCATCCTGTTTTTCTCGGGTGTGTCCGGCAAGAACAAGGCTGACTCGCTCGAGATTGATTTGGCCGACCCGGCTGTGGCGGACTATATCGGCGAGCAGCGGCATCAGCAGCTCGCCGAGGAGGTTGAGCTGCTCGGCGCGGGACGGGACTTTGAATTGGACGCCGTGCGTGCCGGCACGCTCAGCCCGGTGTTCTTCGGCTCTGCGCTGACGAACTTCGGCGTTGAGCCGTTCCTCGAGGAATTCCTGCGCATGACGCCGCCGCCGCTGCCGCGCACGGCCGACTGCGGTGAGATCGACACGTTCTCGCCGGACTTTTCTGCTTTTGTGTTCAAGATTCAGGCCAATATGAACAAGGCGCACCGCGACCGGCTGGCGTTTCTGCGCATCTGTTCGGGGCACTACGAGCGCGACAAAGAGGTTTATCATGTTCAGGGCGGCAAAAAGATGCGCCTGTCGCAGCCGCAGCAGCTGATGGCATCTGAGCGCGAGATCATCGACGAGGCCTATGCCGGCGACATCATCGGCGTGTTTGACCCCGGTATCTTCTCCATCGGCGATACGATCACCGTCCCGGGCAAGAAATTCAAATTCTCTGGTATCCCGACCTTCGCGCCAGAGCATTTCATGCGCGTGTCGCCGCGCGACACGATGAAGCGCAAACAGTTCATCAAGGGGACGGAACAGATTGCACAGGAGGGCGCGATCCAGATCTTCAAAGTGCCGAATACGGGCATGGAGGAGGTCATCGTCGGCGTTGTCGGCACGCTGCAGTTCGATGTGTTCCAGTACCGGATGCGCAGCGAATACGGCGTCGAGCTGCGAATGGAGGGACTGCCGTATGAGCAGCTGCGGTTTATCGTCTCGTGCGACGGGGAACCGTCCGATCTGAACCTGACGAGCGATGCGGAACTGCTCGAGGACTACCGCGGCAACAGCCTGCTCGTTTTCTCCAGCCGCTGGTCGATCGACTTTATCTGTAAGCGGAATCCAGGCCTCGAGTTGTCCGAGACGCTCGAGCGGGCGGCACAATGACGCGAAAAAGCACCTGCCATGCAGGTGCTTTTTTCAAAATATTTGCCGCCTTTCGCAACCGCAGCGCGGCGTTTCCGGTCTAATCTGGTAGAGACGAATGGAGAGGAGGGGATCAGATGACGGATCGGGAGATCCTGAACCTGTATCTGGCGCGGGAGGAGTGTGCCATTGTGCAGACGAAGCACCGATTCGGTACGTTTCTGCGCTCGCTTGCCTGGAACATCCTGCGCTGCTGGGAGGATGTCGACGAGTGCGAAAACGACACCTACCTTGCAGCGTGGGAGCATATTCCGCCGGCGGAGCCGGAGCCGCTGCGGCCGTATCTCGGCCGGACGACACGAAATATTGCGCTCCACCGCCATGCGTACTATGCGGCAGACAAGCGAACCGTTCGCTGGAGCGTTCATTTGAAGAGCTGGACGCCTGTCTGGCCGCGCCGGATGATGTGGCCGATCAGCTTGATGCGAAGCAGCTCGGCGAGAGCATTGACGCATTCCTGCGCCAGATCTCACGCAGCGCGCGGGTGATCTTCCTGCGGCGCTACTGGCTGGCTGAGACGGTGGAGTAGACGGCCGACGCGCTTGGCATCAGCCAGAGCAAGGTGAAGTCGTCTCTGTTTCGAACCCGCAACCGGCTGCGGGAATATCTGCGGGAGGAGGGCTACGGCATATGAACGGCAAAAAAATGTTTGAAGCGGTGGGCTATGTTGGAAGCGATCTGATCGAGGAGGCGCTGACAGCGCGCAGGCGAAAGCCTGTCGGACGGTATCTCGCGCTGGCGGCCTGCATCTGTCTGATCGCAGCCGGTGGGCTGGCCATTGCGCGAAGCGGCCTGTTCCAGACCGGCGTGTATGACGGTACAAGCGGGGCAGACGGCAGTGAAATGGCCGGCGGCGGGGCGGCTGGCGGCAGTGACGCCGAACCTGCCATACCCGGCGATGGTACCACGGGAGCGGGCGCATCCGGCGCCGGTCACGCGGCGGGCAGTACGTTTGATTCCTACGCCGGGCCGGTGTTCCCGCTGACGCTGGCGGAGGAAAATGACGCGATCACGGCGGAGCGGACGGTTACCTGGGACTTTTCTGCAGACACAGGCCGGACAGACGGCAGCGTATGCGCTGTCACAGACGTATATACGCTGGTCAATGGCGCGGCAGAAGATCAGACCGTGACGCTGGTCTATCCATTCGTGTCGGATCTGTTGGGGCTGGAGGTGCCCGCACTGACGGTTGACGGTGAGACGGTCACGGCGCAGCTGCGGCAGGGCGCTTATGGCGGCGGCTTTATGGGCGCATCGGCGGATGATCTGGAGACGGGCAGCTGGAACCTGCGCGAACCCGGCTCCTGGGAGGATTATCAGGTGCTTCTGGACGATGGGAGCTATCAGGCACAGGCGTTTGCGGATGACCCGGTGCTGGAGCAGTCTGTAATCGTCTACGAGGTATCGGATGAGACCATGCCGGCCGACGCGGGCCGCGCGGCCACGATTGCCCTTTCGTTTACCATTGATCCGGAACAGACGACGGTGCTGAGCTACAATTTCAATGGATACAGCTGGGATGAATCGACTGGGGCGTGCGTATACAGCTACTTCGCCGATGAATGGGACAATGACGAGCGGCCGCGTCTGCTTGTAGTGCTCGGCGCGGACATCGGGACGTATGAAATTGCGGGCTATTCCAACGGCTCGTGCGAGGCGGATGTCCTGCTGCCCGGCTCAAGCGCACAGGTGACGCGCGCAGAGACGACACTTGGGGAACTGTTGCGCGATCTCGCGGACGCAGAGGCTGCGATGGGCGGCGGCTATGTCTATGACGACGATGTGATCCCGTTTACAGGCGAACAGCTCTACCGCGCGGCAGCCGAGATGCTGACAGAGTATGGTGTGCTGTCCGATGACCTGGCGCAGCGCTATTCCGACGGCCGGCTTGACGACCTGTTCACCGACGCCATCGGCATGGACCGCGTGTTTTATCTGACGGCGGAGGTCACAATCCCGGC
Organism: uncultured Oscillospiraceae bacterium; assembly: GCA_964523945.1. Classification (GTDB taxonomy): domain Bacteria; phylum Bacillota; class Clostridia; order Oscillospirales; family Oscillospiraceae; genus CAKTOF01. The sequence continues at coordinate 4,345 of CAZGBU010000003.1, forward strand.
CGGCGGCAGTATTGTGGTTTCGGCGGATATGACAAAACAGGCAAGCTATGATTTTGCCTGCACCGGCTCGGAAAATGTGGGTGTCTGGGGCTATGATCTGGTGACCCAGCTCGGCAGCGTGCTTGCGTTCACAGGACAGGCGGCGGTGCGTGTTCCGTGTGATGGACTGGAGATCGTCCGGCAGAATTTCGGCTTCGATCCGGAGGAAGGCGTGCGCAATGTGACGCTTGACCCAGCGCAGGAGCACTATTATCTCGAGGTGCAGCTACGCGGGAATTGAGCAGGAACGTCTGCATCAAAAGCAAACGCCCGCCGCTTTCCTATGGGGAAGCGGCGGGCGTTCGGTCTTTACTTCTGCTTCGGGCGTGTGCGCAGGGTGCGGAAAAAGCCGCGGAGGATTTCGGCACACGCTTCCTCGAGTATGCCGGAGACGACTTCCGGCCGATGGTTATACGGCAGCGCGAACAGGTCGACGACCGAGCCGGCGGAGCCGGCTTTGGGATCGTGTGCGCCGAATACAACGCGCGGGATCCGTGCGTTGATGATTGCGCCGGCGCACATCGGGCACGGCTCAAGCGTGACATACAGCGTTGCCTGCCACAGCCGCCAGCCGCCGAGCGTGGCACAGGCCTGCGAAATCGCTTCCAGCTCGGCGTGGGCAAGCGCACTGCGGTCTGTCTCGCGCCGGTTCCGGCCGCGGCCAACGATGTTGTCGCCGTGCACAATGACACAGCCGACGGGCACCTCCCCTTCGGCCGCCGCCTCGCGCGCAAGCGCAAGCGCTTCGCGCATGTAATCCTCGTCCGTCATCCGTTCGCCCTCCTGTCGCTGACTATCATAGCGCACGGCAGACGATGCGTCAATTCCCAAGCAGTGCAGAAAACAGCACGGACAAATCCTCGCGGCTCATTGGCTGGACGCTGCCGTCCGGCCGCTGGAGCAGCAGCTGGCCGGCAAAGCGGTCCGCAGCCGCCTCGAGCAGTGCGCTGGCTGCGCGCGCATCGCGTGCATCCTCCGTCTGGCCGGTCAGCAGATAATCGGTCGAGACACCGAAGAGCTCGGCCATTTCCACCAGCCGGTCTGCTGACGGTTCGCGCCGCCCCTGTTCATACATGCCGATTGCGCTGGCGCTCACACCCAGCCGATCGGCAAGCTCCTTTTGACTGATGCCCGCCCGCCGCCGCAGCGCGGCGATTCGTTCTCCCAACACGGGTAAGCCCTCCTCCCTGGTTTCCCTACCACAATACCATGAATTGCGTGGAAAGTAAATAAAAAATTGTAAAATATTACTTGACAAAACACAATACGTGTAGTAGGATAAAAATGGAAATTTAAAGAAAGCCGGTGGAGCATGAGAGAACCTATGCCATATTTTGCAGACGGGCAGGACGCACCGGTCTGTGCCTGGTGTGATTGCTGCGGCGGAGAGCTGTACAGTGAGCAATGGTGCCACTATATCAGCGGGCAGGTGCTCTGCGAGGACTGCCTGGTGCAGTTTGCCCGCTCATTTTTTCTGCCGTTCCGTCTGCGCGCACGGGACCTGAGAAAGGAGCGGACCGTATGACACTGCGCGAGCTGTCGGAGGAATATCGGCAGGCGGGTGATCTGCTGCGCGCGCGGTTGCGGGAGCTGCGCGCAGCGCTGCGCAGTGAGACAGACCGCGAGCGCAGCTGGCAGCTCGAGCGGCGCATTTATCTGCTCAGCCAGATGCTGCGCCAGGTCAACGAGCTGACAATCCTGACCGAACGCTATTATGAGAGGAGCTATCACAAAAATGAAAAGTATACGCTATGACGGCTACTGCGGCCCGTGGATGAGCCGCAGCATGCAGAAAAAGCGCGTGGCAAACGTGATTGCGAATGAGCTGACTGCGCATCAAAAACGTGTGGTCCTTGGCTATTACTATGAGCACAAGACGATCACACAGCTCGCGCAGGAATTCGGCGTCAACAAATCGACAGTCTGGCGAACGCTCCGGCGCGCGGAGGACCGTATGCGCCGCATGCTGAAATACCGAAAAAGCCGCCCGGCAGGGCGGCTTTTTCATGCCATTTATACCAGCTGCTGCTCATTGATGATCAGCTTGAACTGCAGCCCCAGCTTCTCAGCTGCCTTGCGGCAGAGCAGCATGCGCTCCAAAAAGATCTCAAAATAGTCCATCACGGAGCCAAAATGCGTGTCGACCGACAGCTTGAGCTTGATGAGCGTCTTATCCTCGTTGATTTTCAGTGTGGATTTGCGCACGGAGTAGTTGACGCGATCGTGAATATCAAATGAAGCGGTGTCCTGATTGCGGACGCGGCTGCGCCGCACGTCGGATTTGTCGGCCAGAATCAGCGCGGCCGCCATCGGACTGACCGGGGTGCCGGTCCCTTCGTCGTGGTTGCCGATTGCAGTGACGATCTGTGCGACGTCCTCCGGCGGCATGCCCATTTCATTGAGCAGCCGAAACGCCATCACGGCGCCGGAGAGCGAGTGATCGATGCGGTTGACCAGGTTGCCGATGTCGTGCAGCCAGCTGGCGATCTGAACCAGTTCCAGGTCGTGGTCTGGAAAGCCAAGCGTCTCCAGGATATACCGGCTGTTGTGCGCGACCAGCCCCACATGTGCAAAGCTGTGCTCTGTATAGCCAAGCGAGGCAAGCGAAGCATCCGCCATTCGAATATAGGTATTGATATTGACGTCATTTTTGATTTGTTCAAATGTGACCAAGCGGCCACCTCCTTTCCATTTGATCGGACAGATATGGCAAGAAGGGACGCAGACGCGTCCCTTCGGGCGTTTTATCCGCCCCAGCCCTCCAGATCGTCCAGCCCCATACCGTCGTCCGGATCGGTTGTGCCCGGATCCGTAGTACCGGGATCGGTTGTGCCGGGGTCTGTCGTGCCGGGATCCGTGGTACCCGGGTCAGTTGTGCCGGGATCTGTGGTGCCCGGGTCAGTGGTACCGGGATCGGTCGGTTCCTCAGGCTCTTCCGGTTCCTCCGGCTCGACCGGGTTATACGTGACCTGATAGACCTGATCGCGTTTGATATAGACGCTGTAGGTTTCCTCCGATGAGATGAGGTTGCCCTCGGCATCGTATACGTCGCGGTAGGCCATCACATTGTAGCCGGTGTAAGGCGAAACCGTCCGGGAACCGAGCGTGCCGGTATGGGTCACGCCCTCTTCATCGACCATTGTGACGGTCGAACCGTTGATGGAGATCTCGTTGCCATCCTGATCGACGGTTTTGAACGGTGTGCTCGAAAGGGTGGTATAGTGCAGATCCACAGTATACTCGTTGTCCTTGACGCCGTAGAAACCGATCTTGACGTAACCGTCCTCGACGACGGCCGTGATCTTCAGCGGGCTGGATGTGGAATTCCGGAACTTGTAGTCCAGAGAGCCCCAGTAGACGGTCGCATCCATGCCCATCGGGACGTAGGTGACGACATACATATGCTCTGTCCGCTCAACAACCTCCAGGTTGGCCAGAAGTGTGCACATGTAGACCGTAGAGGTTACCTGGCAGACGCCGCCGCCGAGCTGATTCTCCGAGGCACCGCCGGTGGCATAGACCGTTGCAGGCAGATAGCCTTTTTCTGCGGTGCGCTCGCCGACGACATCGTTGAACGAAAACACCTCGTCGGGGTTGAGAATCGTACCGTTGATTGCCTCACAGGCAAGTTCAAGATTGTTGGTGCGCGCAGCAATGGCTGTGTGCGGAGATTCATAGTAGGCCAGCTCCGTGCCGAACATCTCCTGCTCGAGCTCAGCCGCAGTGACCTCCGGCTCAATGGTGCCGAATGGAATCTGAACGGTTTCACCGTCCTCTGCCAGCGCGAGCTGCTGCCGGGCTGCTTCAAGGTCAAAGCCGTAGCCAGCCTGCTCCGGGACGATTTCATGCGCCTCCTCGTCATAGTATGCGTCTACCTTTTCGACGCACATCTCGCGGTAGATTGTGTCGAGGTCCACCGCATCGTACGAGACGGTATCATACTCGAATGTGATCGGTGTGAAATCGTTGTTCTGAAATGCGGCGATGACCGTGTCATAGAGCCGATCCGCGTCGAGCGAGCGGCCCTCTGTCCCGACGACGATCGAGATATAGCCGGCTTCCTCATCGACGGTAACGGCCGATTCTGTCCGTTCAGAGGCAATCTCGGCGGCCGCCTCGTCGATGATCTGGCGGATATAGTCGGTGTCGATGCTCAGACTGGTTTCAAGCTCGATATAGTGTTCGGTACGCTCCGCCTCGCGATAAGCGCTGGCGATCTGGAACACGTTCCCGTCGCGGCCATAGGCCCACGCCTCATCAATGGCGCCGTCGGTGTCGAGCGCCACCTTGGTCTGCTCCGGTGTGAACGAGAGCGTACGGTCTTCCAGCTCAACGACCAGCGTTTGTGTGCCGTACGTCTCATTGACCGCTTCATTGACGGCGTCGGTCGCCTCAAGCTTGGTCATCCCGCCGACGTTGACGCCGGCGACATAGACATTCGGGAAGATGTATTCATAGTTTGCGATCGAGGCGCAGTAAACATAAAACCCGGCGAATCCCGCAATCAATACGCCCACAACCGCCGCAGTGATGATAATCGCTGTTTTTTTCTTGCTCTTTTTGGTGCCTTTTTGTGTGGCGGCCGGCTTTTTGCCGGCTGGCTTGGAGGAAGCAGAACCTCCCGCCTGGAATTTTCCCTTACTGATGGTAATCGCTCCTATCTTTTACCAGCCCCGAAGGACGCTCAAATCCATATCTTGATTGCCTCTGCGTGAACCATTATAGACGAAAGCGCACAGCGATAGCAAGAACAAAACCGTAACTTTATATTACAATTTCATTAAATTTCCGTACATTCGGTTGCACGAAGCTGGGCGAATTTTGCAACGGCCAGCTTCGCGAGCCGGAGCGGATCGTCGCCCGATCGCAGCCGCAGCGTCAGTGTCGGCTCGCTGCCGGCGGAGAACAGAATGCGGCCTTTCAGGGACTCGTCCGCGCACAGGGCCGAGACAGCCTGCAGGTCAAGCGCACGCAGGGTGAACAGAATGCCGGCGTCTTTCTGCGCAATGTCGGGGATGCCGGCCGCGGCTGCGTTTGCACGCAGCAGTGCAATGTCGATCAGGTTCATCACGCCGCGCGGTGGGTCGCCGTATCGATCAACGATCTCATCGAGCAGATCGTCGGCGTCGGCCTGCGTGCGCACGGCTGCCATGCGGCGGTACAGGTCCATGCGCTGCTCGCCGGAGGCGACATAGCTTTTTGGAATGCTTGCGCTGACAGAGAGGTCGGCCGTGCACTCGCGCGCCGTATCAGGTACGTGTTCCTGCTGCTCGAGAACGGCCTCCTCCAGCAGCTTCAGATACATATCGTAGCCGACGGAGAGCATATGCCCGGACTGCTCTGCGCCGAGGATATTGCCGGCGCCGCGGATTTCAAGATCGCGCATCGCAATCTTGAAGCCGGAGCCGAATTCGGCGTATTCCCTTATGGCGGTCAGCCGCTTCTCGGCAACCTCCGAGAGCACCTTGCCGCGCCGGAACGTGAGATAGGCAAATGCATGCCGGCTCGACCGGCCAACGCGTCCGCGCAGCTGGTGCAGCTGGGAGAGGCCAAAGCGGTCGGCATCCTCGATGATCAGCGTGTTGACGTTCGGGATATCGATACCGGTCTCAATGATGGTTGTACAGACCAGAATCTGCACCTCTCCGTCTGACATGCGCTGCATCACATCACTGACCTGATCCTCGTGCATCTGCCCGTGGATGACAGCGACCTCTGCGTCCGGCAGGCGCTGGCGGATGCGCCACGCGCACTGCTCGATCGTCTCAACCCGGTTGTGCAGGTAGTAGACCTGGCCGCCGCGGGAAAGCTCGCGCCGCATTGCGTCGTCGAGTATTCGGTCATCATGCTCGAGCACAAACGTCTGCACCGGATAGCGGTCGCCGGGCGGTTCCTCGATTGTCGACATGTCGCGGATGCCGGAGAGCGCCATATTCAATGTGCGCGGGATCGGCGTAGCCGAGAGCGTCAGCACGTCGACGCCGTGTGCAAGCTCCTTGAGCTTTTCCTTGTGCGTCACGCCGAAGCGCTGCTCCTCGTCGATGATTAGAAGTCCCAGATCCTTGAAACGGATGCTGCTCTGCAGCAGCTTGTGTGTGCCGACAATCAGGTCGATTCCGCCGTCCGCCAGGCGGCGGAGCGTCTCGCGCTGCTGCGCAGACGTGCGGAAGCGGGAGAGCACGTCGATGCTGACCGGGAAGCCGGAAAAGCGGCGCACACAGGTGAGATAGTGCTGCTGCGCAAGGACAGTGGTCGGTACCAGAATGGCGACCTGCTTCCCGTCGAGAATGGCTTTCATCGCGGCGCGCAGCGCCACCTCGGTTTTCCCAAAGCCGACGTCGCCGCACAGCAGGCGGTGCATTGGTGTGGAAGATTCCATGTCGGATTTGATCTCGGCGATGCAGCGGAGCTGGTCGTCGGTCTCGGGATATTCGAAGTTCTCCTCAAACTCCTGCTGCCACGGTGAATCGGGTGAGAATGCGTAACCCGGCAGGCGCTTTCGTGCAGCATACAGCCGGATCAGCCCCTCGGCCAGCTCCTTGACGGCGGCTTTCGCGCGCGACTTCGATTTCTGCCACGCGTCGCCTGAGAGCTTGTTCAGCCGCACTGTCGTATCCTCTGCCGCCCCGATGTATTTGCTGATGAGGTCGAGCTGCGTGGCCGGGACATAGAGCACGTCTGTACCCTGGTAGGCAATCTTCACATAATCCTTTATGACGCCGCCCACTTTCATTTGTTCCATCGAAACATAGCGGCCGATGCCGTGCAGCTCGTGGACGACGAGATCACCCGGCGAAAGGTCGGCGAAGCTCGTAAGCTTCTGCCGGTTGGTTGCGCCGCGCCGCGATGCGCGTGCACGCCGGCGCTGTGGTGCGGCAATCTGTCCCTCGGTCAGGATGGCGACGTGCTGTGAAGGGTATTCCATTCCGTTTGGCAGCGCACCCTCGGTCAGAAGAATCTGCCCCGGCTCAGGTAGTGCCTTGGCATCGGCAGAAAAATGCACCTCGCCAATGCCGCGGTCTGCAAGCATCTGCTGCAGAATCTCGGCTCGCCGCCGGTTGCCGCACAGCACCAGCGTCCGGAATCCGCTTCGCTGATAGTGTTCCAGGTCGTCGGCTGCCGTATCCATGCTCCCGCCGTATGACGGAAGTTGTTTGGCCGGGACGGAGAGCAGCTCATGCGGAGCGATCACGTCCGGGAAACCGGACGAAAGAAAATTTTCCATCATGACGATGGAGCGGCCGCGCAGCGCGGTACAGAACGGCTCGAAACCACGGAAGAAATCACACAGCTCACCGGCAAGTGTGCCGGTTTCGAGCAGGCTGTCAAGCGACAGACCAAACGATTCCTCCCGGGCGCGCGCGGCGCGTGCCACTGCACCAAAATCGCAGAAGACGACAATGGCCTCGTCCGGAATATAATCCGCCGCACAAGCTTCATCGGGGTAGATCAGGCTCATGTACCGGTCGGCGGCGGGGAACGAAACGCCGTTTTCAAGCTTTTCCAAATCAGCTGAAAGCGTATGCAGCAGCGACTCGTTCGGCGTTTTGCGCCGCTTCTGACGCGCGATCAGTGCGCGGAGCGCCTCACACAGACCGGCTGTGCCGCCCGGATGGAGCTGCGGCAGCGTCTCGGCGACAGGCAGCAGACGCACCTCCTCTGCGTTTTCCGTGCGGCGCTGCGAGGCGGGGTCAAACCAGCCCATTGCGTCGATCTCATCGCCGAAGAACTCCAGCCGGACCGGCTGTTCCGCCGCCGGGGAAAACACGTCGAGAATGCCGCCACGCAGTGCAAACTGCCCTGCGCCCTCGACCAGAGAGCTGCGGGTATAGCCTGCTCGCACGAGCCGGCTGGCGAGTGCATCGGGCGAAATGGTCATGCCGGGACGGAGCGTCTCGCTTGCATCCAGCAGCATCTGCTTCGGCATTGTGCGCAGCGCGAGCGCTTCGTAGGAGGCGACGAGCACGTCCGCCTGGCCGCGCGCGAGCCGGTCAAGCAGAGACAGCCGCCGCTGTTCCCACTCGCATGAGACGCCGGCGGCGTCGTAGAGTGTCAGCTCGCGCGACGGCAGAAGCGCCGGCGTCTTTCCGAGAAATGCCGCAAACTCGCGCTGCGTACGCTGCGCCGCGAGGTCATCCTGACAGATCGCTACGACCGGCCGTCCGGCCGCGCGGTGGAGCGCCGCGCAAAAATGCGCCCGGTGGATCGGCGCAAGGCCGGACAGGCAGACCGGCTCCCGTCCGGCTGCCCGGCGCAGCAGTGCCGAAAACTCCGGCATCTGCGCAAGCACGGCATCGAGCAGCTGCATGAAAGGTACCTCCTCATGGAATAGAAAAAATTACCATCTATAGACGGCACGACGGACGGGAAAACAAGTCCCCGTCCCTGTGTAGAGCGTTATTTTTTGGTATTAAACCGGCTGGCCGCATGCTCATAGCCGTGCTCGATGTAGTCGAGCACGGCCTCGGCGGCATGGTCAATGGCCGGATCAAGCAGCTTTTTCTCCTGTGCGGAGAACGTCGAAAGCACCCACGCGGCCAGATCATAGTCCGGATGCGGCTTGGCGCCGACACCGATTTTAACGCGGGGGAAAGCGTCGCTGCCAAGCGCACCGATGATCGACTTGACGCCATTGTGCCCGCCGGCGGAGCCGCTCGCGCGGATGCGCAGACGGCCCGGCCCGAGCGAAATGTCGTCAAACAGAACAATCACGCGCTCGGGCGGCAGCTTATAGAAGTGGGCGGCCTGGCTGACGGCTAGGCCGGACAGGTTCATCATCGTCTCCGGTTTGAGCAGGTAGAGCTTCTGCCCGCCGGCGGCGGCAGGGCAGCCAATCCCACGGAATTTTGCACGGTTCGGCCGGACACCAAGCGAATCGGCCAGCCGGTCGAGCGCCAGAAAGCCGATGTTGTGCCGTGTGGCGGCATATTGCCTGCCGGGGTTGCCCAGACCGACGATCAGCCAGTCACAGGCCGACTTGGAAAAAATCATTGGATCAGAACAGCGAGGAGATCGAGACTTCCTCGTAGATGCGGGCAATGGCTTCAGCAAACATCGGCGCGACGTCGAGCCGGTGAATCTTGCCGGGTGTGTAGCCTTCGGGCTCGGGAATCGTATTGGTGAGCATCAGCTCCTCGAGGCAGCTGTTTTCGATTCGCTCAATGGCAGGGCCGGAGAGCACGCCGTGCGTTGCGCACGCATAGACCTTGCTCGCGCTGCCGATCTCCACGACAGCCTTGGCTGCATTGCACAGCGAGCCGGCGGTGTCGACCATATCGTCAAAGAGAATGCATTCGCGGCCGGCGACGTCGCCGATGACGTTCATGACCTCGCAGGAGTTGGCCTTCGGACGGCGCTTGTCGACGATGGCCAGACTCATGCCCAGCTTCTGTGCGAAGGCGCGTGCACGCGCAACAGAGCCAACATCCGGCGAAACGACAACCATGTCGCCGCGCACATCTGCCGGGAACTTCTTGCTGTAGTATTTGACAAAGACCGGATTGCCGAGCAGGTTGTCGACCGGGATGTCGAAGAAGCCCTGAATCTGAGAGGCATGCAGATCCATGGTCAAGACGCGGTCGGCGCCGGCGGCAGTGATGAGGTTGGCGACGAGCTTGGCCGAGATCGGGTCGCGCGCCTTGGCCTTGCGGTCCTGGCGGGCATAGCCATAGTAGGGGATAACGGCGGTGATGCGTCCCGCGGAGGCGCGCTTGAACGCGTCGATCATGACGAGCAGCTCCATCAGATGGTCGTTGACGGGCTTGCAGGTGGACTGCACCACGAACACGTCCGCGCCGCGCACAGTCTCGTTGATGGAGACGGAGACCTCTCCGTCAGCGAACTCGGTGACCGCGCTCTCGCCGAGCTTGTTGCCAAGCTCCTTGCAGATGCCCTGCGCAAAAGCGGGGCTGGCGTTGGCGGTAAAGACCTTGACTTCCTTGCCATGTGCAATCATGGTTGTAACCTCTCTTTGCATATGTAGTGGGCGGCCGGATGGCCGCGGGCGTTTCATACCGCATACAGTATACCAAACAGGCGAAAGTTTGTATAGTTGGTTGCGGCAAAAAAAGTGCAGTTTGTGCGCTGTGCGTGCTATTTGCCGCGGATTGTACCGTAAAGCTCTGCCGGCAGCGCGTCGGACAGCTCCACGAGTACTGTGTCAAACCCGCCCGGCAGAATAACGGGCGAGCGCAGAACGCCGCCGCCGGGCTGCGAGAGGGCAAACGATAATGCGGCCGTCGTGCCCTGGCCGGGACGCGAGTCGAGCATCACGGTTCCGCCGTGCTGTGCCGCAACGGCCTGCGCGATTGGCAGAACAAGCCCCAGCCCTGTGCGCGGATCGGCGCCGGCCGGCCGCGCCATGCGGGAAAATGCGCCTGCGAGCGTGGCCGCGTCCATACCTTCGCCGTTGTCAATGATACGGACGGCGCAGCGCGTGTCGCTGTATTCGACCTCCATTCGGATTTTGCCGCCTGGCTGCGTGTATTTGAGCGCATTGGAAAACAGGTTCAGCACGCCGCGCTCGATCCAGTCCGGGTCGATGCAGCCGAATTGTGATACGCTCGGGATCTGGCAGGAGAAGTCGATCCCGGCAGCTCTGCTGAGCGGAGCAAGCCGTTCGGCAAGCTTGCGGAAGTAGTCGGTCAATTCCGTCTGCGCAAAGCGCATCTGTATCGCGCCGGCCTGGAGATGCTCCACATCGGAGAGATTGCCGACGGCACGCAGCAGCTGGTAAAAACCGCGGTTGAGAATTGCCATTTGCCGCCGGGCGGACGGGTGATCGAGCTGTTCAAGCTTGGGGAACAGACTGCTTGCTGTCGCGAACAGATTGGAAAGGGGAAGACGCAGTGTCTGCGCAATGCCGGCCAGTGCACCGCCGACCGGCTGCGCAACAGTGCCCGGCTCCGGCGAGAGCGCGAACAGATCACCGGCCGAAAAGCGGCGGATCAGCGCCCGATAGCCTGCGCCGCCGGGGCGCAGCGGCAGCGAAAGCGCGCCGTCTCCGTCAAATGCAAGGTAGCTTGCGCCGCCGTCATCCATCAGCGCGTATACGCACAGGCCCGGCTCGATGCCGAGCGCCGCGGCGCCCGCGTTGGCCAGAAGCACCGTGCCGCTGTCAACCAGAAAAACCGGCTGTGCCAGACAGGCCATCCATTCATTCCGTCAGATCACGATCCATATCACGCGCCCCCTCGTGTCAGTATGCGCAGAAACTGAGCTGCAGGCCGCGCCAATTCCTTCCGCCCTGAAAGTATCGCTGATGCATTACGCATGTACCTTTTATGATATCTTTATGATAGAGGGCAATGTCGAATTATGCAAGTTTTTTGTGGGTTTTCACACGTTTTGTCGAAACTATGGCTTCCCAAGTGCGCTGCTGTGCGGTATAATAACCATATCTGACTGCGCGCGTGTGCGCCGGCGCGGCCGGTGGGCACGGTTCCATACAAGCTGCAAAGGAGCTGCTGAAATGAGCGTAAAAATCGGTATCAATGGATTCGGCCGCATCGGGCGGCTGGCTGTCCGCGAGGCGGCCGGGCGCGACGACGTTGAGATCGTCGCAATCAACAATACGGTCGCGCCGGACTATATGGCCTACAAGCTGAAATACGACACCTGCCACGGCCGGTTTCCGGGGGAGATCGGCTATGACGACGAGGGGATCATTGTCAACGGAAAAAAGATCCTTGCATTCTGCGAGAGTGACCCGGGCAGTATTCCGTGGAATCGCGCGGGAGCGGAGTATATCATCGAATCAACCGGCAAATTCACAACGGCTGAGAAGTGCGCCGGTCACTTCAACAGCGCCTGCGTGAAAAAGGTGATCATCTCTGCGCCGGCCAAGGATGATACGCCGATGTTTGTCATGGGCGTCAACGAAGAGAAGTATGACCCATCAATGAAAGTTGTCTCCAATGCTTCATGCACGACAAACTGCCTTGCGCCGCTGGCCAAGGTAATTCACGATGCATTCGGCATCGAGTCCGGCCTGATGACGACGGTGCACTCGACCACCGCATCGCAGAAAACCGTCGACGGTACCTCGAAAAAGGACTGGCGCGGCGGACGCGCTGCGGCGGTCAACATCATCCCGTCCTCGACCGGCGCGGCCAAGGCGGTCGGTAAGGTGATTCCGGAACTCAACGGCAGGCTGACCGGCATGTCGTTCCGCGTGCCGACGCTCGACGTTTCCGTCGTTGATCTGACGGTACAACTCGTCAAGCCTGCGAGCTATGCGGAGATCTGCTCTGCCGTGCGCGCCGCGGCCGACGGACCGATGAAAGGCATCCTGTCCTATACCAACGAAGACGTCGTTTCGTCGGATTTCCTCGGTGAAACCTGCACCAGCGTCTTTGATGCGAAAGCCGGTATTGCGCTGACAGACCGGTTTGTCAAACTGGTTGCCTGGTATGACAACGAGGCGGGCTACACGAGCAAGACGCTCGACCTGACCGCTTATATTGCTGCGCGCGACAATGCATAGCGCGACGTGAGATGAGAAAAGAGGCGGCCGGATGATACCCCATCCGGCCGCTGAGACTGTCAAAACCGTTCCGGCCGAAGAATTCGGAGGGAAGGAAAGTGTGAAAGGGAACCGTCAGGGTTCCCTTTTGCGTTCAATCAGGGATGAATTTGCAGCGCTTGAAGCTGCAAATTCGTTCCCGGCTTGTCCCCAAACATCTCGCTGGAGATCCTTGGGACAAGCCAGGCTGCCGGATGGATCACCATCCGGCAGCTGTTTTTATGGGAACACCGCACGCGGCGCGCGCGTGCGCAGGAACGAGAGAGCCTGCTCGTCCGGCACCGGTGCACCGCCTTTGGTAAATGTACCTTTTTTCAGGCGGATGACGACGGAATCGGGAAATAGCAGGCCCCAGAAGTCGCCGAGCTCGCGGACCTCGGCCAGGTCCCGATAGGGAAAGGCGCGGCTTGCACTGCCGTCTGTGACGGTGAGTGTATCGTCGAGGCGGACAATCCGCAGCCATTCGGGCGCCTGCTGGAGCTGCAGCAGCCGGCGGAACTGCCGCCGGAGCAGCACGCGCGGCCAGACAATCGCGCGAAACAAAACGAAAAGCAGCAGCGCACCATAGACTGCGGCAAACACCCAATCCCCGCGCCAGGCCATCCAAACGCCTATCGCGGCGCAGAATACGAACAGCACGATCCAGATCACGCGGATCACGCCAGCGGCGCGGCTCGGATGCACCGGGTGGCGGGCCCAGTCGCTGTAGCGCTGCGGCGTGATGACATAGCGGTTCTCCATCAGGCGTGGAACGCGGCTGCCTTGACCGGATCGACATAGCGCGTCAGCTCACGGAATGTCAGGCACTGGCCGCCGCTTTCATAGATGTGGCGGACGACTGTCTCAAAATCCGGCCCGGGCATTGCATTGCCGACGACCTGGTGAAACACCAGCATCATCACCTGACCGGCCGGAATCCGGTCGATTGCGGCAAGCACGCTCTCGGTCGTCATCTCCAGACAGCCAGGCACGCCATAGGGGTCGTCCGCATACGGGTCGTAATAGACGCTGCCGCGGGCGAACAGTCTGCCGTCTTCAAACGCGCCGCGGCCCCAGAAATAACCCAGCTCGCGCATCAGCGCAGCGACGCGCTGCGTCGCACCGCTCATCGGGCAGGCGAATGTGATCGGCTTTGGAATGCCATACTTGTCGCACTGCTCCTCCAGGCCGAGCATCTCCGCACGGATATAGTCGTCGCCCTTGTCGTCAAACTTCCCCTCGTGATGCCAGGAGTGGTTGGCAATCTCATGGCCGCGGTCTGACAGCTCTTTGATCTGCTCCCAGCACATGTAGCGCGACTTGTCGGAGAAGTTCGCGCCGGAGTAGAAGTCGCAGGCCATCTCGGTCGTGCACAGCACCGCGTGTCCGCCGTAGCGCTCGAGCGTCGGACAGACCACCTCGTAATGGTCGATGGTTGAATCGTCGAAGGTCAGAATGACGGCTTTCTCCGGGATCGGCGCGATCACCGGGTCAAGCGCGGCAAACGCCTGCTCCGCCGCAGCGGGATCGATACCGGTGACAGCGGCAAATGCGGCGGGGTCGGCCGGCCGGCCGGACAGAAAATCAGCCAGTGCCTGATATTGTGCGGCGTTGACAAATTCCTCAGGCGCGGGCGGCGGGCCGCCGTGCGAAAACCGGCTGGGGATCGCGCCCTGAAACAGGTTCGACGCGCAGTAGCGCAGCGGGTCGGTCCATTGTTTCAGGCGCTGGTAATGCGCCCGCGCGCGCAGCAGTTCATTCAAATCCATAGGTATCCCTCCTTGACGTGATAGTACAGTGCCCGGCTCCGTTCGCGGAGCCGGGCACTGGCATGGAGATACCGGATCAGGCATCCTCCATGTATTTGACATTCTCCGGGATGATGAGCTTCGCGCCGGTCTTGGCGACGACCTCGTCAACCGTGGTGTTCTTCGAAATCTCCTCCAGCACGGGACCCTCTTCCGTGATGTGGATGACAGCCAGCTCGGAGACAATATAGTTGATGCAGTGATAACCGGTCAGCGGCATCGTGGTCTTCTGCACGATCTTCGGGTTGCCTGCCTTGTCACAGTGCGTGGTCATGACGATGGTTACCTTCGAGCCGGTGACGAGATCCATCGCGCCGCCCATGCCGGCCGCGGTCTTGCCCGGGATCATCCAGTTGGCGAGGTTGCCCTCAGCGTCAACCTCATATGCGCCCAGGACAGTCGCATCGACATGGCCGCCGCGGATATAGCCAAAGGAGCGGAAGCTGTCGAAGCAGGAGCCGCCAACGCGGAGCTTGGAGACCTTGCCGCCGGCATCCACGACGTTCGGATCGGCGTACTCGCCCTCTTTTGGCGCACCGGTCAGACCGACGACGCCGTTCTCGGAGTCGACCCAGACGTCAACGCCCTCGGGCAGGTAATTCAGGCACATGGTGGGCATGCCGATGCCCAGATTTACAACGTCGCCGTCATGGAAGAGGCGAGCGGTTCTGTAAGCAATCAGGTTCTTTCCGGTCAGTTCCATCTTCGCAAACCTCCTTACGCTTCGGTGAGGGCGCGGCCCTGCACAACGGCATCGACCACAAAGCCCGGGGTCATGATCTCGTCGGGATCGAGCTCGCCGACCTCAACAATCTCCTCGGCTTCGACGATGACATGATCGGCCGCAGTGGCGAACACCTCGTTGAAGTTGCGCGAGGTGCGGCGGTAGACGACGTTGCCCATCTTGTCGGCCTTCCAGGCGTGGACAAAGCAAACATCGCCGTGCAGCGGCAGCTCGAGGATGAAGCGCTTCTTGGAAGCGTCAGGAACGATCTCGCCCTCGAGGAAAACGAATTTGCCGGCTTCCTCATCCCACTCGACAACCTGCTTGCCCTCCATCATCGGGGTGTACAGGCCGGTCGGGGTCAGGACGTCAGGTTGATCTCGCCGGCGACGACTTTCTCAACCGTGACGGCGTTGTTGCCGATGTGGGACGCGGTGATCTTTTTGATGACGTCCGCATCGACCAGCTTGCCGATGCCGCGATGCGGCACGGAGGTGTTGTTGGAAATGACGCTGATGTCCTTGATGCCGGCAGCGATCAGGCCCTCGATCAGAACCTCAGAGACGCCGACGTTGACGAAGCCGGGGAGCAGAACGGTCATGCCGTCGAAGCAGTATTTGCTGATGGCTTCTTCAACGGTGGTGACTTTATTCTGTGCCAATGGAATCATTCCTTTCTGTAATGATAATTGAAAAATAGACGTGCTATATTGCGAACAAATCAGAAGTAGAACAGCTCTTTTGCCGCGCGGGTCAGCTCTTCGCGGTCGTCCGGATGGGCGAGCTCGATGAGCATCTTGGCGCGCTCGCGGACGGTGGTGCCGCGCAGGTCGGCGATGCCGTTTTCGGTGACGACGTACTGAATATAGTTGCGCTGATGCGTGACAACGGCACCCGGGGTCAGCGTCGCCTTAATCTTCGGCAGGCCCTTCTTGGTGCGGGACTGGAAGCAGAGAATGCCCTTTCCGTGCTCAGCGAAGTAGGTACCGAGCGTAAAGCAGAAGCCGCCGCCGGAGCCGGAGTACTGCACCGGGCCGATGGACTCGGCGCAGACCTGGCCGGTCAGGTCGATCTCAACGAGCGTATTGATCGAGACCATGTGATCCTGCCGGGCAATGTTGCCGGGGTTGAGCACCTCGGGGCCGGGCTTGAGGACGCACTTGGGGTTGTCGTGCAGATACTGGTAAAGCTCGTGCACGCCGTCGGCGAACACGCCGACGTGCAGGCCCTTGTCATAGGCCTTGCGCTCGCCGGTGATGACGCCGGCCTCAATCAGTGTGGCCATCGAGGAGGTGAACTGCTCGGTGTGCAGACCCAGATCGTGCTTATCCATCAGGTGCTTGCCGACGGTGTCGGGGATGCCGCCGATGCCCATCTGGATCGTGTCGCCGTCTTCGATCAGGGAGGCGACCATCTGACCGATCTTATCCTCCTCGGGCGTCGTCTCCGGCGTGCCGATGCAGTATTCAGGCGTGTCGACCTCATAGAGTACGGTGACGGCTTCGATCGGAATGGCAACAGAACCGTTCATATAGGTGAGGTTCGGGTTGACCTCGCAGATGATCTTCTTGTGCTGCTCGATGGCATCTTTCACGGCATAGTACTCGATGGTCTGGTTCATGCCGATATAGAGGTTGCCATGCTCGTCCATCGGGGAGACCTGCGCGGTGAAGATATTGCAGGGCTTGTGGCGGTTGACCATGCGGTAGTAGTTCGGCAGATCGACCGGGATGAAGCTGGCATTGAGCAGCTTGTGCGCCTGGCGGTAAGACGGGCCATAGAAGTAATTATGGCAGTTGATGTGGCCGTTCATACCGGGCGTAAGCATGAACGGGTACGAGCCGATCCGGCTTTTATAGACGATGACATTGTCCACGCGATCGGCAATGGTGTGCAGCTGGCCGAAAAGCGTCTGCGGCTCGTTGTAGTTGTTCGAGCACCAGATGACGTCGCCGGACTGGATCAGATCCAGCGCATCCTGAACAGTGCCCTTGCGGTCTTCATACATCTTTTTGTAGTCTTCGTACGTGTATGCCATTGGAAGGACCCCATTTCTGAATAGAATATCGTGTTTTCCTCTTCTATTATAAAGAGCCGGCGGGGGGATTGCAACGGGAATTCGCTTGGAAATTTAAACGAAGAACCGCACCTGCGCATTTGCGCTTTTTGGGCAAATTCATCATGCAAAGCCAGCCCCCGCGCGGCGCGGCGCGGAGGCTGGGACTCGCGGTGGAGATCAGATATAGAAGAGCTTTCTGGCCTCGGCGCGCAGCTCCTCGCGCACGTCGGGGTGGGCAATGGCGATCAGGTTTTCCACGCGGTCGCGCACGGTGCGACCGCGCATCTGGGCCACACCGTATTCGGTGACGACCAGGTCGACATAGGTGCGCGGGATTGTGACGGCCGCGCCAGGCGTGAGAATCGGCTTGATCTTGGACAGCCCCTTGCTGGTGGTCGCATGCATGATCAGAATCGAGCGGCCGCCCTTGGAGTGCGCTGCGCCGTAGGCAAAGTCGAACGCGCCGCCCGGGCCGGAGTACTGGCGCGTGCCGATGGTCTCCGAACAGACCTGGCCGGTCAGATCGATCTCCATGATCGCGTTGATCGAAACCATGTTATCGTTCGAGCGGATGACAAACGGATCAGTGACATAACTGGCCGGCCGGATGCGGCAGGCCGGATTTTCGTGCAGGAAATCGAACAGATGGAGCGTGCCGCCGGCAAAACAGAATGTGTGCTCGCCGCGGTTGATGTTCTTTCGCTCACCGGTGATAACGCCCTTTTCGACCATCTCACCCATCAGGTTGGTGAACATCTCCGAATGGATGCCGAGACCCTTTTTGTCCATCAGATTGCGGGCGCAGGCATTCGGCAGCGAACCGATGCCAAGCTGAATTGTGTCGCCGTCGCGGACCAGCTCCGCCACATACTGGCCGATGCGGTTGTCGATCTCGGACGAAGGCGCGTCGGGAATTGTGTAGATCTCATACTCTGTCTCGTAGAACGCAGTGACGTCCTTGATGTTGATCTCAACGCCGCCGCGCACCGTCTTGAGGTTCTTGTTGACCTCGAGAATGATGCGCTCGCACGAGAGCGGGTGGATGTCGTACTCCCACATCTGCGAGAGGTTGACCTGGAAGTTGCCGTTTTCATCCATCGGGGTGACGGCAGCAATGTAGACATTGCGCGGATATGCGCCGTTGTACCAGACCGGCTGGTCGCACAGGTCGTTCGGAACAAAAGTGCAATTGCCCTTCTCGAACGCGGCCTGCCAGCCGGGGCTGAAAAACGCGGACTGCGTCAGAAAATGGCCTTTCATGCCGTCGTTCTGCAGAAAGCCGAAGTCGCTCGAGCGGCCCTTGAGCACCGTCACGTTTTCCACGCGGTCCGCAATGGTGTGCAGCTGTTCGCAGAAGCGCTTCGGCTCGTTGCAGTCCTTGCCAAAGCAGATGTTATCGCCTGAGCGGATGAGTGAAAGACAGTCCTCCAGCGTGGATTTTTTCTGCTGATAGAGCGCCTGATAGTCCATGTTTTGTCCTCTCCCTTGATTTTTCTGGCGGCGTGCGGTACAATACATTCAAAATAAATGCATTTACTAAATGCATTCAGTATCATAGCATCCGCGCCCGGCCTTGTCAAGCCCTCCGCGGCACGGAAAGGAGTTCGTATGGAACAGAAGAAACGCAGCCGCAGCGAGCAGGGGGCGCAGACGAAGCGCCGGCTCGAGCAGACAGCGCTGGCGCTGTTTGCGGAACGCGGCTATCACAATGTGTCCATCGCAGATATCTGCTCGGCTGTTGGCGTGACAGTCGGCGTGTTTTACCACTATTTCAAAACAAAAAGCGACGTTTACCGCAGCCTTTCCATCGGCACGGACGAGCAGTTTCGCCGGCTTACGCTGACACGGGCGGACTGCATTGGCCGCGTGCTGGAGATCCTGCACCACTATGGCATGGTGACCGAACAGATTGGCCGGGATACCATGTCGGTCATTGTTACGCCGCAGAACCGGCTGATCTATCCGAACAATTACGCAGCCAAGCTGCTCCGGCAAACGCTGGAGTGCGGCAGAGCGTCCGGTGAGATCCGCGCCGACAGCCCGCTGGATGATCAGATTGCGGTGCTGTTCAGCATCCTCTGGGGGCAGGTCTGCCTGTGGTGCGGCGGGGTGACAGAGTCGCTGACCGACCAGATCGACCGCGCTGCGGCTGCGGCCGCGGCGATGTTTCAGCCAGCCGCTGTCTGAGCGCCTCCTTATTCGTATACGAAAATTGAATTGACATCGCGTGGCGACATGCTATACTCAATCCCAGAACCATTCTGGCCGGCAGCACGCGCGGCCACCCCGGGAGGAGAAACCGCATGAACCCGCAATCCGATGCAAAGAGAAAGACGCTCGACGAATGCCTGGCCATGATCGAATCGGGCGATGTGATCGCTGTCTCCGGCGCAGCGACGGAGACGACCAGCTTCCTCGGCCATCTGCAGCAGATTATTCCGCATCTGCACGATGTAACCCTTGTGAAAAGCAAGGACAACGACTACGAATACCTGCGCGACCCGGCCACATTCGGCCATGTCCACACAGTCGGCCACTTCTATCATACGAATTTCCGCGAGGGGCATGCGCTCGGCCTGACCAGCTATATCCCGACCGATTTGCATAATTATATGAAGCTCCGCACGGACTACAAGCCCAATAATGTCTTTATCGCGCAGACGACCGAGATGGATGCGCACGGGAACTTCCAGATCCCGTACTGCCAGATGTTCGAGAGCGAAGCGTTTGCCTGCGCGGAGAAGGTGATTCTCGAGGTCAATCCCAACTACCGGCGTGTACGCGGCGGGCTGGAAATCCCGCTCGAGCGCGTCAGCGCCTATTTTATCTCAGAAAATCCGCTGTTCACGATTCCGCGCACGCAGCCGACGGAGATGGATCGGAAGATCGGCGACACCATCGCCGCGCTGATCCACGACGGCGACACAATCCAGCTCGGCATCGGCGGCCTGCCCGATGCCGTCGGCGCACATCTGTTTGAAAAGAATGATCTCGGCGTTCACACGGAGGTGTTCACCTCGACGATGGCCGATCTGCTGGAAAACGGCAACATCACCGGCGCGCGCAAGAGTGTCAACCGCGGTGAACACTGCTTTGCCTTTGCGCTCGGCGACGCGCACCTGTACCAGACGATCTCCGACAATCCGGTCTGCCGCATCCGGCCGTCGAGCTATATGAACGATCCGTTTGTCATCGCGCAGAATGACAACATGGTTTCGGTCAATACGGCGCTCGAAATCGATCTGACCGGCCAGGTGTGTTCGGAGTCGATCGGACCGATGCAGTATTCCGGCACCGGCGGGGCTACGGATTTCGCCTATGGCGCGCTGCATTCCAAGGGCGGGCGTGGTATCATCGCGTTTGAGTCGACCGCGAAAAAGGGAACAATCTCCCGCATTAAGACAACGCTGACGCCGGGCGCTGCCGTATCGATCTCGCGCAATCTGGTTGATATTATTGTGACGGAATACGGCGTAGCGCACCTGCGCGGGCGCTCGGTCCGCGAGCGGGCTGAGCAGCTGATTGCCATCGCGCACCCACGATTCCGCGACCAGCTCCGCGACGAGGCGAAGGCGCTCAAATACATTCTCTGACATGCCCAAACGTGCGGCGGCCGCTGAATTGCGGCCGCCGCTTCCACAAGCATGCGGTGTATTGTTTGAACCGATTGCATGGACAGGGAAGGGGACCAACGGTTGCGCAGTGTGCAGGGAACAGCAGATGCGCCATGATCACCGTGATGCGCTGAATGGCAAAGGTATAAATAAAAAAGAGAAGCCGGATGGCTTCTCTTTTTTATGATTCAATCTTATACTCCTACTCCGAATTTCTCCTGATAGGCGCGCAGGCTCTTTTCAATGACGATGCGGGCCTTGGAAGCCGGCTCGACCTCGTTGACAACGGTCTGTTTGCCCTCCAGATTTTTGTAGACCGAGAAAAAATGCCGCATTTCACTGAACACATGACTGGGAAGCTGGTCGATATCGGTATAGTCGGCATAGTTCGGATCGCCGAACGGCACGGCAATGATCTTTTCATCGAGCGCACCGGAATCAATCATGCGCATGACGCCGATTGGCCGGCAGCGCACCATGCTCATCGGCAGAATCGGCTCACTGCACAGCACCAGCACGTCGAGCGGGTCACCGTCGTCGGCATAGGTCAGCGGGATCAGTCCGTAGTTTGCCGGATAGTGCGTTGAGGTAAACAGCACCCGGTCGAGGATCAGGTGGCCGGTTTCCTTGTCGAGTTCGTATTTGTTCTTTGAGCCCTTTTCAATTTCGATGACGGCAATGAAATCATCGGGGCTGACGCGGGCAGGATTCATATCGTGCCAGATGTTCGCCATGTGGGAAAACTCCTTTTGTATCAGACTTACGCGCCCAGTATAGCATGCACCGCGCCGTCCGGCAAGCATTTGTTTGTGCAGTTACAGATGTGCGCGCGCCTGCCCGTCCAGCGCCGAGCCAACGGCGAGCGTTATAGTCGCCGTAATGAGCGCTGCATAGGTGTCAGTCAGCCACGATGCGATGGGATACGAGCCGGTTACACTGTGGAATACGGCCCAGAACAGCGTAACGCATACCGTCAGCGCCATGCTGACGCATGCGGCGCGCTCGCTCGTTCGCTTGCAGTAGATCCCGGCCAGGATCATGATAAACACCGCGCCGCGCAGCGAATACGCAGCATAGACGATGTCGAGATCCAGGCTGCGGTCGACCAGGACGATTGCTGCTGCCCAGCAGATCAGGCCGGCGGCGGCCGTGGTCACCCGGCTGACGCGCAGCAGCTGCTGGTCGGTTGCGCCAGGCCGCAGCACGCGGCCGTACAGGTCGTTTGTGAGCATGGTGCCGGCTGCCAGGATAATCGGGGAGGCAGTCGAAAGGATCGCGGCGAGAATGCCGGCCAGCACCAGACCGCCCGCGACGGGCGGCAGGTGCAGCATCAGCGTGGAAAGACCGAGCTTTGCCTCGGTTACAAGTTCTCCGGCGGTGTTGAGCAGCGTGCCGTTGACGCTCATGATTTTGGCACAGATCCCAAGCAGCGCCGTCAAAATGCCAAACGGCGCGACGACAAGCGCCGTCAGGAAGCAGGCGCGGCGTGCCGTGGATACATCGCGCGCGGCGAGCACCGGCTGAATGCCGGCCTGCGCCGTGCACGCGCCGAGCAGGCTGGCAACCAGCCAGGAAGAGACGCGCGAACCGCCGATGGCGGTCGGACTGAGATAGTCGCCGTCCAGTGCGTTGGCGGCTGCGGTAAAGCTGCCCCAACCGCCCAGTGCGCGAATACTCAGGATCGCAGCCAGCAGTACGCCGCCATACATCACAAACAGATGCAGCCGGTTTGTCGCCGCGACGACATTCATTCCGCCGAGCAGCGTCAACACGATGAACACCACTGCGAACACGCATGCGGTCAGCTTAAAATCCAGCCCGAGCAGCGCTTCGCCGAGCTTGCCGGCGGCAATCACCTGCGAGACGCCAACAGCCAGCATCACCAGCACCAGCAGCAGGCTCGCTGCAACGCGCGCATGCACGCCATAATACCGCTCGACAATACCGGGGACGGTGAGCGTGTTGAGGCTGCGATAGAGCTTGGCGAAAAACAGCGCCAGAAACAGCACGCCCAGTCCGTTGGCAATTGTGTACCACGCGCCTGAAATCCCCCAGACGAAGCCATATTCCGCGACACCGGTCGTGGCGGTGCCGCCGAGCCATTCACCTGCAGAGGCGAAGACAATGGCGGCCGTGGTCATACCGACTCCGTGAAAGGAAGAGGCGCTTCGCGTCCGCCGCGAGGAGATCAGGCCGATGGCGACCGTCAGAAGCAGATATCCAATTATGATCACCAGGTACAACATGCCGAATGCGCCTCCAGGAGAAATCTCAACATTGGTATTATACCAAGGTTTCGGCGTATTGTCAAAATTATAATGGATAAAAATCGTGCAGATTGCCGAACCTGTGCGAGAGGTTTGCTACAAATGCGAAAGCCCGATGGGATGCAGATGCGTCCCATCGGGCTTTCCTGAACGGCTTAAATGTAAAACAGCGCTTCCGCCTGGCGGCGCAGCTCGGCACGGAAGTCGGGGTGCGCAATGGCGATCAGATTTTCGACGCGCTTGCGCACCGACCGGCCGCGCATCGGCGCGATGCCATACTCGGTGATGATGTAATCGACATAGTCGCGCGGAATGGAGACTGCGGCGCCGGGCTTCAGGCAGCAGTTGATTTTGGAGATCCCATTGTGCGTTGTGGACAGGAACGCGACGATGCCGCGTCCGCCCTTGGAGTGCAGCGCGCCATAGGCGAAGTCCATCGCGCCGCCGGTGCCGGAGTACTGCTTGACACCGATTGTCTCTGAGCAGACCTGGCCGGTCAGATCCATCTCGATGCAGGTGTTGACCGAAACCATGTTGTCGTTCTGCATGATGATGGCGGGGTTGTTGGCGTAAGAGCAGGGCACCATCCGACAGGTCGGAATCTTGCCGAGCGTGTCGTAGAGCGCCTTGTCGCCGCCGGCAAAGGTGCCGATGTGCACGCCGATGTCGATCTGCTTGCGCTCGCCGGTGGCGACGCCGCGGCGGATCATCTCGCCCATAGCGGAGGTGTACATCTCCGTGTGGATGCCGAGGTCTTTCAGATCCATCATTTCGCTTGCCAGCGCATTGGGCAGCGCGCCGATGCCGAGCTGAATGCAGTCGCCGTCGCGCATCAGGCTGCGGCAGTACTGGGCCACCTTGCGCTCATCCTCCGTCGGTTCGCGGCTGGGGAATTCCATGACCGGCTCGTCGTTTTCATACAGGCAGGTGACATCGCGGATGTTGATCCGCAGCCCGCCGGCCACGCGCGGCAGATTGGGATTGACCTCCAGGATAACGCGGTCCGCGGTGGAGATGAACTCCCGCTCCCACATCATGCACAGGCCAATGCAGAAATTGCCGAATTCATCCATCGGGGAGACGGCCGCAGCAAAGACCGTAACCGGCTTGGCCTGCGTGACGAATGTGCCGTAGTCGCACAGATCAGCCGGGACAAACGAGACATTTTTGCGCTGATGCCCCTCATACCAGCCCGGACCGTAGAAGAAGCCGGCCGTGTTGATGCGGTCGCACATGCCCTCGTTGCGGATGAAGTCATAGGTGCCAATGCGCCCCTTGAAGCAGACGACATCCTCGACGCGCGGTGCAATGGTGTGCAGCTCGCGCAGCATGGCGACCGGTTCGTTGCAGTCGCCGGAGAAGCCGACAACATCGTGCGAGTGAATCTGGTCCAGACAGCTTTGGACAGTCCCCTTTTTGTCCGCGTACATCTTCTGATAATCGGTTGTGGTATAGGCCAATGGTATCGCTCCTTCCTGTATGATTGACTGGGCCACGGGGAATTAGGATTTGGATGGAACGTGATAGACGCCGGTGGCGGTGACGAGGATGCGGTCAGGCCGTTCATTGACCCAGGCTTCGGCCCAGGCGTAGATCATCGTGCGGCCGACGCTGGTGACATGCGAACGCACATACAGCAGCGAACCAAGCGGCACGGGGCGCTGGAAGTTCGAGAGCATATTGATCGTCGGCGTGACCTGTTCGCCTGCCCAGTAGAATGTCTGCGTTCCCATCGTGGTGTCCATCGCGGCTGCAATGGCGCCGCCGTGCATCACGCCGCCGGGATTGCGCATCCAGGTGCGGATCGGGTAGCGCACGACGACCTCTTTTTTCTCATAGTCGCAGCTGACGAACTCCGGCGCGAGCATCGCGCACAGGCTGGTGGGATCGTCCTCGTTGAGCCATCTGACGAACTTGCGGACGGAAAGCTCCATTCCGTCCTGCGAGTGAAATTCCGGTTCAGACATATCTGGGTATCCTCTCTTTGTTGATTAAATGTAGAACAGCTCTTCCGCCTGGCGGCGCAGCTCGGCGCGGTAGTCCGGATGCGCAATGGCGATCAGCGCTTCAACGCGTTCGCAGACCATCTTGCCGCGCAGGCTGGCGACACCGTATTCTGTAACGATATAGTCGACATAGCTGCGCGGGATACTGACCTGCGCGCCGGGCGTCAGCATGCAGCGGATCTTCGACTCGCCGTGCTTGGCCGTTGAGGTGAATGCAAGGATCGAACGGCCGCCTTTGGCATGCACAGCGCCGTAGGCAAAATCGATCGAGCCGCCGGTGCCGGAGAACTGGCGCGGGCCGATGGACTCCGAGCAGACCTGGCCGGTCAGATCCATCTCGATGCAGGTGTTGACCGAGACAAAGTTCTCGATCTGTGCAATGACGAACGGGTTGTTAACATACGATGTCGGCCGGATCAGACAGGCCGGATCCTCGGCCAGCGTCTGATAAAGCGCCTTGTCGCCGCCGGCGAACGCGCCGACATGCCGGCCGGTGTCGATGTTTTTCCGTGCGCCGGTGATGACGCCCTTTCGGATCATCTCGCCCATTTTGGTGGTGAACATCTCCGAGTGCAGGCCGAGATCTTTCAGGTCCATCATCTCAACGGCCAGCGCGTTGGGCAGCGAGCCGATGCCGAGCTGGATGCAGTCGCCGTCGTGAAGCAGTTCGCGGCAGTATTGCGCGATCTTGATTTCCTTTTCATTCGGCTCGGCAGCATGCACCTCCGGCACCGCCTCGTTGGACTCGTACAGCAGCGTCACGTCGCGGATGTTGATGAGCAGCCCGCCGTCCACCTTCGGCAGGTTTGGGTTGACCTCGACGATGACGTCTTTGCAGACAGCCGACATCTCCCACTCGCTCATCAGGCTCAGGCCGATGCAGAAGTTGCCGTCCTCGTCCATTGGCGAGACGGCGGCGATGAAGACGTCGCCCGGGTGCGACTTGGCGACGAACGGCGAAAAATCGCACAGATCGGTCGGCGTATACGAGGCGATGCGCTCGCGCAGGCCGTCCTGCCAGCCGGCGCCAAAGAAGAAGTTGCTGTAGCGGATGTGGCCGCGCAGCGATCCGTCTCCCATGAATGGATACGGGCCGAGCCGGCTTTTGTAGCACAGCACGTCATGGACGCGCGGTGCAATGGTGTGCAGCTGCCTGAGCAGCGCGACCGGCTCGTTGCAGTCGCTGGCAAAGTAGACGGTCATGCCGGACTGAATAAAATCGAGTGCGTCCTGCACGCTGCCCTTTTTCTGCTGATAGAGTGCAGTATAGTCCAAATTACCACCTGCTTTCTGTGTAAGATGCGCAAATTGAGCGCATCCTGTTTGTACATTGTACCTATTATCATGCGGCCTTTTTTCGGTTTTGTCAAGAGCAAAGGAAAAACGGACGCCCGGGAGGCCCGGGCGCACAGTCATTTCAGATCCTGAAGGTTGTACGGTGTGGTCTGATAGACGAAATAGTTCAGCCAGTTGGAATAGAGCAGATTGCCGTGGCCGCGCCAGGTGACGACCGGCGGCTGCGACGGGTCATCGTTCGGGTAGTAGTGCTTTGGCGGCTGAATCGCATCGCCGGCGGCCAGATCGCGGCGGTACTCGGCGTCGAGTGTCAGCGGGTCATATTCGGAATGCCCCATGATAAAGATCTGCCGGCCCTCCCTGGTGAATACGATGTAGACCCCGGCCTCATCGCTCGAGGCGAGGACGCGCAGCACCGGCACCTTTTCGATGTCCGAGCGCAGCACCGTCGTATGGCGCGAGTGCGGCACATGGAACACATCGTCAAAGCCGCGCAGCAGAATCGACTGCTTGTATTCGACCCGGTGGGCAAATACGCCGAAGAGCTTTTCCGGCAGGCGATGTTTTTCGATGCCGTAGTGATAGTACAGCCCGGCCTGCGCGCCCCAGCAGATGTGGAACGTGCTGTGGACGTGGGTTTTGCTCCACTCCATGA
Source organism: uncultured Oscillospiraceae bacterium (assembly GCA_964523945.1). GTDB lineage: Bacteria > Bacillota > Clostridia > Oscillospirales > Oscillospiraceae > CAKTOF01. The sequence continues at coordinate 31,314 of CAZGBU010000003.1, forward strand.
TCTCGCACAGCTCCGGCCAGTAGTCCACCAGCTCGAACGGCAGCAGCTCCACCGGCGCGCCGGTGATGATCATCCCGTCGAAGTTCTCGCCACGTACATCGTCAAAGGTCTTGTAGAACGCGAGCAGATGGTCGAGCGCCGTGTTCTGCGCCACATGGGATTTGACGCGGATCAGCTCGAGCTCGATCTGCAGGGGTGTATTACCGAGCAGGCGTGTCAGCTGCGTCTCTGTCTCGATCTTCTTCGGCATCAGATTGAGCAGCAGGATGCGCAGCGGCCGGATGTCCTGTGTGACAGCGCGCGTCTGCGTCATGACGAAGATGTTTTCCTCGGTCAGCGTCTGCACGGCCGGCAGATCATTTGGAATCTTGATGGGCAAGAAAAGCGCCTCCTTTTCCTGGATTCTGCCGAACTGCTCAGACGGCGGCGAGCGCCTGGGACAGGTCGGCGATCAGGTCGTCCGCGTCCTCCAGGCCGACGGAGAGCCGGACCAGATCGGCCGGGACGCCGGCGGCAATCAGTTCGTCGTCGTTCATCTGCCGGTGGGTCGTGCTCGCCGGGTGCAGGCAGCACGAACGCGCGTCGGCGACATGCGTCTCAATCGCGGCGATCTGCAGATGCTCCATCATCGCTTCTGCCGCATCGCGGCCGCCCTTCACGCCGAAGCTGACAACGCCGCAGGTGCCATTCGGCATGTATTTCTGCGCGAGCGCGTAATATGGGCTCGAGGGCAGGCCGGCATAGTTGACCCAGGCGATTTTCTCATGTTGCTCCAGGAATCTGGCTACGGCCAGCGCGTTTTCGCAGTGGCGCTGCATGCGCACATGCAGGCTCTCCAGGCCGAGGTTGAGCAGGTATGCGTTCATTGGCGCGGCGCACATGCCGAAGTCGCGCATGAGCTGCGCAGTTGCCTTGGTGATATACGCACCGCCGAGGCCGAAGCGCTCGGTGTAGACAACGCCGTGATAGCTCTCATCCGGCGTGCACAGGCCGGGGTATTTGTCCGGGTACTGCGTCCAGTCGAAGCGGCCGGAGTCGACGATTGCCCCGCCGACCGCTGCGCCGTGGCCGTCCATATATTTGGTGGTTGAGTGCGTTACGATGTCTGCGCCCCATTCGAACGGGCGGCAGTTCACCGGCGTGGCAAACGTGTTGTCGACAATCAGCGGCACGCCGTGGCGATGCGCGGCGGCGGCAAAGCGCTCAATGTCGAGCAGCGTCAGCGCGGGGTTGGCGATGGTCTCGCCGAAGACCAGGCGCGTATTCGGCCGGAACGCAGCCTCGAGTTCATTGTCCGTGCAGTCCGGCGAGACGAACGTCACCTCGATGCCCATGCGTTTCATCGTCACGGAGAACAGGTTGTATGTCCCGCCGTAGATTGTGGACGAGGAGACGATGTGCCCGCCGCACTCGCAGATGTTGAATGTGGCCAGGAAATTTGCCGCCATGCCGGAAGCGGTCAGCATGGCCGCTGTGCCGCCCTCGAGCGCGCAGATTTTTGAGGCAACGATGTCGCTGGTCGGATTTTGCAGGCGGGAGTAAAAGTAGCCGGAATCCTCCAGATCAAACAGGCGGCCCATCGCGTCGCCGGTTGCATATTTGAACGTGGTGCTCTGGATGATCGGCACCTGGCGCGGTTCGCCGTTGCCCGGGCGGTAGCCGCCCTGTACACAGGTTGTTCCGATGTTGAAGTTGTCCATGTAAAAGCTCCTTTCCTCGTGTTCGGTTTCCGGATAAAAAAGAAACCGTCTCAAGCAGATGCTTGAGACGGGAATCACCCGCGGTACCACTCAACTTACAGGCCAGCGCTTGTCATTCATCCGGATCCGGCAATCCGTTCGCCCTAACGCGGCGCATACGGGACGGCCTACGGCGCACTGCCATCGACCGGCCGGCTCGGAAGCCATAGAGCGCGCATCCCCCGCTGCCGGCCTTGCACCAGACGCCGGCTCGCTGGAGCGTTTTGGATACCGCCCCTCTTCGTCGCAGCCTTTTTCGTGTGCGATTGTAGCAATATTGTATGCACCCGGCGGGGAATTGTCAAGCAAAAAATCCCGGCTCCAAACGGAGCCGGGGTTTCGTATCAGCAGGGGATCAGCACTTCTCGAAGATCGTGGCAACGCCCATGCCGCCGCCGATGCACAGCGTGGCGAGGCCTTTCTTCGCGTCGTCGCGCTTGCGCATCTCATGCAGCAGTGTGACGATGATGCGGGCACCGGAGCAGCCGACCGGGTGGCCGATCGACAGCGCGCCGCCGTTGACGTTGACCTTGCTCATGTCGAAGCCGAGCTCGCGGGCGACGGCAAGCGACTGGGCGGCAAACGCCTCGTTGGCCTCGACGAGATCCATGTCGTCAATGGTCAGGCCGGCACGCTCCATGGCCTGACGGGAGGCCGGAACCGGGCCGGTGCCCATGATCTTCGGATCGACGCCGCCCTGGCCCCAGGAGAGCAGTTTGGCCATCGGCTTCAGACCGTATTTCTCAACCGCTTCGCCGGAGGCAAGGACGATTGCAGCAGCGCCGTCGTTGATGCCGGAGGCATTGCCGGCAGTGACGCGCGCCTGGCCCTTCGTCTCGGGCGAGGCCTTGCAGGCCTTGGCGCCGAACGAGTCGACAACCGTGCCGCCGTCGGCCTCAAACGCATTGTCGGACGAGGTCGGGAACGCGGTTTTCAGCTTGGCCAGTCCCTCGGCGGTTGTGGAGGCGCGCGGGAACTCGTCGACCTTGAACTCGACGACCTGCTTCTTGACCTTGACCGGGACGGGGACGATTTCGTCGTCGAAGCGGCCGGATTCCTGCGCTGCCTTGGTCTTCATCTGGGACGAGAGCGCGAACTCGTCGAGTTCCTCCCGGGTCAGGCCCCAAACGTCGCAGATATTCTCGGCGGTGGTGCCCATATGATAGTTGTTGAACGCATCCCACAGGCCGTCTTTGACCATGGTGTCGACAAGCTTCTTGTCGAACATGCGGGCGCCCCAGCGGGCATCCGGCGAGATATACGGCGCAGCGGACATGTTCTCGGTACCGCCGCAGACAACGATCTCAGCGTCGCCGGCAGCGATGGAACGGGCGGCTTCAATGACGCTCTTCATGCCGGAGCCGCAGACCATGTTGACCGAGTAGGCGGGGACGGAGACGGGCAGGCCGGCCTTCAGGCTGACCTGGCGGGCAACGTTCTGGCCCAGGCCGGCGGTGATGCAGCAGCCGAACATGACCTCGTCGACCTGCTCAGGCTTGACGCCGGCGCGGGAGAGCGCCTCTTTGACGACGATCGCGCCAAGCTCAGCGGCAGGAACATCTTTCAGGCTGCCGCCGAACGAGCCGACCGCCGTACGGCAGCAGTTGACAACATAAAGATCTCTCATAATTTCGTAACCTCCAGTATTTTATCGTTGCACATGGTGCAGGATGCGAAGATTCACCGAATTCATTATAAAGTCTTATTCCGCATCCGTCAACGGCTGACCGACAGAAAAATCCTGCAATCCGGGGCCCGGCGGTTATACAGATTGCCGCCATATAGTCAGGAAATCGAATTGCATCTGCCGGGGACGCATGGTATAATCCAGACAGATAGACCGCGCGCCCTGCGCGGAGATGAAATAACACAGCAATCCGGCACAGACGCCGGGAGAAAAGGGGTTGCTGCATGATGAGAGTTTTGCACAAACGGCGCGTGGTATCGCTCCTGCTGGCGATTGTTATCCTGGCCGGGGCATGGGGGCCGGCGGCGCTGGCTGCACCGGCACAGATCCCGTTCGACGAGATTGAGCCGGGAGAGATCCATTTGGATGAGTTGCAAGCCGTGATCGACGAGACGCTCGCCCTCTCGGCTGATGCGTCGAACCAGGACGCTGTGGCATGGATGATCCTGGAGATTAATGCCTGGCAGACTTCTGCGGTCACGACGCGCTCCCTGCGCGAGCTCGCCTATTACCAGAACCTGAGTGACAGTGCGGCGGTCACGGCATATACCGCAGCGGCCGAGGCATACGCTGAGGCGACAGGGATGATTTTCGACTGTCTGCGCGCGCTGCTTGGCTCGCCCTGTGCAGGCGCTGTGGAGCAGCTCTACTCGTCCGAAGACATCGCCAGCCTGACCTCGGGCGACGCCGATCGGATGAGCGCGCTGTCGGCCATTACCAGCCGCTATATCAGCGCGTACAATGACCGGATGAACCAGACCTATGCGACCTACGACGATCTGGTTGCGGCGGTTGGCACACTGTATCTGGAGATGATCCGCGAATTGTCGGCGGCGGCCGGCAGCGGGGAAGAGGCTGTGCGGCTGTTCTACGAGAGCTATGGCCGAACCGGTACATATGCGGACTATGAGCCGATGCGCGAGGCCGTGCGCGAGACGTTTGGGCCGGCGCTGCTGCGGCTGTGGCTGCTGACGGAGTCGACTGAGGACGAGACGCTCGGCGGTGAGGCGACGCTTGCGGCGGTGGCCGATGTGGTGCGTGAGCAGTTTCCGCCGATTGCTGACGCGGTCAACTATCTGCTGGAGTACGGCTACTATGACGTCACGCCCGGCGCGGACAAATATACAGGCGGCTTCACAACCTATCTGTACGAGTACGAAGCGCCGTTCCTGTATTACCCGACAGAGGGCGGTATTACCGGTGTGGATGGGATCAGCCACGAGCTGGGGCACTATTATCACTACTACGAATATGGCTCGACGGGCGACCTGGACTCGGCTGAGGTACACTCGCAGGGACTGGAACTGCTGTGCACATTGTACTATGATGAGCTGCACGGTGAGAGAGCCGATGCCGCGGAGCTGATTGTGCTGAGCAATGTGGCAATGGCAGTGATCGACGGGTGCATCATGGATGAATTCCAGTATGAGGCGTTTACCAATCCGCCGGCCGATGCAGCCGGGCTGCAGGCGTTGTATGCGTCGATCCTGGACGAATACGGGCTCGGCGTGCTGGCGGACAACAGCGCCTGGGCATACTATTGGACGATTGTGCCGCACAGCTTCTCGCAGCCGATGTACTATCTCAGCTACGCCGTCTCGGCGCTGCCGGCGCTGGAGCTGTGGGCCATGGCGCAGGATGATCCGGATGGCGCCAAAGCCAGCTACTATGATTTCACGGCGCTCAGCAGCGAAAACGGTTTTGCCGCTGCGCTGCGCGCAGCCGGGTTGTCTGACCCGTACAACGGCGCGGCGGTCTCCGGCGTGGTGGAGGAGCTGGATGCATACCTGGCCGGCTCGGACAACTGGCTGTTCTCCGACATCGCCACGTGCTGGGGTGCGACGGAGATCCAGTGGTTTGCCTGGGTGGGCGGCATCAACGGCTACGCCGACGGCACCTACCGCCCGAATGGGACGCTGACGCGTGCGCAGATGGCGTCAGTCCTGACCAATCTGCTTGGCATGCGCGGCGTGACATCGCAGATGGAGATCGCCGACGTGCCGGCGGCGTACTGGGCGCATGATGAGATTGCCATTGTGCTTTCATTCGGCCTGATGACGCTGGATGAAACCGGCGGATTCCGTCCCGACGAGCCGCTGACCCGGCAGGAAATGGCGGCCATTGCCGCTGCGCTGCTCAGCGAAGCCGATGTGACAGCGGAGCCGGATTCGACCCCATACACTGATGACGACCAGATCCGCGATGATTGCCGCGAGGCGGTGCAGATCATGCGCGCGCTTGGCGTCATGGCCGGCCGCGCGGATGGCTCGTTCGATCCCGACGGCAGCCTGACCCGACAGCAGATGGCGGTTGTGTTTTTCCGGCTGTACGAGTGCATGGCCACCGCGTAACGTCAGTATTCAAATTTGTAAAAAAGTGTTATAGATTTTCATCAAAACCAGCTAAAATTTGGATAGTATACTAATAGCAACTTGTGTGATTTCACCAATTATGTTATACTTACAATAGGGATAGATCCCGTACTTGACACGATGCGCGAGGAGGTAGCACCATGATTATTACAATCGGAAGACAATATGGGTCCGGAGGAAAGGACATTGGCGAGCGCGTGGCCCAAGCGCTTGGCTATAAGTTCTACGATAAGGAGATCCTGACGCTGACGGCGGAGCGCGAGGGCTTCAGCGTGCCGGCAGTGCGGCAGTATGACGAGGCGCTGACCAGCTCGCTGCTGTACGGAACCTATCTGACAACAGCCGGCGGCGGTGCGGATATGCTTCCGCTCAATCAGAAGCTGGCTATTGCGCAGTTTGACATTATCCGGCGGATCGCAAAGGATAATAACTGCGTCATTGTCGGCCGCTGCGCGGACTATGTCCTGCGCGAAACGCCGCACTGCCTGAACGTCTATATCCACGCGAAGCTGGATTTCCGCAAGGAGCGCGCAGTGAAGCACTATGGCGTTGCGCCGGAACTTGCGGAAAAGACCATCAAGAAGCAGGATAAGCGGCGCAGTGATTACTATGAATTCTTCACCCAGAAGAAGTGGGGCGACGCGAAGAGCTATGACCTGGCGATTGACTCGAGCAAGTTCGGGATTGAGGGCGCGGCAGACGCCATTGTCCAGCTCGCGCGGCTTTTGCAGGCGCAGGGATAACACAGACAAAAACCCCGGGCCGGTTCCAACAGAGAACCGGCCCGGGGCTTTTTTTTATTCTGCTGCGGAATCGCCTGCGCCCTTGCTGTAGGCGATCACGATCCGACGGTTCGGCTCGGTGCCGGTGGAGTAGGTGGTCACGTCCTGATAGCTCTGCAGCGCCGCATGAATGACATGGCGCTCATAGGCGTTCATCGGCTCAAGCGTCATGTTTTTGCGGTAGCGGACGACCTTCCCGGCAACCTTGAACGCAAGCCGCTCCAGCGACTCTTCCCGCTTGGCACGGTAGTTTTCCGCATCGACGGTGATGCGCACGCGCTTGCCGGAACCGTGGTTAACGGCGTAATTGGCCAGATGCTGAATGGCGTCGAGTGTCTCGCCGCGGCGGCCGATCAGCATACCCAGGCTGCTGCCGACGAGCTCGACGTGGCAGCCCTCTTCCTGTCGAACCGCGTGCGGCACGGCGTCAGACCCCATGTACTCGAGCAGACCTTTCAGAAACACCTCAGCACGCGCTTCCACCGAACCGGGTTCCGGTGGCGTGTACTGGATCGGCGCGGGCTTGGGCTGCGCGGCCGGCTGCTTCGGTTCGGCAGGCCGCTGCTTCGATGCAGCTTTCTGCTCTGGCTGATGCACGGCTGGCGCGCTCTTTTGCGCCGGCGCAGTCTGCGGTGCCGGCGCGGCTTTGGGCTCTTCTGCCTTTTTCTGCTCGGAGACGGGCTTCCAGGGCTTGCGCGGCGAGCGTGAGGCCGACGAAAGCGCGGGCGCAGGCACCTCATCCGGCGCCTCGTAGGTGACCTTTACCTTTGCCGGCGCGGCGCCGATGCCGAGAAAGCCGGATTTGGGATATTCGAGCACTTCCACGGAGACGCTGTCGCGGTCAAGCTGAAGCTGCTCAAGCGCGGCTGCGACGGCCAGATCGATCGTCTTGCCGGTTGTTGTGATAAACTTTTCCATATGTCGTCTCTCCTTGCCTCAATCGACGGCCGTATCGTCGGCTGCCGCGGGCTTGTCCTCTGGCGCATCGACCGGCGCATCCGACTGCTCGTCCTCCGGCGCAGCGGCCGGCGCATCGAGCGGAACGGGTTGATAGGTGGTCTGCTGCGGCAAGGGATAGCGGTCGGGTTGATAGCTGCGTCCGCGTGCCATTGGCCGGTCGGGATCGCCGGACAGCGTGTCGGCAGGCTGCTCCGGCTCACTTTCCGTGTTGCCTCTCCTGGCGGCGCGGGCGGCCTGATAGGCGTCCTTTTTCGCTTTTTCCTGCGCGGCCTGCATTGCGGTGACCTTTTTCTTGCTGGTATTGGGATCGGGATTGTTGCCGAGCTGGGCGCGGCGCTCCTCGCGGCGGCGTTCTTTCTCGGCCTCAATGGCAGCAGCCTCCGCAGCTTTCTGCGCTTTCAGGGCGTCCTCCGCATCGTAGACCTTTCGGTAGTACCGGGTCAGGAAAAAGTCCTGAATCATGCCGAACAAGGACTGCGCGATCCAGTAGATGCTCAGACCGGCCGGCACGACAAAGCCAATATAGATCGACATCAGCGGCATGAAAATCATCATCGATTTGGTCGACTGGGCGGCCATTTTGGCGGCCTGCTCGTCTTTCTGGCCGCTGTCATCGGTGGCGACAGTGGCGTTCATCTTCTGCATCAGCCAGCTCGACAGGAAGTTGAACACACCCGAGATAATCGGGATCAGGAACAGACCGATGCTCGACCAGCTGTAGCCCTGTTCCCAGAACTTGAATGTCGGCGTTGCGCTTAGACTGATGCCGAGGAAGTTGAAGTTCATGTTGATGACATCCGGCACGGCGGCCTTGATTTCGGTATAGAATTCCGAAATATGGCCGGCAACGGTCATCTGGTAGTAATATGCAGTTTCGTCAATTGTAATGCCGTGCGACGAGAGGATGGCAATGATCTGCTGGATGGCGTCATCGCTCAGGCCGAGAATGTAGGTCAGCGGCTGGCGCACGACGTAGTACAGCGGGATCAGGATCAGCATCGGGATCAGCGACCAGAGACAGCCGCCGGTCATGCTGACGTTTTCCTCTTTGTAGAGCTTCATCAGCTCGGTCTGGTATTTCTGCTTGTCGTCGCCGTATTTCTCCTCGAGCGCCTTTTGCTTTGGCGCCAGACGGGACATTTTCATCATGCTCTTCTTCGACTTCATCGAAAGCGGCAGCAGCACGAGCTTGATGAACAGCGAGAACAGGATCAGCGCCACACCGTAGTTGCCGACGAGCCGGTACAGCTGGAGCAGGATCCAGCCGAACGGGATCATGATGAGGTATTTAAACGGATTCATTCGATTCCTCCAGAAATCTGCCTGTCAGGGGACAGGATCATACGGGCAAGAGTGGTTGAACGGGTTGCACCGCATCAGGCGTTTGAACGCAAGCCAACCGCCGCGGCGCGCGCCATACCGCTCGATGGCTTCCAGCGCGTACTGGGAGCACGTCGGGGTAAACCGGCACCGGGCGGGCAGCAGCGGGGAAATGCCCCGCTGGTAGAACCGGATCAGTTTAATCAGAGCTTTTTTCAATCTGGGTCGTATCCTTTTGCAGCAGGCGGAGCGAATCCGCCAGAGAGAGCAGCGCGTCGGCCAGGGCCTGGAACGATGCGCCGACCGCGCGGCTGCGCGCTACGACGACAATGTCCCATCCGGGGAGAAAGCGCGTTTCGTTGAGGCGGTACGCTTCGCGCAGGCGGCGGCGGACGCGGTTGCGCGTCACGGCGTTGCCAAGTTTGGCACTGACCGTGTAGCCGATGCGGTTGACAGCCAGACCGTTGCGCCGGCAGTAGACGACAATCTCGCGGCATGCGCAGCTTCTTCCCCTGGCATAAAGCCGGCGGAACAGATGATTCTGCTTGAGGGAAACGGTATAGCGCATGGGCGATCCCTCAACTCCTTATGAAACAGATGGGGCAAACAGAAGCTGCTCTTCCATTCACCCCAGATTGGCTCAAACGGTATCCTGCGGTGCGCCGCTGATCAGTGCGACAGACGGGCTCTGCCCTTGGCGCGGCGGCGGGCGAGAACTTTGCGGCCGTTGGCGGTCGCCATTCTCTTGCGGAAGCCGTGCTCTTTGGATCTCTGGCGCTTCTTGGGCTGGTAGGTACGCTTCATGCGGATTACACCTCCTAACAGAATATGCTCAACAGCCGCAAAACTGCGGCCGTAGCGGACGATTTGGCCTGTCCTGGAAACAGACGACGATATTATATCGTATGGCGGGGCGGCGTGTCAACCGGATTTTTCGGAAAAGCGCGGGAATTACGCGGATCTCAGCGCTTTTTCAGCGGTGTGGAGGCCTGCTGCGCCTCGAGCAGCGCGCCGATGATCTGATTGGAGACGAGAAAGCCCGTCGGCGTCAGCCGCCAGGTGTTTTGCTCGTGCACGGCCAGGCCGGCGTGCGCGAACCGTTCCAGCTCCGCTGCAAGCGGGTCAAACGGCATCAGAAACGTCCGGCTGTAGGCCTCGGCATCGATGCCGTAGCGCGTACGCAGCCGGAGCATCAGATATTCGCCGGCGCGCTCGTGCAGCGGCAGGCTCTCGCACTCGGAGAGCACGGCGCCGCCGCTTTGTACACCGTGAATATAGCCGGACAGATCCGGCGCGCAGGTAAAGCGCTTGCCGGCAAAGTCCGACGCGGCGCTCGGTCCGAAACCGAGGTATTCGCCGCCCAGCCAGTACTTCAGATTGTGACGGGATTCGCACCCGGTGATGGAAAAATTAGAGATCTCATACTGCCGGTAGCCGTATGATTCGAGGCTGTTGACGGCGAACAGGTACATGTCTGCCTGTGTGTCGTCGTCAGGCAGGTTGGCGCAGTCACGGTAGCCATACAGCGGCGTGCCCGGTTCCACTTTCAGCCCATAGCAGGAAATATGCTCGGGCCGGAGCTGAATGACATTTTGCAGCGTATTCATCCACTGATCGCGCGTCTGGTTCGGCAGGCCGTACATCAGATCGACCGAAATATTGTCGAAGCCGGCACGGCGCGCCTCGCGCACGGCCAGAACGGCCTGCTGATAGCTGTGCGGCCGGCCAAGCGCCTTGAGCAGCTCGTTCGAATCCGACTGCACGCCGATGGAAATGCGGTTGAAGCCGGCGCGCTGCAGCCGGCGCAGCGCGCGCGCGTTGACGCTGTCCGGGTTGGCCTCAAGCGTGATCTCCGCTGATTTGCTGACGTTATAACGGCGAAAAATCTCGGTCAGAATCGGCTTGAGCCGCTCCGGCCCGAAGTACGACGGCGTGCCGCCGCCGAAATAAATCGTGTCGACCGTATAGGCGGACGCATGCTGCGCGGCCTCGCGCAGATGCGCGATCACGGCGCCGACATACTGGTCCATCGCATCGCGGTCGCGGCCGCCGGCAAGCGAATAGAAGTCGCAGTATTCGCATTTGCTGCGGCAGAATGGAATGTGGATATACAGCCCCAGCGTCTTGTCGGGATCAGACTGCGGCATACGGCGGCCTCCTTTCCAAAAAGCTTCGCAAACAGACGCACAGCGTTCGCGGCGCACACACCGCGAAAAAATTCCAATTGTTTTTCCGGCAGCGCCGCCGGAGGCGAATCGGCCACCGCATACGCCGGGCGGCGTCAGTCGTCGTCATCCAGCTTGAGCACAGCCATAAACGCCTCACTGGGCACCTGCACGGTGCCAAATGTGCGCATGCGTTTTTTGCCCTCTTTCTGCTTCTCAAGCAGCTTTTTCTTGCGCGTGATGTCGCCGCCATAGCACTTGGCGAGCACGTCCTTACGCAGCGCCTTAATGGTTTCGCGCGCAATCACCTTGCCGCCGATGGCAGCCTGAATCGGAATTTCGAACATCTGGCGCGGGATATTCTCCTTGAGTTTTTCACAGATGCGGCGGCCGCGGGCGTATGCACTGTCCTCAAAGACGATAAACGAAAGCGCGTCAATCAGATCGCCATTGAGCAGAATATCGAGCTTGACGAGCCGGCTCGGCCGGTAGTCCGAAAGCTCATAGTCAAGCGAGGCGTAACCGCGGGTACGGGATTTGAGCGCGTCGAAGAAGTCATAGATAATCTCGTTGAGCGGCATCTCGTAGTGCAGCTCAACGCGGTCGGTATCCAGATAGGTCATATCGCGGAATTCGCCGCGGCGGCTCTGGCACAGCTCCATGATGTTGCCGATATACGCCTGCGGCGTGATGATCGATGCCTTGACAAACGGCTCTTCCTGCTTGAGGATCTCGGCCGGGGATGGGTAGTTCTGCGGGTTGTCGATCAGCACCACCTCGCCGTTGGTGCGCGTGATGCGGTAGACGACGCTCGGCGTTGTGGTAATGAGGTCGAGGTTGAACTCCCGCTCGAGCCGCTCTTGGATGATCTCCATATGCAGCAGCCCAAGGAAACCGCAGCGGAAGCCAAAGCCGAGCGCGATGGAGCTTTCCGGCTCGAAGGAGAGCGACGCGTCATTGAGCTTGAGCTTGTCGAGCGCGTCGCGCAGATCACCGTAGCGCGCGCCGTCGGCGGGATAAATGCCGGAGAAGACCATCGGCTGCACCTCGCGGTAGCCGGGCAGCGCCTCGTCTGCCGGGTGTTCTGCACCGGTCACGGTGTCGCCGACCTTGGTGTCGGCCACGTTCTTGATCGAAGCGGTCAGATAGCCGACCTCACCCGGGCCAAGCCCGTCGCACGGCTCCATCCCTTTGGGGTGCAGATAGCCGACCTCGACGACCTTATAGGCGGCGCCGGAGGCCATCATACGCACCTCCATACCGGGGCGGACGACGCCGTCCATGACACGCAAAAACACAATGACGCCGCGGTAGGCGTCGTACTGGCTGTCAAAGATCAACGCGCGCAGCGGCGCGTTGGCATCGCCGGCCGGCGCAGGTACGCCGGCGACAATCATCTCGAGTACGGCGTGGATGTTGATGCCGCGTTTTGCGGCGATCTCAGGCGCGTCCATCGCGGGGATACCGATGATGTCCTCAATTTCCTGCTTGACGCGGTGCGGGTCGGCCGCGGGCAGATCGATCTTGTTGATTACCGGCAGGACCTCAAGCCCGGCGTCGACCGCAAGATAGGTGTTGGCGAGCGTCTGTGCCTCGATCCCCTGCGCCGCGTCGACGACAAGCACCGCGCCCTCGCATGCGGCAAGTGAGCGCGAAACCTCATAGTTGAAGTCGACATGTCCCGGCGTGTCAATCAGATTCAGAATATAGGTTTCCCCGTCGTCGGCAGAATATTCCAACCGTACGGCGCGCGCCTTGATGGTGATGCCGCGCTCGCGCTCGAGCTCCATGTTGTCGAGCAGCTGATCCTCCATCTCGCGGGCCTCGACGGCGTTGCACTGTTCGAGCAGGCGGTCGGCGAGCGTGGATTTTCCGTGGTCAATGTGCGCCACAATGGAGAAGTTGCGCAGTTTCGAAGGGTCGGTCAATGCTTGTCACCTCAGCGTTGTTTCGTAACCTTTAGTATAAGAGATTTTCCGGCGATTGTAAAGCCGGAATCGTGTCAGCGGCTTGCAAATGCGGCGGAATCCTGCTATCATGCGCACGGAAAAACTGCATGGAAAGAAAGGATTTTTAAAATGAGAAGCGTGTATGACGACGATGCATTATTTGCAGCCTATGCGCAGATGCCGCGCAGCCGAGAGGGACTGGCGGCTGCGGGAGAATGGCATCAGCTTCAGCCTCTTTTCCCGGATGTTCATGGGAAAAATGTGCTCGATTTAGGATGCGGTTATGGCTAGCACTGCCGGTATGCTGCGCAGATGGGCGCGGCGTCCGTACTTGGCCTCGACAGCAGTCAGAAGATGATTGAAAAAGCGGCGCAGGAAACGGCGGGCGATGCGATTCGCTATGCGGTCTGCGACCTGACAGCCTATACCTATCCGGAGAACACCTATGACTTGGTGATCTCCAATCTTGTGCTGCACTATGTAGAGGATCTGGATGCAGTGTACCGGAATGTATTCCGAACATTACGCAGTGATGGCTGTTTCCTGTTCAATATCGAACATCCAACGTATACGGCAGGGATCAACGAGGATTGGATCTATGATGCGGATGGGCGGGCGCTGTATTGGCCGGTTGACTGCTACTATTCGCCTGGCCGGCGGCAGACCAGCTTTTTGGGACAGAAGGTGGTCAAGCAGCATCATACGCTGACACAGATTTTAAATCCACTGCCGCAGCTTGGTTTTCGGATCGAGGCTGTCGAGGAGGCTGCGCCGTCGGAAAGTATGCTGCATCTGCCTGGAATGGCGGACGAGCTGCGCCGCCCAATGATGCTTCTGGTCCGTGCGAGCAAGCCATGAGCGCAGAAGGCGCAGCGGTTGCTGGAGCGGCATGGGTATCTGTCGATTGACCGTCTGAAGATATGGAAAACAGACAGAGCCTGACTGTTGAGGACTGATATACTCTGTTTGACTGACACGGTGCTTTTGACAAGCATTACCGTGTACGGGGCTGCCCGGTCGTTGGAAGGCATTCACTCCGACAATCGCAGTGCGCGGTGGTTTGGTTACAGGAAAGCAGAAAAATGCGCCGCATGGGGAACGCTCCCCATACGGCGCGGAAATGGACGGCTCAGCCGAACAGCAGCCAAATCAGAATATAGCCGGTCGTGACGGCAGCCAGTGTGAATGGAACGCTCATGCGCATAAATTCACCGGTGCTGACATTGTGGCCCTCGCGGCGCAGGATCCCGCCGGCAGCGATGTTGGCAGACGCGCCGCTCGGCGTCAGGTTCCCGCCGAGCGTTGCGGCAGCCAGCAGGCCGAAGCAGAGCACGGCCGGATCGCAGCCGAGCGCCTCGGCCACGCCGGTGACGACCGGCAGCATTGTCGCCGTGTACGGAATGTTGTCAATGAACGCCGAAAGCAGCACTGAGCCCCAGACGATGATCGAATATGTGAGGAACAGCCGGTCACCGCCGAGCCGGGCAAGCAGCGCGCTCAGATCCGCGATCAGTCCGACGCGATTGACACCCTCGATGACGACAAACAGCCCGGCCAGCAGCACAATTGTGATGTAGTCAATGGAGGCGAGCGCCTGGCGGAGCTTTGCGCCGCCGCCTTTCCCTGCGCATTCGCACACCAGACCGACCAGAAAGAACGTCATGCAGATGATGCCGTTGGTCACGGCAGGCTTGTTCGGTACGAACGAAGCGCCGATCAGGCAGACGACCGTACCGACCAGCAGAACTGTCGGCAGCCGGTCGGTGACCGGCGTCAGTGCGCTGCGGGTGACGCGCCCCGTCTCACGGCGGAACAGGAACAGCAGAATCGGAATCGTGACGATTGCGCCGGCCTGCACAATCCAGAACATGCCGGGTTTGCCCTCATAGACGAAAAAGTCGGCAAAGTCCAGCCCCATGTGGCCGGCCAGCAGCACGGAGGTTGTGTCGCCCACCAGCGTAGCTGCGCCCTGCAGATTGGACGAAATGGAAATGGCCAGCACGACGGGGAGCGGCGACACGCCCAGCTTTTTCGAAACGGCCAGCGCAATCGGCGCGACCATCAAAACAGTCGCCACATTGTCGACAAACGCGGAGACAATGCCGGCAAACAGCGCCAGCGCCAGGAAAACCCACTTGACGCTCGGCAGCCGGTTGACCATCCGGTCGGCCAGACGCGCCGGCATCCGTGATTCGATGAACAGCGCGACGGTACCCATTGTGCCGGCCAGCATCAGCAGCACATTCCAGTCAATTGCGCCGGCCAGCGCACCGAGCGGGACCACACCGATGACAACAAAAATGACCGCGCCGCACACGGCGATCAGTGCCCGCAGCTTCGGCAGAACGAGCATCAGAATGTAGACGGCGGCAAAAATAATCAGAGCCGCGGTTTTCATACGCTCTCCTCCTCCGGCGCAAAAAAGGACTTCCGCCGCGGGAATTCGGCAAAGTCCGGCGCGGCGCGCTGCGCCGCGCGCCGCATGTACTTGCAGTGTAACAGGGGGCCCGTCCGCTGTCAAGGGGAACGGCGCAGGAAACGGGCAGAAGCGGCCGGCCAATATACTGAAAAGTGCTTGACATTTTTGGAGGAGAAGAGAACTGGGCCTGCCGCAGGAGGAGCTGGAAAAAAGTGCAGCATGTCCAGGCAGACAATCATAGCGATTAAAAATAATCGCTATGATCCAGCGCTATCTCTGGCATTCCGCCTGGCCAATGAACTGAAGTGTACGGTTGATACACGCTTATGCCAGAATGACAGCGGCCCGCACAGTATGCTGTGCGGGCCGCTGTCCGGCTCAGTGGCAGCTGTGGCTGCCGCAGCCATGATCGCCGCAGGCATGGCCCTCGCCGTGCCCGTGCTCGTGGTCGTGATGGTCGCAGTGCGCGTCTGGATCATAGTCGAGCGAACCGGCAAGCAGCGCGGCCACGGCCCGATCCGCGTCGCCACTGACGCCGCCGTAAACCCGGATGCCGGCCTCGGCCAGCGCAGCCTGTGCGCCGCCGCCGATGCCGCCGCAGATCAGCGTATCGACGCCAAGCGAACGCAGCACGCCGGCCAGCGCGCCGTGCCCGGTGCCGTTTGCACCGACGACCTCGGATGAGATGACGGCGCCGTTTTCCACCGTATAGAGCTTGAAGTGTTCGGTGTGACCGAAGTGCTGAAAGATCTGACCGTTTTCATAGGTCGCTGCGATTTTCATCGTGGTTCCTCCTGCTTCTGAGGCGGCGAAGCGGCAGCCGCAGCGATGCGGGCAGCCCGGCATGTGCGACTGGCAGAGCGCGACGCTGCCGCCCGTGATCTGAAGCGCCCGGCCCTCAACAAGGCTGCATGCGATCTTCGTGCGCGCGGCGCTGTAGATCGCCTGCACGGTGGCGCGGGCGACGTTCATCTGCGCCGCGCAGGCCTCCTGTGTCAGCCCCTCACGGTCGATCAGCCGGATGGCCTCGAATTCATCGAGCGTCAGCACGACCGGCTCGCCCTGCCCGCCGGTTTCAGGCGCAAAGCGGCAGCAGACCGGCATCGCACAGATGCGCCGCTGTTTCCATGGCCTTGGCATGGCTTCGTCTCCTTTGTTTTTGGCATATGCCATTTATAATGCCATTATAGCGCATTGTGTGCCGATGTCAAGACCACATGCCAATAAAAAACAGCCGCTGCGGCAGCGCCGCAGCGGCTGATCAGCAAACCTCATCCGGTCAGGCCGGCGGCCTGGCGCGCCATGTTTTCCACTACGATGTCGTGGATTTCGCCAAGTGTAGCACAGTAGGCGAGCACGTCCCACGGTTCATTGGTGTGGTAGTGGATCTTCACCACCGTCTCGTCGCCGACGGCGAGCAGGCAGTCGCCCGGGATCGTTTGCAGGATGTGGTCGTGGATGGCGTCCTCATCCAGCCCCTCGCCCTCGATGAGCAGCTGTGTGTCGAATTTAAATTCCATATCAGTTTCCCTCAGGTCAGCGCGGCCAGGTATTCTTCGGCATACTGCGCAGCGACTGCGCCGTCAGCACAGGCGGTGATGACCTGGCGCACCTGCTTTGTGCGCGCATCGCCGACGGCAAAGACACCAGGCACGCTGGTTTTGGTGTCCTCGCCTGCAATCAGATAGCCGCCCTCGTCAAGCGCGATCTGCCCGGCAAAAATTGCGGTGTCCGGCGTACGGCCGACAGCGACAAAAATGCCGTCGACCGGGAGCGTGCGCTGCGCTCCGGTCTGCACGTCCTCGACGGTCAGCCCGGTCAGCCGCTCGCCATGCTCAAATGCAACCGGGCGGGAATTCCAGACGAACTCCACATTCCCGGCATGCTCAAGCGGCGCAAGATAGCTGCGCGAGGCACGGAGCGTGTTGCGCCGGTGCACCAGATAGACTTTCGAGCACAGCTTGCTGAGCGTCAGCGCATCGCCGGCCGCGGTGTTGCCGCCGCCGATGACGGCGACTGCCTTGCCGCGATAGAACATGCCGTCGCAGGTGGCGCAGTAGGACACGCCGCGGCCGCGCAGTTGGCTTTCGCCGGGCAGGCCGAGTTCGCGCGGGCCGGCGCCGGTAGCCAGGATCACGGCGCCGGCTTCCACGGTACCGGCGGTAGTGTGGATGCGCTTGGGCTGTGCAGTAAGTTCCACGCCGGTCGCCTCTGCAAATTCAGTCTCGGCGCCAAAACGCTCGGCGCCGCGCTGCATCCGTTCGCCCAGATCAAAGCCGTCAACGCCCTCGTCAAAGCCGGGGTAGTTGTCAATCTGCTCGGTCGTTGCCATTTGACCGCCGGGCGAGAGCTTTTCGAGCACCAGCGTGCGCAGCCCCGCGCGCGCGCAGTACAGCGCTGCGGTATATCCGCCCGGCCCGCCGCCGAGCACAACAACATCGTAATATGCTTCCATCGCTTGTCTCCTCTCAGTCTGCCATCCAGGTCTCGATCTGCGCTTGGGAAGCGGGAGCGATCAGCGGCTCGCGGACGGATTCGCCGCCGCGGAACAGCATCAGTGCCGGAATGGTCTCAACGGCGAAGCGTTCAGCCAGGTCCGGCTGCTCATCGATGTCGATCATGGCAATATCGACCTGCCCGTCGAGCTTGTCCGCCAGACGGGTCATCACCGGCGCGATCCGCCGGCAGTAGACGCACCAGGGCGCGGAAAACTCCACCAGCACCGGCTGCGAGGCCTGCATGACGACGGTGTCAAAATTGTCCTGTGTAACAGTATGCAAAGCCATAGAAAATCCTCCGTTCTGTCTCGTTTCTTTTAGTATAGCAGGTTTTTTGGATTGTTGAACAAAAACTTTTTCCAGCGGTGGTCCGGCGCATGAAAATACCGCGGCCGCCCTCCGGGTAGAGAGGGCGGCCGCGGCGCTTGCCGGTATCCTGCAAGGGAGCGGATCACGCGATGGACAGAACGATCTTTCCGGTATATGCGCCGGGCGTGATCGCAGTCGGCACGCCGTCGACGGTCATGGTGAGCGTCTTGCCTGCCGGCGCGGCGAGCACGGCGCCGGGTGCAAGATGCAGCGCGGTCAGATAGCTTGTGCCAGTCAGCGTCCAGACGCTCTTTTCATCGAGCGAAACGATCACGCCGTTGTTGACAGTCGGTGCGGGTGTCTGCGTAACGTTCGACAGCTCGAGCCGGTTGATCGGTTCGATGACGTACAGGCCGTCGCGGTACGCCTGCGTGGCCGAGGAGACGACACCCTCGAGCTGGACGTTTTTCAAATACAGTCCAAGGTTCTTCGCGCCCTGCAGATCGTCTCTGTGCCGCGGTTTGGCCTCGGGTGCGCCCGCATGGCCGCCGTGGCGCGGCGGGCCTTTCGGATCGTCCGGCTCGCCGAAGCCGTCCATGCGGACCGCACCGATGTTGCGGTACATGAAATAGCCCGCGTCGCCTTTGATGCCATGGGAGTTGGCGCGGATCTCGGTGGTGGAGTTCAGGAAGTCACCTTTCAGGTTGGAGTTGGAGATGTGCATCACAACGTCCTCGGTTTCTGACACAGCGGACAGGTCGCGCCCGGCAACATATTCGTCCTTGACACCGACGGGCACATAGAAGTTGTCGGTG
Organism: uncultured Oscillospiraceae bacterium; assembly: GCA_964523945.1. Lineage (GTDB taxonomy): Bacteria > Bacillota > Clostridia > Oscillospirales > Oscillospiraceae > CAKTOF01. The sequence continues at coordinate 50,329 of CAZGBU010000003.1, forward strand.
CACATGTCGGTCTCGTCGTTGTCCATCAGCTGCAGGATGACGCCGTTGCCCGGCTCCATCACGACGCAGTCAATCTCATAGGTCGACGCGGAGCCTTTCGAGCAGATCGTTGACTTGCCGGTACGGAACGTTGAGTCTTTCAGCGTGATGACGCTGTTGTCATCCTTGTGGACCATGACGCCGAAGCGGCGGCCTTCGATCAGAGAGCCGTTGATGATGGATGCGCGGCCAATGCCCTCCTCGCCCATGACAAGCATGGGATAGCCGTTGATGCGGCAGTGCGTGTGATCGTAGGTGACGGAGTTGTCTCCAATGCAAAATGCGCCGTAGCCATGGCTGCGCGGGCCGGTGAGCTCCATATAGCAGTCTTTCATGACCATGTGCACGTCGCCGCCGCCGTCGATCGAGCTGATCGCCCAGCCGTTTGAGCGCAGCTCGCAGCCGGTGTAGTTGACCCGCCCGTGGTCCGTCAGCTGCACAAGGCGGTTCGTGCCGGTGAAGCCAACCATCCATGAGAAGGTGTCGATCTTGTCGCTGTCCGGGCTCATGTTGATGAGCCGGCAGTTTTCCACATCGACGACGCTCTCACCGCCGACGTGGATGGCGCAGCGCGTGACGCCGGAGAGATTGAACTCGCTGTCGCGGATCGTGATGCGCGCGTTGTCAATGGTGGTGACGGCCGCACCGGCGCCGACAAAGTCGCACGAGGCGAAGCCCTCCATGTCGAACTGCGCACCGACAATTTCATAGGTCGAGTCGCCCTCGATGATGACACCGTTCTGCTCGCCCTTGGTCGTCGCCATATAGGTGCCGGCCATGCGGCGGCCGTCGTAGCTGCCATCATGCAGCAGAATGGTTGCGCTGCGCGCACGGTCCACGGCGTTGTCGCGGATGACAAGCGCCGGGTTCATCGGCGTGTGGATCTGCGCCATGGAACGCAGCCCGTGCGGTGTCATGTCATAGATGTCTGTGAGCATCAGGCGAATGTCGCCCTTGTAGTAGCCTGGAACAATCTCGGCGCCGACGCCGTTGATCGTCATGGTCAGCTGTTTGCCCTCCGGCGCGGTGATCGCGCCGCCCTCCTTAAAATGCAGAACGTAAAGTGCCAGATCCTGCTTGACTTCCCAGACAAGACCGGGCTCAACGGTTTTGCTGATCATAATGGTTTGGTTCCTCCTTCGGATCATGCGATGGGTGCTGCCGGTACCGGCGCTCAGAAGCCAATGTAGCGCAGGTCGGGCTGATAGACGTCAGTCAGACGGGTGCTGGCAATCTTGTCGTTGTAGCACAGGGCGACGTTCCACTCGCAGATCGGAATGATCGAATGCTCGTTGTAGATGTACTCCTGTGCCGCGGCAAAAGCGGCCTCGCGCTCTGTCGGGTCCATGGTGAGAATACAGTTCTGGATGAGCGTGTTGATCTCTTCGCCCTGGCGGTTGTTGCACCAGAAGCTGACGCCGGACTCGATGTTGCGGATGCACTCGTAGGCGTCGCCGGTTGTGTTAGCATTGTTGTTGTTGCCAAGCTGGAAATCGGTTGCACCTTCGGTTTCCCACATCTGGATACAGGTCAGCGTATCATAGACCTGCACGTCAATGTTCAGCCCAAGCGTGGACATATATGCCTGGAACGCCTCGGCGATGGTTGCGGCGGTGGTGCCGGAGTTGGCGACCCAGGTCAGTGTGCTGCCGGCCAAACCGCTCTCATCCAGGTACGACTGGGCCAGCTCGGGATTGTATTCATATGACAGACCAGACATCGCGTACGGCAGAGAGGATGGAACAATGGACTCGGCCGGCGAGTAGAGGCTGCCATAGGCGAGCTGGCCAAGCTCTGCAGCCGGCGTGCCGTAGCAGATGGCCTTGCGCAGATCCTCATTGTTGAACAGCTCATTGCCGGAGCCGTCGGTGTCATAGTTCATGGTCAGAATCGCAACACAACCGGAGCTGGTGGACTGCGCGGTGCCGAGCGAAGGATCGGCGGCAACGCGGTCGAAGCTCTGTGCGCTGAGCGAGAGCGCCATATCAATAACGCCGTTTTCAAAATCGACCATCATAGTGGTCTCATCGGTGTACTGCAGGCAGACGATCTTGTCGGCATAGCAGTAGGCGGTTGTGTACAAATCT
>CAZGBU010000004.1:0-46203 GCA_964523945.1 uncultured Oscillospiraceae bacterium
CTTTTCCTAGTTGACATTATACTGCATTTCCGTCAAACTATAAAGGAGAATTTGCAATTGGCGGCGCAAAAGCGTCTGTCAGAAAGGAAGAATTGGAATGGACGGCTATGTTCTCGCGCTCGACCAGGGCACGACCAGCTCGCGCGCAATCATCTTTGACCGCGCTGGTCAGATTGTTACAAAGGCACAGTATCCGCTCCGGCAGATCTACCCGCGGCCCGGCTGGGTCGAACACGACCCGATGGAGATCCTGTCCACACAGCTTCTCGCCGCAGCCGAGGCATTTGAAAAAAGCGGCCTGTCACCGACAGATATCGCCTGTATCGGCATCACCAATCAGCGCGAGACGACGGTCCTCTGGGAGAAAGAAACCGGCAGGCCGGTTTGCAATGCAATTGTCTGGCAGTGCCGCCGAACGGCCGACATCTGCGCCCAGCTCGAGCGCGATGGGATGCGTGCATACATCCACGACCGCACCGGGCTGATCATCGACCCATATTTCTCCGGGACGAAGATCAAGTGGCTGCTTAACCGCGACGCGGCGCTGCGCACGCGCGCAGCGCGCGGCGAAATCCTGTTCGGCACCGTCGACAGCTGGCTCATCTGGAATTTAACAGGTGGACAGGTGCATGTGACCGACTATGCAAACGCCTCCCGCACGATGCTCTTCGACATCGACCGGAAGGACTGGGATGAAACGATCTGCCATGCGCTGGATATCCCGACGACAATGCTGCCGCGCCCTGTCGGTAACAGCGAACGCTACGGCGTTGTGGCGCACGGAGTGGGCGGACTCGCGCCACTGGCCGGGATCCCGATCTGTGGCTCAGCCGGCGACCAGCAGGCCGCACTGTTCGGGCAGGCCTGCTTCGCGGCCGGGATGGCAAAAAACACCTATGGCACTGGCTGCTTCACACTGATGAACATTGGCGATTCGAGCGTCCGTTCGCGCAATGGCCTGCTGACAACGGTGGGCTGGTCAATTAACGAACAGACGACCTATGTGCTCGAGGGCAGCGCATTCAACGCAGGGTCCGCCATCCAATGGCTGCGGGATGCGTGTGGCATCATCGGCACCGCGCATGAATGCGACCTGCTGGCTGAGGCAATTGAGGACAACCAGGGGGTCTATTTTGTTCCGGCGTTCACGGGCCTTGGTGCGCCATATTGGGACAGCAGCGCGCGCGGCAGCTTTTTCGGTCTGACGCGCGGCGCCGGCAAGGCGGCGCTGTGCCGGGCAGTGCTTGAGTCAATTGCCTATGAGGTGCGCGATTTGGTTGACACGATGAACCTTGATACCGGCGTACCGATCACGGAGCTGCGCGTGGACGGCGGCGCGTGTGTCAGCGATTTTATGATGCAGTTCCAGGCCGATCTGCTCGGCACCGCGGTCGATCGGCCGGAAAACGTTGAGACGACAGCGCTCGGCGCAGCCTATCTGGCTGGGCTTTGTGCCGGCGTGTGGAGCGGTATGGATGAACTCGCCCGGATCCATAAACCGGAGCGTATCTTCCAGCCGGCAATGGCGGAACAGACACGGCAGACACTCTACGCCCGCTGGAAAAAAGCAGTCGCACTCGCGCGCGCCTGGGGACAGGACGGGTGATCGGTGTTGGTTCAGCTTGGATTTGGCTGCATGCGCCTGCCGCTGCTCAGCGAAACAGACGGTGAAGTCGATCTGGTGCAGTTCGCACAGATGGTCGACCAGTATCTGGCCGCAGGCTTCCGTTACTTTGACACGGCGCATGTGTACTTAAACGGCCGGAGCAAGACGGCGCTGCGCGAAGCGCTGGTACAGCGCTATCCGCGCGATGCATATTTTCTGACCAACAAGCTCTCCGGCAGCTGCTTTGACACAGAGGCGGACATCCGCCCGCTGTTTGAGGCGCAGTGCGCCGCCGTCGGCGTCGATTGGTTTGACTGCTATCTGATGCATTCACAGACAGCAGAGGTCTATCGGAAATTTCAGCGCTGCCGCGCCTATGAGACGGCCGCGGCGCTGAAAGCGGAAGGCCGGGTTCGCCATGTCGGCATCTCGTTCCACGACAAGCCCGCCGTGCTTGAACAGATTCTGACTGAGCACCCGGAGATCGAGGTGGTGCAGATCCAGTTCAACTATCTCGATTTTGACAACCCGAGCATTGAAAGCGGCGCAGTTTACGACGTCTGCCGCCGTTTTGAAAAGCCGGTTCTGGTGATGGAGCCTGTCAAGGGCGGCGGGCTGGCTAATCTGCCGCAGGCCGCGGCGGAAGTATTCTCCGGGCTGCATGGCGGCAGCCCGGCAAGCTACGCGCTGCGCTACTGCGCCGGATTCGACGGCGTGGCTGTCGTCCTCAGCGGCATGAGCGATCTGACGCAGATGGCAGACAATCTCGCTACCATGCGCAATCCTGCGCCGCTTGACGCGCACGAGCGCGCTGCGATCGAGCGCGTGCGGGAAATCCTGAAGCAGCAGAATACCATCGCCTGCACTGCCTGCCGCTACTGTGTTGCCGGCTGCCCGCAGCACATTGCGATCCCCGACCTGTTCTCGTGCATGAACACAAAGCGGGTCTACCACGACTGGAACAGCGACTATTATTATGCGGTGCACACAAACGGGCGCGGCCGGGCGTCCGACTGCATTGGCTGCCGCCGCTGCGAGCGAATCTGCCCGCAGCATCTTCCGGTTTCATCGCTGCTGCGAGCGGTTGCCGAAGCCTTTGAAACAAATTGAGACGGAAACGGAGGGTGCATGATGAAATGGGATTCCGCACTCTATGACAGCAAACACGATTACGTTGCAGCATATGGAGAGAGCCTGCTCTCCTATGTGCCGCACAATCCACGCCAGCGCATTCTGGATCTGGGCTGCGGCACCGGAACGCTGACCGCGCAGCTGGCTGCGCTGGGTGCCGAGGTGCTCGGCATCGACAGCGCGCCGACGATGATTGCGCAGGCGCAAAAGCAGTATCCGTCACTGCACTTTCAACTGTGCGACGCACTGGAGATGCCGTTTTGCGGCGAGTGGGACGTTGTGTTTTCCAATGCGGTCTTCCACTGGATCGGTGACCACGGTCAACTGCTGCGCGGCGTGCACCGCGCGCTGCGTCCCGGCGGGCTGCTGATCTGCGAATTCGGCGCGCACGGCAACATTGCAATGATCGAGGCCGCCTTTGCCAATGCGATGGCGCAGCATGGGGCCTCCTACCAGTCGGGTTTTCATTTTCCCACGGAGGCGCAGTTTGCTGCGGATCTGACCGGGACTGGTTTTGTAATCGATCAGATTCTGGCGTTTGATCGGCCAACGCAGCTTCGCGATGGGCGGCAGGGGCTTGCAAATTTCATTCGGCAGTTCTATGCTTCGGCGCTCTCTCCGCTCCCGACGCATGTGCAGGAAGCCGTGCTGCGTGAGACGGAGCAGCTAGCGCAGCAGCTTTGGGACGGGACGTCCTGGGTCGCGGACTACCGGCGGCTCCGGGCCGTCGCGCACAGTGTCTGACAAACAAAATCCCCTGAACCATCCGGTTCAGGGGATTGTTTATGTTCTCTGATACAGCATACGGCCGCCGTCGGCAAACTGACGCGCCAGATCCGCGTCAATGAGATAATCGACAAACGACCGCAGATTTTGCTCAATCAGCCGCAGGCCGTACTCCGTCGAAGCGCTGCGGAAGCCAAGCAGCCGGATCACAGCGATCAGGAGCTGTTCAAGCGTCATCGGATCGTCGAGCAGGCCCAGCACCTCCTCCGCCACGTCGAGATACAGCTGCGCATTGAGCCCAAGCAGCTCGCCAATTTCGTGCTCCACGCCGAAGTGTGCAAGCACATACCGCTCTGCCGTCTCGTGGCGCAGCCGCTCGCGCGTCTCAAAATCCGTCATGATGCTGAACGCATACGGCAGTTTCGCCCGCCCGCATTCCAGCCGGCTCATCAGTGCATCGGACAGGTAGAGCACCTGATCCGGTGTGCGCAGTGCGATCTGGCCAGGCGTATGTCCCGGCACCGAAACGATACCGAACGGCACGCCGCAGATCACGGCCTCCTTCTGCTCCGGCTCAAGGCGCACATCCGCGCGCAGCAGCATAAAGGAAAACAGCTTGCGAACCTGTCCGACGGTAAACAGCGGGTACCACGCCTTCAGATTCTCTGCTGAGGCGACACAAGCCGCCTCAAATGACGGCATGATGAGCTTGGCCCCACGCGACTGATAATATCCGCACAGCGCCATGTGATCCGGATGCGCATGCGTGCAGAATACTGCCGCGACGCGCAGCCCTGCATCTTCCAGCAGGCGCCGGATCGCCTGCTCATCCGCCCCGGGACAGCCGCCGTCGAGCAGAATCACCGTTTTCTCATCCACATGATAGTACGGCAGATCAGCGCCCTTTCCATCGAGATACCATGTATTGCCCAGAATTGCGTTGCGTTTCACGGTGCAGCCCCTTTCTGTCCGGATTATGGGACAACGTTTGGAATAGGATGTGAGCAGAACGGAAGGAGGCATTCCAAATGGATCCCATTATTTTTATCAGTGATTATCTGCCGCCGCGTACGCCGGACGAGGCGGCAGATCACCGCCGCAGTGCGATTCGGTTCCGGCGCGAGTGCATTCTCACCGGCGTCGAAGCTGTTGTGACCGCCGCCATCGGCGTCTGCATGGTCATCTCCACTGCTGCGATGCTCTGCATCATGTGAGCGCGTTCCGCGGCGGATGCATCAACGCCTGCAGCCGGCAGGAAACAGTATCCACACCAAGTTCAATCACGCCGCAGCCTGCCCACCCAATGTCCGGGCATGGGCCGGGATTCAGCAGCCAAAGTCCGCCGGTCTGCTCACAAAGCGGCTGGTGCGTGTGACCAAACAACGCGATCTGCGCCCCGGCCTCCCGCGCGGCAAGGCTCAGACGCAGCAGTCCGTCCTTCACACCATAGCGGTGCCCGTGCGTCATAAACAGCGCCACGCCCGCATAGGATTGGATCAGCACCTCAGGGCGGTTGGTCGGCCCGTCACAATTGCCTTTCAGTGAAACAACCGGAATCTGCGGAAGTGCGCGAGCCAGCGCATTGGCATCCGGCACGCCGTCGCCCAGGTGGATCACCATATCCGGCTGCTCGGCACGCACGGCGGCAAGCATCGTCTCATGACAGCCGTGCGTGTCGGAAAAAACAAGAAGCTTCATCGTCTCACCTTTCTATCCGTTCCGGCATAAGCTGGACTATCCGGGATGGGTTGGAGGTCTGTAGTATGGAAGTCGGCGGATTTCAAATCAGCCAGGAGAACATCCAGAAAGTATTCGACACCAGCGAGGGCCGGCAGCTTCTGGCGCTGTTAAACCGGGACGGCGGTGCCGCGCTCCGGCGCGCGGCCGAGGCGCTCCAGCGCGGCGATCAGGCAGCGGCCGCAGCAGCGGTCGAGCCGCTGATGACGACGCCCGAGGCGCAGGAGCTGGTACGCAAACTCAATCAGAAGTAGGAGGCGGCGCGATGGACGGACTGGAAGACAAACTCTCGTCGTTCCTCAGCGATCCGTCCGCGATGGAGCAGATTCTGACCATGGCGCGCGCACTGGGGCTCGGCGACAGTGCTTCGTCCCAGCCGCGCGCGCCGGATGCCCAGCCGCCGCAGCCGGCGCATCCGACCGAGCCGGACGACAGGAGCACCGGCGCGCCGTTGGATGATCCGATGATCCGCTCCATTGTCGGTATCATGGCAGAGGCTGGCCGCGACAGCGGCCGACAGGCCGCTGTCTTTGACGCCCTGCGTCCGTTTGTACGGAGCGACCGTCGGGAGAAAATCGACCGTGCTGCGCAGATTGCGCGCCTGGCCCATATCGCCGGCACTGCGCTGAAAGCCTGGCAACGGAATGAGAAAGGGTGATGGTCGATGTACACCCGCTATATTCGCGGCGCGGACGGCATCTACCGCCGGCAGCTGGCCGACGACACACCACCACAGCCGCAGGAAAGACCAGAACCGGCGCCGCAGGAACGGCACGAACAACGCCGCGACCGTCCCGATCAGCAGCACGGGCCAAATCCCGCACCGCCGCAGCCGCCCGCGCATTCCGGGCCGGAGCAAAAACCGCCGGGCGGGGCGCTCAGCGTGCTCTTTTCCCGACAGTTTGCCGCCGACGATCTGCTTCTGGCGGCAATTGTGCTGCTTTTGCTGATCGACGGCGGCGAAGAAGACTGGATCGCGATCCTGGCTGCGCTTGCTTTTCTATTGTTCTGAGGAAAACGGTGCCGTTCCATCCGGCAGCGTAAACGCTGACAGGAACATCTCGTCAGACGCCGCAGGCAGCTCGATCGCCGTCTCGCGCAGCTTGTAGATCAGCCGGCCGTCGCTGAGAGAATCGGCCCGGCAGAGGAGCCCCGTCGAGACGTCAATCCAATAGCTGTCGGCATAGCCGTTGTCTCCGGTGAGTTGCGCATAGACGCAGCTGCGTCCATCCAGATCGCTGAGCGATACATATCCTGCATCGGTAATCTGATCCGGCTCAGCAACAAGCAAATCCTCATAGGAGGGGATCCCCATCAGGTCGTCGAGCGTCGTATCGGAATCCAGGGGAAACGAGGTGACGACCGCGTCGTCCTGATACCACAGATATGCCGTCTGTCCGTCTGACAGGCAGCTTCGGATCGTCCCGCCCGTCGTCAGGTCAACGCGCATGACACCGCCGCTGACCCAGATCTCTGCCGTCCGGTCGGCGCTGCCGTCGGACCAGGCGGTCGTCAGCGTCAGGGTCTGGTGGTAGGCCGCCGGACGGTCCAGCAGCGCAACTACATCGCGGACATTTTCTGTTGTGACCTGGAGAAACAGCCCCTCCTGCACACTGCCTGTATCGGACGGTGTGCCGGGCTGCGTTGGCTCTGGCAGCGTAATGCCCTGCTCGCCTGACGCGCGCATCAGCAGAAAATATGCGCAGAGCAGCAGCCCGACCAGTACCGCAGCGGACACCAGCGCAATGACCAGTGTCCGCACACCGGATCGGTTCGCCATTGATCCACCTCTTCTCAAGCCGTCAAACGGGCGCAAAATCGCCCGGGCGCTCCGAACGGAAGCCAAAGTGCCATTCGATCGCATCGGCAATCCGTCTGCAGGCATGGCCGTCACCGTATGGGTTGACGGCTTTTGCCATGCCTGCATATGCCGCCGGCGAAGTCAAAAGCTCCTCTGCCATAGAGACGATTGTCTCCTGCTCCACGCCGGCCAGCTTAACCGTTCCGGCTGCAACTGCCTCCGGCCGCTCTGTCTCACGGCGCAGGACGAGCACTGGCTTGCCCAGCGACGGTGCTTCTTCCTGCAGCCCGCCGGAGTCTGTCATGACAAAATAACAACGCGCGACCAGATTGTGCATCTGCTCGACATTGAGCGGATCGATCAGATGTACCCCCGGCACGCCGGCAAGCTCACGGAACACGCACTCGCGCACGACCGGACTCAGGTGGACCGGATAGACCAGCTCCACCTCAGGGTGCGCCTGCATCAGCGTCCGGACGGCGCGCATGATGTGCTCCATCGGTGCACCGTAGTTCTCACGCCGGTGGCAGGTCATCACAATCACACGCTTGCTCCAGTCGACGTCGTCAAGCGCACCGGCTGGAAATTGGAAATCAGGCCGCACCGTATAGCGCATCGCATCGACGACCGTGTTGCCGGTGATAAAAACCTCCCCCATCACCGCCTCGCGGCGCAGGTTTTCGGCATTGGCATACGTTGGTGCAAAGTGCAGCGTGGCCAGATCACTGACCAGTGTACGGTTGATCTCCTCCGGAAACGGCGAGTAGCGGTCATAGGTCCGAAGCCCTGCCTCCACATGGCCGACCGGGACATGGTGATAAAAAGCTGCCAGCGCGCCCGCAAAAGTGGTCGACGTGTCGCCATGTACCAGAATGAGGTCCGGCCGCGCCGATTCGATGACCTGTTCCATGCCGCCAAGCGCCTTGGTTGTGATCGTTGTCAGCGTCTGGTTCGGCTCCATAATATTCAGGTCGTAATCCGGCGTCAAGTGAAAAATCTTCAGCACGGAATCGAGCATCTCACGGTGCTGCGCAGTCACGCAGCAGATGCTCTCGATCTGTGCACGGCGCGAGAGCTCCAGCACGAGCGGCGCCATTTTGATGGCCTCCGGCCGCGTGCCGAAAACGCTCATCACTTTAATCTTGTCCATCTGTCTGATCCTCTTTCGACGCAGTTTCCTCCGGCAGCTCGTCCGACTGCCCGAATACGGACGCCTCGCCGCCCTCCGCATTCTGCTCTGTCTGAGCGGCTCCGTCCGCCGGCTGCTCTGCCCCATCCTCTGACTCCGGCAGCGCATGGCTGACGGTCAGCAACTTCATGGCGATTCCGCCGACAATGAAAACGGCCGCAATCAGAATCATCGCGCGCACCTCACCGGAACTGGTCAGCACAACGGCTGCCAGGCCGAGAATCGCAGTGATGACATAAGTGATGGCGACCGACTGTTTCTGCGAAAAGCCCATATCGATCAGCCGGTGATGCACATGCCCGCGATCTGCCGCCATTGGGTTCTGCCCTTTGGCAATGCGGCGCAGGAACGCAAAGCAGATATCGAAAATCGGTACGCCAAGGATCAAAAACGGCACGGCAAACGAGATGATAGCGTACATCTTGAACAGGCCCTGAATCGACAGGCACGCCAGAATGTACCCCAAAAACGTCGAGCCGGTGTCGCCCATGAATATCTTGGCGGGATTGAAGTTATACGGGATAAAGCCCAGGCAGGCGCCGAGGAGCGCCGCGAGAATCACTGCAATGCTGCTCTCTCCCACCATCAGCGCAATCACCAGCAGCGATGCTGTTGAAATTGCTGAGACACCAACGGCGAGCCCGTCGAGCCCATCGATGAAGTTGACCGCGTTGGTGATCGCCACAATCCAGATCACCGTCACCGGAATGGACAGCCAGCCGAGGTCCAGATACGGTGCGGCGCTGAGCAGATTGGGGTTGGAGATAAACTCAATCGTGCAGCCGTGATAGACTGCGACGCACGCGGCAAAAATCTGCACGATAAACTTGGGCAGCGCACGCAGCGTCAGAATATCGTCGAGCACGCCGAGCACGACAATGATAACGGAACCGCGCAGGATGCCCTGCATCTGCCGGTCGATCTCGGCAAACAGCAGCACGCTCAGGATAAACGCGAGAAAAATCGCCAGGCCGCCCAGGCGCGGGATCGGCTCCTTGTGCATCCGCCGGTTATCGCGCGGAACGTCAATGGCGCCGACCTTGCACGCGAGCATCTTGACCAGCGGCGTGGCCACAAACGAAACAATCGCTGCCGCCAGCAGTGCCAGTACGATCGTGATGACCAGCGCGCTGCTCAACATGGATGGCATAGAAACCCCTCTCCCTTATCGGGCGACAAAGCCCACCTTTTTGTAGACCTTGCGCAGCGTTTTTTCCGCCACGCGTGCGGCCTTTTCCGCGCCGGCGCGATAGACCGACTCCAGATAAGCCTTGTCCTGCAGAATCCGCCTCGTCTCTTCCCGGATCGGACGGAGTGTCTCCACAACTGCGTCGCCGACGGCCGGCTTGAATACGCCATAGCCCTGGCCGTCGAACTCGCGCTCGATCTCGGCATAGGATTGACCAGTCACCGCAGCATAAATGCTCATCAGATTGGAGACGCCGGGCTTGTTCTCCGGATCATAGCGCACGCACCGCTCCGTGTCGGAGTCGGTGACGGCACGCTTGAATTTGCGGCGGATCGAGTCTGGCTCTTCGAGGAGAAACACGCATCCATCCGGCGCGGATTTGGACATTTTTGCAGTCGGAGCCGTCAGGCCCATGACGCGTGCACCCGCCTTGGGAATATACGCCTCCGGCATTTTGAATACGTCTCCATACAGGCCGTTGAAGCGCTGGACGATATTGCGGCAGAGCTCAACGTGCTGCTTCTGATCCTCGCCGACCGGGACATAATCCGGCTGGTAGAGCAGAATATCGGCCGCCATCAGCGCCGGATAGGTAAACAGGCCGCCGTTGATATTATCCTGATGTTTGGCCGATTTATCCTTGAACTGTGTCATGCGCGAAAGCTCGCCGAACATTGTATAGCAGTTGAGCACCCACCCGAGCTCAGCATGCGCAGGCACATGCGACTGAATAAACAGCGTGTTGCGCGCAGGGTCGAGCCCGCAGGCAATATACTCGGCGAGCTGTTCGAGCGTGCGCCGGCGCAGATCGGCCGGATTTTGCCGCACGGTGATCGTGTGCATATCGGCCATAAAATAATAGTTGTCAAACTCATCGGTACGCTCGACCCAGTTCTTGATGGCGCCGAGATAGTTGCCCAGGTGCAGATCGCCCGACGGCTGGATTCCCGAAAGCATGACCTTTTTTGCGGCTAGTTCTTCCATCATTGTTCTGCCTTTCCCACTTCTATGCAAAAGTATAATAGCAGCCTATATTGTAGCATAATCTTTCCGCCGGCGCAATAAAACTTGACGAACCGGGGCAGAAAATATATAGTAGAGGAAATTGCAATCGGAGGTCATTTCCTATGATCGATTACGCGGAAATGGAAGCGCGTATCCCCAAAGGGTCCGTCCGGACGCGCTTCGCGCCGAGCCCCACCGGCTATATGCACATCGGCAATCTGCGCACCGCGCTGTACACGTGGCTGATCGCGCGCAGCCTGGGCGGCACGTTTATCCTGCGCATTGAGGACACCGATCAGGAGCGCTACATCGACGGCGCAACCGAGATCATCTACCGCACGCTGCGCACCTGCGGTCTGAACTGGGACGAGGGTCCGGACGTTGGCGGTCCTGTCGGGCCGTATATCCAGACCGAACGGCGCGATATCTACGGGAAATATGCCGAGCTTCTGATCGAAAAAGGCGGTGCATACCGCTGCTTCTGCCGCCCCGGCGAGGGCGAGGTCAGCGAACAGGTCGGTGCAAACACCATTAAAAAACACAAGTGCGGCTGCCCGCATCTGACGGCTGCAGAAATCCAGGCAAGGCTGGACGCCGGCACAGAATTCGTCATCCGGCAGGTCATTCCCGCGTCCGGCACAACGACTTTCACCGACGTTGTATTCGGCGAGATCACCGTACCGAATGCCGAGCTCGATGAGAACGTGCTCATCAAGTCAGATGGACTTCCGACCTATAACTTCGCCAACGTCGTCGACGATCATCTGATGGGGATTACGCACGTCGTGCGCGGATCGGAATATCTTTCGAGCACGCCGAAATATAATTTGCTTTATCAGGCATTTGGCTGGGAAATCCCGACGTACATCCACTGCTCGCCTGTTATGCGCGACAGCCAGCATAAAATGTCCAAGCGCCACGGCGACCCATCGTTTGAGGACCTGATTGCACTCGGTTATCTGCCCGAAGCGGTGCTCAACTATGTTGCGCTGTGCGGTTGGAGTCCTGGCGGCGAACAGGAGATCTATTCACTGGACGAACTGGTGAAAGCATTTGATCTGCATGGTATTTCCAAGTCCCCCGCCGTGTTTGACCTGGCCAAGCTGAAATGGATGAACGCTGAATACATCAAAGCACTTGCGCCGGAGCGCTTTTTTGCCGCAGCTGAGCCATATCTGCGCGAGGCGATTCATAACCCTGCCGTTGACCTGCATGCGGTCGCTGCGCTGGTGCAGCCGCGCTGCGAGGTGCTGACCGACCTGCCGGAACGCGTGGATTTCTTCGACGCGCTGCCGGATTATGATGTGGCGCTCTACGTCCACAAAAAGATGAAAACAACACTGGAGAATTCGCTGACCACGCTGCGAGAGGTGCTGCCAGTGCTCGAATCGCTCGAGCATTGGGACAACGATTCGATCTACCAGGCGCTGCTTGGCCTGGTTGAACGGCTCGGGGTGAAAAACGGCGCAGTGCTATGGCCGGTGCGCGTCGCAGTAAGCGGCAAACAGTCCACACCGGGCGGCGCAACCGAAATTGCTGCCATCCTTGGCAAGGAGGATACGCTGCGCCGCATCCGCACCGGTATCGAAAAACTGGAAGCATAAAGCACACGGCGCGCCGCCCGGCACTTGGCCGGGCGGCGCGCTTTGCATCATTCGATGGACTTGAGCGACTCGGCCATGTTGATTCGGTCGAGCTTAAAATAGAGGAATACAGCGACGATCGCAGCAAATGCGAATGTCAGCACATAGGCAAGCACATAGCTGAGCGGTGCGATGCGGCAGTCAAAATAGATCCCGCTGATCTTGATCTGCGACATGACGTACCAGTGCAGCGCGACGCCCAACGGCAGGCCGACCAGGCCGCTGATTGCGGTCTGGATCAAGTTCTCGCGGAAGACATATGCGCCGGTTTCGCGCGGGTAAAAGCCGAGCACTTTCAGTGTTGCAATCTCCCGCTGCCGCTCTGTGATCGTGATATTGGCCAGATTGTAGAGCACGATAAAGGCCAGTGCGCCGGCGAACAGAAGAATAATCAGCACAACATAGTCCAGACTGGTGAGCATGCTGCCCACGCGCTCGCGCATATCGTCATTCACGCTGACCTGTGCGACACCGCTGACCCCAAGCGCATCGGCCGCCAGCTGATGGACGTCCGCCCCATCCGCCGCAAGCAGATAGGCCGTGCTCATCTCCGGCGCGCTGCCCCACTGGTCGCGGCAGGTGTCCGCACTGATGTAGATATAGTCGTTGATGTAGTTGTCAAAGATCCCGGCAATTCTCACACGCAGCGTTCCGTCGTCGCCGCAGCGCAGCGTGATGGTATCCCCAACGGCAATGCCGCATGCATCGGCCAGCCGGTAGTTGATCAATGCTTCGCCTGTCTGCGGCCAGGCCAGTTCCCCGCTGTCGTCGTGCAGGCTGACAAAGCCGCTGACCGGTTCGTCGGAAACAATGAGATTGGCCGTCACCGTCTGACCGTCCCCGGTCACATCGGCGCTGCCGGCATGCAGATACAGCACATCTTCCACCTGATCGCCGCACGCCTCCAGCAGCGCGGCGCGCCTCGTCTCACTTGGTTCACTGCGAAAAACCACAGCACAATCGTACAGGTCAATCTCGTCATACTGGAAGTCAACAATATTCTGGATTGAGTCACGGATACCGAAGCCCGTCAGAATCAGTGCAGTGCATCCGCCGATGCCGATTATCATCATCAGCATCCGCTTTTTATAGCGCAGGATATTGCGGATCGAAACCTTATAGAGGAACGGGACACGCTTCCAGATGAATTTGACC
The DNA here is from genome assembly GCA_964523945.1 of uncultured Oscillospiraceae bacterium. GTDB lineage: Bacteria > Bacillota > Clostridia > Oscillospirales > Oscillospiraceae > CAKTOF01. The sequence goes on from CAZGBU010000004.1 coordinate 13,183, forward strand.
CGCTCGAACAGGATGCGCTTGCCGGCTTTCGGCGCCTTGGGACGGATCAGTTCTGCCGCCGCTTCCGACAGCGAACGGCGACAGACCAGCCAAGTCGCGCCAAGCGCGCACACCAGATACATCAACGTGCACAGGGCAAACAGGCCCCAATCGAGCACAAATGCGACGGATCGGTTGATGTCGTACATGATCTGATAGACTTCCCACAGCACCATCGGCAGCAGCCATGACCCGAGCAGGAAACCGGAGACGCAGCCGATCGCTGAGGCGCTGCCTGCGTAGGCCAGGAACTGGCCGGCAATCGCCCCGTTGCAGAAACCAAGTGCCTTGAGCACACCGGTCTGCGTGCGCTGCTCTTCAACCATGCGCGTCATCGTCGTGACGCACACCAGCGCCGCGACCAGGAAGAAAAACAACGGGAATACGCGGGAGACGCCCTCAACGATACTCGCATCGTTCTCCAGCGATGCATACCCGACGTTGGTCGTTCGATCGAGCACATAGACCGTCGCGGGTTCGATTTCGTCGACCTCTGCCCAGGCGTCGTCAATCTCGGCCTGCGCATCGATGAGCTCCTGCTCGGCGTCGGCAAATTCACTCTGCGCATCGCGCTCGCTCTGCTCATATTCGGCAAGGCCTTCCGCATACGAAGTCTCACCGTCGCGGAGGGTCTGCTCGGCGTCGGACAGCTCCTGCTCCGCCGCGGCAAACTGCGCCTCAGCGTCAGCGCGCGACGCGGCAAGCTGCTGCACACCGCTGTCATACTGCTCGCGTCCCGCATCGAGCTGCGCCTGCGCAGCTGCAAGCGTCTGCGTGCTCAGCGGCGCGCCAAGCGCAGCTTCCGCGGCTGTCCACGCCTCCAGGAATTCCGTCACTGTCATATCTGACGATGAAAGCGCCTGTTCTACCGCGGCGCTCAGCATCGGGTCTTCTCCGGCGGAGAGCGCCGCAACCAGCGCCGCCGGTTCGCCATAAGCCGTGCCGAGCGCCGCATCGATCCCTGCGGTCAGCGTCTCCCCCGCTGTCAAAAGCGTGCGGGCTGAATCCAGCTGGGAGAGTGTCTCATCAAGCGTTTCAAGCGTCGCGGCAAGCTCCGCCTCTGCCGCATCGAACTGCGCCTGCGCGTCGGCGCGCTGCTGCGCGAGCTCCTCCCTGCCATCGGCCAGCGACGCCCAGCCGTCGTCAAGCTCTGCGCGGGAATCTGCGAGCTGCTGCTGTGCGTCGGCAAGCTGCGCCTCGGCATCCGCACGCTCGGATTCATAGGTTGCCCTGCCATCGTCCAGCTCGGACTGCGCCTGTTCGATCTGGTCAATGGCATCCGCGCGGAGCGTGTCGTAGCGCAGCTGTGCGCGCTGTTCAAGCAGCTGCTCCACAGCCGGCGTAAGCGCATCAATCTGTGCCTGGTATTCGTCGGAATAGATTTCTCCCGCGCGCTCCACCGTCAGGAAGAGTTCCGTAAAGTATTCGGAGTCAAACCCATCGGCGGGCAGGTAGACAAAGCCGGACACCGTTCCGCTTCCCAGGCTGGTGGAGCCGCGCTCAAAATTGATGTAATACGCTGCGTTTGCAACCCCAACGATCGTATACGCATCATAGGCAAACTGATCGAGTGTATCGCCTGTGTTGCCGGACGAGAGCACAATCTGCTCCCCGATGGATGATTCCGGGAACGAGAGCGCATCAACCACACATTCGTCGCCGCGCTCTGGCATCCGGCCGGCAACCAGATCGACGCCGTTGACGCCATCTGTCAGCATATGCGCATGCAGCACGCTCTGCGCGCCGTCGTCTGTCTCACGCAGAAAGTCGACGCTGACCGACCCGACCGCCTGCGACACACCATCGAGCGCAGAAAAGGAATCGACATCTTCCTGCGTCAGCCCCAGCGTGCTGACCAGTCGGAAGTCGAACAGGTTCAGTTCATTCAGATATGCGTCCGCCGTGTCGACCATGGCGGTTTTCGTCACGCGCAGCCCGGCAAAAAAGCCGACGCCGAGCGCAATGATAGCTAGAATCGCCAGATAGCGGCCCAGGCTGCCGCGGATCTGGCGAAGCAGAGATCGTTTGAGCATGATGTCACCACTCAATCTGCTCGACCGGCGTCACCGTCTCGTTGACGCGCTGGTCGGCAATGGTTCCATTTCGTACGGAAATCACGCGGTCTGCCATCGCCGTCAGTGCACTGTTATGCGTAATGATCACAACGGTCATGCCGGTCTGGCGGCTTGTGTCCTGCAAAAGCTTCAGAATCGCCTTGCCGGTCACATAGTCCAGTGCGCCTGTCGGCTCGTCACACAGCAGCAGCTTTGGGTTCTTCGCAAGCGCGCGGGCGATCGCAACGCGCTGCTGCTCGCCGCCGGAGAGCTGCGAGGGGAAATTGAGCGCACGCTCTTTCAGCCCGACCTGCTCGAGAACTTCGAGCGGATCCAGCGGGTTCCGGCAGATCTGCGTTGCCAGTTCCACATTTTCAATGGCCGTCAGGTTCTGGATCAGGTTGTAGAACTGGAATATAAACCCGACGTCGTAGCGCCGGTAACTGGTCAGCTCGCGCTTGTTATACGCTGAAACTTCGCTGCCGTCGAGCAGAACGCGCCCGCTTGTCAGCGTATCCATACCGCCAAGGATGTTGAGCAGCGTTGTCTTGCCGGCGCCGGACGGGCCGACGATCACGCAGATCTCCCCTTTTTCAATGGTGAAGCTCACATCGTGCAGCGCCACCGTCTCAACCTCGCCGGACTGGTAAATTTTCTTCACATGTTCAAATGCAACAAAATGGCTCAAACCGGCCCCTCCTGACAGTCAATATCATTTCTTTTTTATTGTAGGCACCGGTTCGATGAAAGTCAAAGCATCGGCGGGATAGTTTACACAAAGTTCATAACTGTGACGGCGGGATGCCCAACGGGTAAAAGCAACGGCGCGCTGAAACTCCACCGCGCCAGATTGATGCGCGGCCGAAAACAGAGAATCCTCCGCATGGCGCAACCCATACGGAGAATTTTTGTTCTCATCCATTCATCATGCATGCCAGCAGAAAAGGAAGTAGCCTGAGTGCATAATCTCCACAGCAGGCACCCATTGGAGCACAATCTGAACGGGTTTGCGTCCCGGCTCGATTCCTCGGAAAGCAGGCTTTATATCTTCGGTGATTTTACCGCTCGCGTCGCCCAAAAAGATGGAATATTCATTTCATGCAGGCGACCTTCTCCATTGGTATCTTCATAAAGAGCAGTCAGCCTGAATCCCGCTTCCAATTGTCCGCCGATTTGTTCTTCAAGGGTGTGGGAAAACTGAATCCCACCATCCGATTCCTGAAGCTGCTTCAACTGTTCCGGATTTTTTAGTGGATGAAACGGCAGCGCGTTGATTAATTCCTTTTCACTGTCATCAAACAGAAAATTCATTCCATTATCAAGGCCAGCCAATAACACGCCGCCCATGTTCAGAATACGGTAGCATTCCTTCCAAATCGGTTTCACCTGTTCCACATAACAATTCGATACAGGATGAAAAATCAAATCAAAGGAGCAATCATGAAATGGCAGCGGCTTTGTCATATCCGCATGAACGATGTTGATGGTATATTTTTCTCGTTCTGCAACCATTCTTTCTGTATCCAGCTGCGCCTTTGAATAATCCAAAACAGTACAGTCTGCCCCCGCAGCAGCGAAGATCGGCATCTGTTGACCACCGCCGCTTGCTAAGCCCAGTATTTTCTTTCCGCGGATATCCCCAAACCATTCACGGGGTACCAATTTGGTCGGTGTCAGTTTCACAGCCCAGTTTCCTTTTGCGGCAGCCGCAAAAGTCTCATGGTCGATCGGCTTTCCCCATTCCCATCCCTCTGAGACCCATCTGTCTATTGTTTGGGAATTTGTTTCCTGATACATCATACGCGATCTCTACCATCTTACAGATACAAAGCGATGCACATGTGCTTTATTTCGTGCCGAAGATGCGGTCGCCCGCATCGCCCAGCCCCGGAACAATATATGCGTGCTCGTTGAGCTTTTCATCCACCGCCGCAACATAGATGTCGACATCGGGATGCTCTTTCTGCACCAGCGCAATGCCCTCGGGCGCCGCGATGATATTCATCAGCGTAATGCGCGTGCAGCCATAGTTTTTCAGAAAGTGGATGGCAGCGGCAGCCGAGCCGCCGGTCGCCAGCATCGGATCGACAATCAGCACATCGCGCTCAGCAATGTCAGGCGGCATTTTGCAGTAGTATTCAACCGGCTCGTGCGTCTCTGGATCGCGGTACAGGCCGATGTGGCCAACCTTGGCTGACGGAATCAGCGTGATGATGCCATCGACCATACCAAGCCCCGCACGCAGGATCGGCACGATTGCGATCTTTTTGCCCGAGAGCTGCCGGAATGTGCCGGTGCTGATCGGCGTCTCGACCTCGACCGGCTCCGTTTCCAGATTGCGTGTCGCCTCGTAGCACATCAGCATGGCAACCTCGCCGACAAGCTCGCGAAATTCCTTGACGCCGGTGTTTTTATCACGCATAATGGTCAGCTTGTGCTGCAGCAGCGGATGGTCGAGAACGTGTAAAGTACCCATGGAGCAATCCCCTTTCATTGTTCCTGAAGCCGTGCAAGCCATTCGCGCTCGGCCTGAGAAAGACGCAAGTAATTCGGCACAAGCGCTGCGGCGGAGCATTCCGCACCGGCATCCATCGCCGCGCACGCGGCGAGCGCCACACCGGACGCACGCTGGAATCGCAGGTGTTCGGGCGGCAGCTTCAGTCCGTCTAAAGTCCCATTGAGTGCATTATAGCACAGCAGCGCGCCGTCTCCAACGAAAATTTTCGGTTTTTGCAGTACCCGCAGCTTTTCTGCCAGTTCTTCGACCGCGACAGCCTGATCCGGTTCCAGCCGGACCGGCCGCGCGCCGCCGCACGCAAACACCGCCGCATAGACCTGGCCGCGGCGCGCATCCATCACCGGCACAACGACCGCATCCTGCGCACAGTTGGCATAGGCCATTGCCGCAAGCGTGGATACGCCGCAGCATGGGATCTGCCGCCCCCACGCAAACCCCTTGGCCGCCGCCACACCGATCCGCACCCCCGTGAAGCTGCCCGGTCCTGCCGCACAGGCGACTGCATCGACATCCGCCGGCGCAAGGTCACAGTTGCGCAGCATGTCTGCCGCGAGCTGCGTCAGCGTCCGGCTGTGTGTCTGGCCACTGTTCTGATAATACTCCGCCAGCAGCGCCCCGTCGCGCAGCAGCGCGCACGAGACCGACTTCGCCGATGATTCAAAGGCCAAGATCAGCAAGGCCGTCCCCTCCCGTAATGGTAATCACGCGGCTGTTTTCATCCGCATCCGCGCGCGCAATGGAGACCTGAATCGCGCCGGCCATCTCCTCCGGCGCGCGCTCGCTCCACTCCACACAGCACACGCCGCCGGCTGCCAGGTAATCGTCCCAGCCGATGTCAAACAGTTCATCGGACGAGCTGAGACGGTACAGGTCAAAATGATATAGCGGCAGCCGGCCGCCGCTGTATTCATTGACAATCGCATACGTCGGGCTGGTCACCGGCTCCGTCACCCCGAGGCCGCGCGCCAGACCGCGCGCAAACGCCGTCTTCCCCATGCCAAGGCCGCCGGTGCAGGCCACCACGTCGCCCGGGCGAAGCCGTTCCGCCAGCTTTTCGCCGATGTGCTCGGTTGCTGCCGGACCGTCTGAATAAAACTCCATGTTCGATCGCATCCTTTTGGATACAGTGTAGCATATTTACAGCGGTTTGCAAAGCAAGTTTCTGTTTACTTCCCATTGCAGGGGTGGTAAAATAGCAACACATCCTGTCGAAAGGAAGCTGGCGCATGAAACGAATCACCCACGCAGTCGGCGCATTTTTGCGAAAAGCCGACATGCTGCTGCTTCTGCTCTGCATTCTTGCATCTGTCTACGGTATCGTCGCCATTTCCAGCGCCACGCGCAGCCTCGGCGCAGACCGTTATGTCACGCTGCAGATCGTTGCTCTGATTCTTGGCATCGTCTTCTATATTATCCTGACTCTGATTGACATTGACATCATTGCCGAACGGCGCGAGCTGCTGTTTTTGTTCAATGTCGCATTTGTTGCCACGCTGATTCCATGGGGCGTTGAGGGCACCTCCGGCAACCGGAGCTGGCTGGCATTCTCCTGGCTGCCATTCAACATTCAGCCAGCGGAGATCTGCAAAATTTCCTACATCCTCATTCTGGCCAAGTCGATGAGCATCTCGCGCCGGCACATTTCGTCGCTGCGTTCAGTCGGCACCATTACGACGCACATGCTCGTCATGGTCGTTTTGATCGTCTATGCGTCCTACGACACCGGTATGGCGCTGGTATTTTTTGCAATCTATGTCATCATGGCGTACGCCGGCGGTGTCGGGTTTGGCTGGTTCCTGGCCGGCGCTGCTGCTATCGTAGCAGTCGCGCCCGTCATCTGGACGCGGTTCATGCGCAGTGATCAGAAAGAGCGTATTCTCATGCTGTTTGATCCGACCATCGATCCCGACGGGCTGAGCGTGCGGTATCAGACAAGAATCAGCACCTCCTATATCCGAAGCGGCGGATTGACCGGCCAGGGGCTGTACCAGGGCGCACAGACCCAGGCTGGCGTGCTGCCGGCGCAGCACAACGACTTCATCTTCTCGTCAATCGGCGAAGAGCTCGGCATCTTCGGCTGTGCGCTGGTTCTGCTGCTGCTCGGCGCGATCGTGGCGCGCTGCATCTGGGTCGGCGTAAAATCCGGTAATTATATGAACCGCCTGATCTGCATTGGCATTGCCGGCATGCTGTTTGTCCAGATTGTCATCAACGTCGGCATGTGCATCGGCGTTCTACCCGTCATTGGCCTGACGCTCCCGTTTTTCAGCTACGGTGGCAGCTCGCTTGTCACAATGTTCCTGGCAATGGGCATTGTCTCCGGCATTCGAATGCGGCCGGCGCCGGACACCAGTGCGCGGTATATCCGTCCAAAATATCAGCAACCACGTGCATATATTTCATAAAATAGCAGACACTACCTCCTGAAGACAATCTTCAGGAGGTTTTTTCTATGCATGCAACATCTTTGCGAATGCGCCGGCTGACAGTTCTGACCGCAGCGGTTCTCCTTCTGACCGGTATGCTCTGCACGGGTGCGAACGCTGCGGATCTGGAGACGCCGTACACAGCGGCCTACTGCTTCTGTGCGGAAGACTTCGGCGCAGAAGCACTCGACGGCATTCTGGTTACCAGTGTGCCGGATGCATCGGTCGGTATTGTCCGTTATGGAAGCCGCACACTGCGTGCCGGCGACGTCATGCCCGCCGAACAGCTTGCAGCGCTGTCTCTGGTCCCCGCCTGCACCGGCGGTGTGGACGCGGTCCTGACGTATCTGCCCATCACGGACGGTGCGCTCGGAGTCGAGACAGAACTGACCATCCGCATCGGGACTGGCAAAAACGAGCCGCCCGTCGCGAATGACTCCACCCTTCAGACCTACAAGAATATCGCAAACACTGGAACGCTTGACGCATCCGACCCCGAGGGCAGCGCGCTGACGTACACCGTCACCAAAGATCCAAAGCGCGGCACTGTCGTGATTGAATCTGACGGCACATTCACCTACACGCCGAAGAAGAATAAGGTCGGCAAGGACTCGTTCACCTATACTGTAACCGACGAGGCTGGCGAGACCTCCGCAGAGGCTACTGTCAGCATCGAAATACTGAAGCCGTCGAACAAGGCAACCTATTCGGATATGTCCGGCGACCCGGATCAGTTTGAAGCAATGTGGCTGAAAGACCAGGGCGTGTTCTCCGGCGAGACAATTGCAAGCGAGCTCTGCTTTAATCCCGACAAGACGGTCACGCGCGGTGAATTTCTTGTCATGACCATGCGCCTGCTCGGCATCGATGCCGACGACGCAGATCTGACATCCGGCTTTGCAGACGAAGCACAGATGCCGGACTGGCTGCGTCCGTATGTTGTCTCGGCATTTCGTTCCGGCATCGTCAACGGTGTGCAGTCAGACAGCGGTCTTGTTTTCCGCGGCGATGCAAATCTGACCAAGGCAGAAGCTGCAGTGATCGTACAAAACATCCTGGATCTGCCCGAAGCGCAGCAGACAGCTGCAATCGCCGAGGAAGAATCGCTGCCTGCATGGGCCGCAGCATCGATCATCGCGCTGCGCTCAAATGGAATCTATGACTGTTCCAACGCCGCCGAGCCGATGACGCGCCGCGAGGTCGCCTGCCTGCTCTATCAGCTCTCGCTGGTGACAGAGGATAACCATGATCTCGGCCTGCTCGCCTGGGCAGTCGAATAGTCGAAAAAGCATCATGCCGCAGCTGTGCGGCACAAACCAGGAGGCCAACCCTGACGGGTCGGCCTCCTGGCTTTTGGTATTTACGCATAAAACACGTCCGGATCACTCTGACTGCCTGCCGCCGTATACCCTGCTCACAATCATTCCGGTGGGCTTGATCCACACACAGGAGGAAATCGCGGACACCAGCATGGAAAACGGCAGCGTGCTGAGGTAAGCCATGGGGAATGCAGGCACAGGACCCATCGCCATAAATGTCATAAAGAAGTTCATAAACACGCCCATCAGCGCACCGCCTGCCAGGCTTGAAACCAGGTAGGCAACCACAGGCTTTTTACCGCAGCGGATCAGCCGGACGATCCAGTCCCCAAAGGCGGGGATGCGCAGGAACAAGGTGAGCATCACCCCGGCACAGTAGGCGCACACAAAGGTCTTCAGCAGATTGACCGGATCCGCCTGTCCCAGATATACGGATACAGCTATCGTCATCGTCGCTCCCTGCGGAAAATTGAAGATGGCATTCCACAGATTGTCCGGGCTTTTATGAAACATGAAATCTGATCACCCAACCCCTCAAAATGGATGGCTCAATAGCCGACGACGGACGCGCCGCCGTCAATCACGATGGTCTGTCCGGTGATGGTAGCCGCCTTATCGCTGGCCAGAAACGCGACGCAGTTTGCCACATCCTCCGGCTGGTTAAGCTTTTTCATGGGAATTGGCTCCACCACCTCCGGCGGGAAACCCATTTCCCGCATGGCCGGAGTCTCCACGCCGCCGGGCGCCACACAGTTCACCCGCACGCCCAGAGAGGCCCACTCCACCGCGGCCTGCATGGTAATGGCCACAACCGCGCCTTTGGATGCAGCATAGAATGCAGAGCACATTGGAGGATGCATGCCCCGGATCCCCGCCATGGAGGCAAAATTCACAATCGCGCTGCCGCATGGACTGCGCCACCACCTGCTGCATCATGAAAAACAGGCCGCGGGCGTTGACATCCTGCACCTTGTCCCAGTCGGCGCGGGTGATCTCCAGTCCGGGCTTGCCGCCCATCAGGCCGGCGCACTGAATCAGAACATCGATCTCGCCGAGCGCGCTGCGCACCTGTGTGACAGCAGGCGCAATGGCCTCCACATTGGACAGATCTGCTGCAAAGCCCTGCACCGTGCCCAGCGCAGACAGCTTCTCCGCTGCTCGATCCAGCGCGGCCTGGTTCACATCCACCAGTGCCACCCGAGCGCCGGACTCCAGCAGCGTCTGGGTACAGACATAGCCGATGCCGCCGGCTGCGCCGGTGACAACTGCCACTTTTCCCGTAAAATCGACGATCATATCACGGTTCCTCCAGTACAAAATCGATGGCTGTAACCCTTTTCAGCATTGGGTCGGAAAACTCCACCAGCCTAGCATGGGCCTCGGAGGCGGGATAGCCATTGGCATCCTCCAGCGTGTCGAAGTCTGCGACCTGGATCAGATCACCGAACAAAATAGGCGCATCGTCCGGCAGGCTGGGGGTGCTGGCTGCTTGCGTGCCGATCGTCTGGGCTTTCATTGGGGGATACTGCGCAGGAACCTGCTCCAGGTACGCCTTAACAGCTTCCATGTTTTTCTGCTTGTCCGGCGTGTCGCGGAAGGTAAAAACAGAGATATGACGAATCATCACGGATCTTCCTTTCTATCCATAATTGGTCGATTTGAACCGTTTCTATTATATCAGGCGGCTGCTTCCCGGCATAGCACGAGATCACTTACATCGATAAGAAGCAATCACTTGACATAGAAAGGCAAATTGGCTACTGTAATTGCACAGGATTGGGAGGAGGCATCGCTGTGAATTTTCTGCAATTCGAATATGTACTGGCCATCCAAAGAGCTGGAACCATCCGCGGCGCAGCGGAAGCGCTCTGCCTCTCTCCCCAGGCGCTCAGCGAACATCTGGGTAAACTGGAGCGCGAGCTGGGCGCACCGCTGTTTCATCGCACCAAACCGCTGACTCTTACCGAGGCCGGAGAACGGTTTATTGACTGCGCTGAGACGTGTCTGGATGCCAGGCAGCGGCTGGAAACAGCGCTGACTGCCATCACCCAGCGACATGAGCAGCATATTTTCCTGGGCGTTCCCACCGGCATGTCGCCGCCGCTTTTGCTGCCCTTTCTGGACTATTTTCGATATATCCGCCCGGAGGTATCGGTGCATGTGGTGGAACTGCCCACACGCACCGGCTGTTTTCAGGAGATTCCTCACCATATCGATATGGTACTTGGGGAATTCCAGGGCGAAAGCAGCAGGCTGATCTATACGCCTATCCTGCGCAGCAATCGGTTTGTGGTTGCTGTTCACCGGGATCTGCTGCGGCAGGCAGTGGGGACGACATGTGCCGCTTCCATTGAGGCGGCCGCCCACCGGGCCGAGCCGGTGCCCCTAACGGCCTTTCAACGCTGTCCATTTGTGCTCAAGCGGTCCGGATCTATCATCCGGGAGAATGAGAACCGTATTTTTCGTGCCGCCGGCTTTTCACCGGAGGGTGCTGTCGAGACAGGAGACATGGAGCTCACCGTCCGGCTGGTGCTGCTGGGGCGCGCAGCAGTCTACTTCCCCAAACCGGTGGCCGACGCCAATTTCATGTTTCCCGATACACTGGCTGAGGATCGTGTTCTGTTGTGCCCGGTTCTGGCCCCAGACGGGGAGGAATGGCAGCTGTCAGCCGGCATGCACCGATATCGCCGGGTGCCAGGCAGTGCACATGACTTGATCGAGGCAGCCAAAACCTATTACACGGGCGTGCTGGGAGAGGCGCAGAAAACCCCCGCTGCAGCGCTTTGAAGCCTGCAGCGGGGGTTCTGTTCCGCCCGCTCTGCCGCTGCCGGCAAAGCAGGCAGCCCTCAGCCCTTTGCGGGCAGGACGATCTCAGACGGGCAGGTCTGGATAATATCACCCTCGAGGTTTTCAGCCCAGAGCGCCACTTCACAGCAGTGCTCGCCGGCATCGTTGACAAATTTGTCCGTGATCACGGCACGGCCGATGACAGTATCACCCTCGGCGCCGTGCCGGTCGCAGGCGCGGCCCTCCATGCCGGGCACTTTCTTGAACATATCTGCGTCGATCGGGCGCACCCGGAGCTCACGGAAGAACGGGTACAGCCCCCAGCCGAAACGTGACACGCGCCCGCGGTTGCCGACAAAGTTCGTCAGTGTTCTCGCGATCAGCCGCGCCGCCGTATCATTGTAAAACACGCCACGCATACCTGGAATGTTGCGCCCGGAGAAATGCAGCGCCGTTTCATCCAGGAACGCGCCATAGCGGTCGCGGAACGTCACGGCGCGTACAGCCGGGTCCATCAGCTCCTCGCGCGAATAGATCGACAGCTTGCCGATATTGTACAGGTACATCATGTGCATATAGGTGATCGGACCGTCCGAGCAGGTTTTCGGCAGCTCCTGCCCAATGACGACATCCTCCCAGAACGGGGTATTGTCGCCCGCGATCACCTCTTGATCCCAGATGGTTTTCATCCGCACATAATCCTCATCAGAGGTGTAGCGCGCCTCGGGGAAATAAGTCGTCCACTCCTCCATATTCTCGGAGAAGTCCATGCGCGGCGAGCCATCGGCATAGAGGCTGTAGCCCTCGAGCACATTGCCCTTTGACAGGATGACCGGCACGCCGTTCTGGTCGACCGTTACGCCCTCACCGCCCATTTCCCAGACACGTGCGGTACTGTCCGGCAGGGTCAGATCGTTCAGAAACAGCTTCTTTTCGCCTTCTGTCAGCACATCGCCGGCGTAGATGGTACGGGTATAGCGAAAGTCATTGCGATCCATTGTGTAGTAGAATTTCGAGGCGTAGTCGTGCGGAAACGCCGGGATCCCCATCGGCGCCATCGACCGGAAGCCCGGATAGGCCGGCACGCTCTTATGCCCGTGCGCTCTGGCGTACGCCGGATCGTTGTAGAGCGGGTCATACGGATTCCACAGCGCGTTGTAGGCCAGGATCTCCTCCTCCGTGATCGGCTCAGCCGGGCGCGGCGGGAATGGGGACGGCGGGGGCGGCAGCTCGCCGGAAGCGATCTTCTGCCGGTACTCAACGTCGGCTTTCTCAAAATCCAGATACTCACCGGGGTTGAAGTGCTGATAAATTTTGTCCATGTCTGTTTGCTCCTCTCAGCAGATTGTAGTATAGACCGAGCCGGCGTCGCGGCGCTGGCCGTCGGCAGTATAGAAATAGTCTTCGACCAGATTGGCAATGAACACCCTGGCCATAGCCTCATCGCGCGCACTCGGGCGGCTGTTGGAGTGCGCATGCCAGAAATAACTGCCTGCGTGATAGTTCCCATCCGCGTCCTTGTAGAAGACGGGCGGATCCTTGACGCCCATCGGCAGCTCACCGTCATCGAGGCCGGCGGGGCCAAACTCCTTGCCGCAGCAGGCGAATTTCCCAACGACCTTTGTTCCCTTTGCCTCCAGATACAGCCGCAGCATCTCCAAGACCGGCAGCGCCTCGTCCGAGCCGCGGAAGCCGCCGCCGTATGTTGTAAACACAATACCCAGCGGATAATACAGGCCGTGCGGATCCGGTCCGCCCGGATAGGAGACCTTACCCGCAAGATAGTCCGGCCGGTGCCACATCCGCATCAGCCGCATACCCGGATCGTCTTTCGGCGGCTCAGGCGGCGCGCCCTTGACCGCGGCGCCGACCGGGCCGCCAGCTCCGCCTGCGTTGAATTTCAACCCTGCCTCGGCGTTTTTCGCCACACCCTCTTCGAGCGAGCCGACCGCACCGGCGCTGAAGTTTTTCACGATCGCGGTCGTTGGCGATCCGCCAATGATCAGGCTGCCCATGCAAACCACATCATAGTCCTCGATGTAGAGTTTCCCCTCAAACGCATCCCAATTGGTTTTGTTCTTGACCTTGACCATGGTCACTTCCATGTCGTAGTGCTCAAACGTCTCTTGAAAGCAGCGGGCAATCTTCTCGGTATTGCCTGTGATGCTGGCATAGAGAATCAGCGCTTTCTTTTTTCGTGTGTCGCGCTCGGCGCCATCGTCTGCCGGCGTGATTGCGGTTTTGACGCCGGAAACCAATGTCTGAATCGCCGGCGCATCCCCCTGGTCAACCGCAACCGTACCGCGCACACAATCGCCATCGATGGTCAGGCGCCAGACTGTCTGGGCCGGTCCTGCCGGCGCTGTAAATGTAAGAACGCCATCCGCGCATACAAGATCGCTGAGCAAATGCGACCCACCCATGCCGTCATGCAGCATGCCATGCAGGCTGCCGTCATAGTAATTACGGATCAGAACCCGGTTTTCCTGCTCGCCGCTTGGCGACGGCATACGCACCAGATACTTTCCAACATAGTCCATCTGATTCATCCAAGTGTCTCCTTTTCCTCTTCGATTGCCTCGACCGGGCAGTTGTCGTAGCACCGGCCGCAGCGAACACAGCGGTTCTGATCAATCTCATTATGGCGCATCCCCATTGCAATGGCCTGCCTCGGGCATTGAGCGGCGCACAGGCCGCAGCCGATGCATGCGTCCGTGATTCGATATCGCATGATGCTTCCTCCCGTCTCAGCGAACCGGTTTGGACAACTCCTCTCGGTTGTAAACATACGAGCGCTTCTGCTCCTGCCGCTGCAGCCTGCGGCGGTATTTTTCAACGATCTTGCCGATCTTCTTGGAACGATAGCTGCCGACACCGCCCTTGAGGCGCGGATCGAGCAGGTCGCGCACGCCGTCGCCAAGCATGTTTGCCGCAAAGACCATGATCGCGATGAGCGCACCGGGGATCGTTGACAGCCATGGTGCAATGTACATATTGGCGCGCCCCTGCTCTGTCAGGATAAATCCCCACGACGCGCTGCTGCCGCCCAGGCCGAAGCCAAGGAACGACAGACTGGCCTCCATCAGGATAACGCCGCCAAGCGAGCCAGCCATGCTGACAATAATCAGCGGCATAATATTCGGTACCACATGGCGGACGGTCTTGCGCAGCACGCCGGATCCAAGCAGTTCGGCGGACTGGACATAGCCGCTGTTTCGGATGGAGAGCGCGGCCGACCGAATCATGCGCGAGCCGCCGATGCCGCTCGGCACACTCAGCGCAATGATAAGCTGCGGCACGCCGCTGCCAAGGAATGTAATCAGGATCAGCATAATCAGCATCGACGGGATACACTGCCACGCGTCGACAAAGCGCTGCAGGATCAGATCGAACCAGCCGCCGATCACGGCGCTGATTGTACCGATGACCACCGAGATCAGGATCGACAGCAGACAGCAGCCGAAGCACAGTATCACCGATGTACGCGCGCCGTAAATGCAATACGAGAGCAGATCCCGCCCGAGTGCATCGGTGCCGAACACATGATCCGCCGACTGAAACGGCGGCTCGAGCCGGTGAATGATGTCGGTCTGAAATTTCCCGTTGACCAGCGGATACGGTGCAAGCTGATCGGCAAAGATTGCAACCAGGACGAACCCGATCATAATGCACAGGCCAAGCCCGCCCAGCGGCTTTTTGGTGAACAGGTCCAGCAGCAGATGGCGCTTGCCAATCGGATCGGCATCCGGTTTTCTGGCTTTCCTTTTCATGGCGCACCTCCTCAATCCAGTGAGACGCGCGGGTCAATCCATTTATAGGTGATGTCAACAATGGCGTTTACAATCATCACAAAGATCGAAAACACCAGCACACAGCCCATGACGACCGGAAAATCACGCATCGTCAGCGAATTGACCACCTCGTTCCCCACGCCGGGAATATTGAAGATATTCTCCATCACAACCGAGCCGCCAATCATCATTGCGACACCGCTGCCAATCATCGTGACAACCGGGATCATGGAGTTGCGCAGCGCATGACGGTACAAAACCACCTTTTCGCGCAGGCCCTTGGCGCGCGCGGTGCGGACATAGTCCTGCCGCATCACATCGAGCACGACGGTGCGCACGGTACGAAGCTGCATACCCGCCTGCGAAAGCGCGCCGAGGATCGCCGGTATCAGAAACATCTCCAGATTCTGAATCGGATGCTCAAAGAAGCTGACATAGGTCACATTGGGCGCGTATCCCCACCATTTGGCCGGATAGATCAGAATCAGTGTCGCCAGCCAGAACACCGGGATCGACATCATCAAAATGGCCAGGACACGTGTCAGATAGTCGCCGAAGCTGTCCTGCCGCGCTGCGCACAATACGCCGAGCGGGATGGAGATCAGATTCGACAGAATCAGCGTCATGAGGCCCAGCTGCAGGCTGCAAGGGATCTCACGTGCAAGCAGAGACGTCACTTTTTCATACTGAAAATACGACGTGCCCAAGTCGCCGCGCAGCACCGAGCCGATCCACTGGAAAAAGCGTGTGACAGCCGGCTGGTCAAACCCAAGCATTGCCTCAACCTCTGCACGGTCGACCTGGGAGCCGGTGCTTGTCAACCGGTAATAGATCATATCGACAGAACTGCCGGGGATGATAGTCATCAGGCTGAATACAATCACCATAATGAGCAGCAGCGTCGGAATCAGCAGTAAAACACGTTTGATGATGTATTTTGCCACGGTGCTATGCCTCCTTTCCCGCCACCCTGTGACAGGCGACGAAATGATCCGACTCGACTTCGACAAAGTCCGGCTCAACCGCGCGGCAGTGATCGTCCGCATAGGGGCAGCGCGTGCAGAAATTGCAGCCCTTGGGCGGATTGATCGGACTCGGAATTTCGCCGCGCAGCAGAATCCGCTCACGCTTGCGGTCTACAACCGGATCCGGAATCGGCGCCGCAGAGATCAGCGCCTGCGTGTACGGATGCAGCGGCCGGTCGTAGAGCGTATCACTGCGCGTCAACTCCATGATTTTGCCGAGATACATGACCGCAACCTGGTCGCTGATATAGCGTACAACCGACAGATCGTGGCCGATGAACACATAGGTCAGGTTCAGTTCCTTCTGCAGCCGCATCATCAGCGTGACAATCTGTGCCTGAATGGACACATCGAGCGCCGAAACGATCTCGTCACAGACAATAAAGCGGGGCTGAAGCGCCAGCGCCCGTGCAATGGAAATACGCTGCCGCTGTCCGCCGGAGAACTCGTGCGGATAGCGCGAGGCAATCGATGGGTTCAGCCCAACCATTTCCAGCATCCGTGCGACTGTCTCGTGGATCTCTTTGGCCCCGTGCACCATGTGATGGATGCGCATGCCCTCGGCGATGATCTGCTCGACATTCATGCGCGGATCAAGCGACGCATATGGATCCTGCGTGATCATCTGGATGTCCTTGCGCAGATGACGCATGGCGTTCGAGGAGATATCACGCATATTTTTTCCCTCGTACCAGATCTCGCCGGATGTGATTCTGCAGCGGCGGAGCAGGCAGTTGCCAACCGTCGATTTGCCCGATCCGGACTCGCCCACCAGGCCAAGCGTCTTGCCACGCGGGATGCTGAACGATACGCCGTCGACCGCCTTGACTGAGCCAACCTGCCGCTTCAGCAGGCCTTTGGTCACAGGAAAATGCATCTTCAGATCCTGGACAACCAGCAGATCCTCAAAGTGCGGCAGGCCCTGGTCGATCTGATAGTCCAACTGTGTCATTGCAGGATCGCCTCCCTTCCGGCAAGCGCCGCATCCATGCAGAAGCAGGCGCAGAAGTGGCCGTCCGAGACCTCCTCGAGCGGTGGGCGCTCTATCGCGCAGCGCTCACAGGCAAACTGACAGCGTTCCCGGAACGGACAGCTCTGCGGCGGCAGCCGGCTCATGTCGGGCGGCTCACCCTCAATGGTCGAAAGGCCATGGCTGCGCGGCAGGTCCAGACGCGGCACCGCCCGGATCAGCCCCATGGTGTATGGGTGGCACGGGTTGGCAAAGATCTCATAGACTGAGCCGTACTCGACAATGCGTCCGCCGTAGACAATCTTGACCGTGTCGGCATAGCGCGCGACGATGCCAAGGTTGTGGGTGATGATAATCAATGCCGTATCATATTCGCGGCGCAAATCGTTGAGCTGCTCGAGTACCTGTGCCTGCACCGTGACATCGAGCGCAGTGGTTGGCTCATCGGCAATCAGGATCTCCGGATGGCAGCTCATGGCCATAGCGATCATGGCGCGCTGCTGCATACCGCCGGAGAACTGGTACGGGTATTCCTGGGCGCGCTGCGCAGCATTGGGAATATCGAGCCGTCCGAGCAGCCGCACTGCCTCGGCCATTCCCTCGGATGCGGACATGCCCAGGTGATGAATCAGCGGCTCGGCAATCTGATCACCGATTTTCATCACCGGGTTAAGCGAGGTCATCGGCTCCTGAAAGATCATGCTGATCTTTGCGCCGCGGATCTGTTCGATCTCCTCATCGGAAACTTTCAGCAGATCCGTCCCGTGAAACAGGACCTCTCCGCCGACGATCAGTCCGGGTGGATATGGGATCAGGCGCAGGATCGACAGCGCGCTGACCGATTTCCCGGAGCCGGATTCGCCGATGATCGCGACACACTCGCCCTTGTGGACCGTATAGGACAGATCGTCGTTCGCGCGCAGCTCACGCCCCTCGTTGAAAAAGTGCGTTTGCAGATGGCGCACTTCCAAAATGGGTTCGTCCATATTTCTCGCCTCACTTCATCCTTATCGCTTGAAAAGGGCGCGGACCCCGGCGGCGCCGGAGCCCGCGCATTTTCTGTCCCTATCGCTCTGTCTGTGGGAGCGCCTCAGTCGACAACCCACAGGCGCGGGATCATGAAGTTCCTCATATGGCCGCTCGTCATCATTTCACTGGTGTAGCCGTGTACGCGTTCGCTCCAGAACTCGCTCGTGCTGCGGAACGGCGCAATAATCAGCTGCCAGTGCTGCTCGGCAAACAGAGTGTCCAGCTGCTGTGCAATCTCGGCCTGCTCGTCAATGTAAGTCGCTTCGGACATTGCATTGAACAGCTCCACAAATTCAGCGGAGGCCTCGCTCTCTTCATCCATGAAGCCATAGAGCGGACCGCCCGGAACCAGGAAAACGCTCGCCATGCTGACTTCCTTGATTTCGCCCGCCTGCCCCGTCACCAGCAGCGTGGATTCACGATCCGTTCGATTTGCAAAGATCTCCATCTGATCTGTTGCTGTCTCAAGCTGCATGTCGACACCAACTGCCGCAAGATAACTCTGAATCAGGGTATAAAGTGTGGAATCCGCCGTATTGCCGATCTGGACGCGCATGCTGAAACGGATGCCATCCGGGCCGGCCGGATATCCCGCTTCGTCAAGCAGCTGCATTGCGGCTTCCGGATCATAGACATACTCTTCCTTCAGCGCATCCGGCCAGCTTGCGTATGAAACCCATTCCGGGACATTGTTGGTGAACATGGCCGGGACAATCATATCACCGCTTATCCATAATACTCATTATAAATTTCCTGCAGGTTCACTGCTTTTTGGAGCGCACGGCGAACATTGATGTCATTCCACGGCTCCTGATTGCACTTGAATGTAATACCCTGGCCATCTGTCGTGACAAATACCATCTCAACACCATTGCCGGAGTCCCGAATCTGCGCCAGCTCGGAATCCGACAGGTTGGCATAGACATTGTTGAACCAGTCGAGATCGCCGGCAAGGAACTGGGTAGCAACCGTCGCGGTGTCTTTGAGACAGATAAACCGCACATTATCGATATAAGGAAGCCGGTTTTCCGGATAGCGCTCATCATAGCAGTAGTAGTTTTCATTGCGCGTAAAGTACAGATAGTTGTCCGCCATAAAATCTGTGAGAATGTAAGGACCCGTGCCGCAGGCGTAGTGCCAGTCGCCCTGCTGATCGGTCGTCAACGTATCCCATTCCGGACCGCCGATATTAATGGGGCGGCAGATAAAAATGTCCAGCGCGCTCTCCGTTACAGTGGAGAAGTAGAAGCGGACAGTATACGCATCCAGCGCTTCGGCAGCCCGTTCCTGATCCAGCATAAACAGCTGCGTAGCCCAGTCGGTTTCACACAGAACCTGCGGTACACCGTTGGCGCCCAGCAGCCGGTTGTAGGAATACGCAACATCCTCCGCTGTCAGCTGACGTGCATGATAAATATCGTACGGCTCCTCTTTTTCCTGGAAATAAATATCGTCCCGAATTGTGACATCCAGATATCCGTTCTCCAGGAATGTGTCCAAATCATCCCAGGACTCTGCAATTTGCCCTGCCATCTCTGTGTAGTGGATGGAGTTGGAGTTGAATGCCGCCACCTCCGGATCGTTGATCGACCAGTCGATCATCCAGAGCGTTTCAAGCCAAAGGCAATAGTTTTTATTCTCATCCATGGCAGGATCGAAGTAGGTATACATCTCGTTCAGATACATTGTTACTTCGCCGCCATAGCGCGGCACATCCTCTTCAACGCGGACTGTGCTCTCTCCGTCAGGCGTCGTTCCCGGGTCTGTGCTGTCCTGACCGTCCTCGCCTGGCTGGACGTTGGTCTGCCCATCCTGCTCAGGTTGATCCGTCCCGGGCGTGTCCGAATCCCCGCCGCCACATGCGGCAAGCGACAAAAGCAGGGACAGTGCCAGCAGTAAAGAAATCAGCTTTTTCATAAATATAAATCTTCCTCCTGTTCTTTTTCCTCTCTACGAGGTGTCGGTAGATTGCACAATTTCCTTTCTGGTTTTTTGCTGGATTCCGGAGTTTTTGCCCACTTTCATCTTAGGCAAATGCCTTATGTTATTCAAGTTACATTCTTTCAATTCTTACTTCAAAAAACAGGGGTATTTTGATGCAAATTTGACTTAAAAATTGACATATCGAAAAATTAATGATATGTTACAGAAAACAGACAGGGAGGAGCCGCCATGAATCTCGCCGGGGAAGCACGCGCCGAGCAGCTCGTTTTTCAGCAGCGCAGCGCGGTGGAAGAGCGCAAGGAACTGATTCGAACGCGCAACATGTCTCTGATCTGCCACTGCTCCGGAGAGATCGACGACGGCGTGCTGCGCTATTTTGGGGTCAACGAGTTCTACATCGGCACTGGGGACTATATCCTGATGCTCGCCTCCGACTTCTCTGATCCACAGGATCTCAACGGAATTGTCAACGTATTTCAGCGCACCTGTGTCTATTCTCTCGTTGAGGAAATTGCACTCAGTGAACTGACCGGGCGATTCACCTTTTATTCCGCACAAGTTGACGGCCGGCTTGCGTTTCTGTTCTGTTTTCTCAACGGGCTGCCTGAACAGGAGCTTGCCCCCATGTTCGAGCAGCTCACCCGCGACTGCAGGCGCATCTCCACAGAATGCCAGCGGCTGTATGAACTGGACGTGGTACTCTACATCAGCCGGATCTGTACCCACGTCGAGCAGTGCTCAAATGCCTATGAGCGCATCCAGCTGCTTGCCACACTGCACCGCTTTATCGGACGGCAACATATTGAATCGATTATTCAGCAGCGTGTCGTTCTGTCAACCATGCCGCCCGACCCGTCCGCCGTGCATGAACTGCCGTTTGAGACTGAGGTGCAGGCCATTGTCAACGCACTGCTGTCCGGCACGCAGGCGCATGCACTGCTGGACGCATCACTTGAGCGGTTTTTATTGCGCGTTCCATCCATTCAGCATCTGCTGGAAGCGTGCGGCCAGCTGTTCGAACTGCTCTGCGCACAGCTTCGCATGCACGGCGTCCGCTTTGCCGACGATCACTTCCGGCGGGAGCTGGTGCTGCTCGCCGACCGCGTTCACGAATGGGATGAAATTGCCGCATGGTTTCACAATCTGCTTGACCACATCAGCCGGCTGCAAAAAAACACGCGATTCGAGCAGCAGGCCGCTGCCATCCAGCGGGCCAGAGCATACCTGGACGATAACTTCATTCGCAGCTCGCTGAGTCTGGAAGAAGTCGCCGCCCACGCCGGGCTGAAGCTGAGTACGTTCACGGTCGCGTTTCAGGCCTCGCAGCACTGTTCGCCCTCCGTCTATCTGCGGCAGCTGCGGCTGAAGCGCGCTGCGCAGCTGCTGCGTACAACCAACCTGACGGTTGCAGCCATTGCCGAACAGTGCGGCTTTGGGAGCATCGAAACATTCCACCGCGTATTTAAGGCGGCCTATGGCCTGACGCCTGGCCGCCTGCGCAAAATCGCGACACAATCGTCTCATCCATCCGACCCGGAAGAATAAAAAGATCGGTGCGGCTGCAACAGCCGCATCGGTCTTTTATGCTTCGTTATTCTTCTTTCTGCTCCGGCTCGTCGTCAACAACTTCAACTTCGATGGTCGCTGCCGGCGTATCGGCGAAGTCTTCCTCTGTTACCTCCGCCTCCGCATCCTCTGCCGCCTCAGCCACGTCCTCATCGTCGACATAGCGGTCGCTGTTGCGGATTGCCTCAATTGTGGTCCTGAGCTCCTGAATCGCCTTTTTCGATTCCGTAATCTTCTCATACCACGGCAGATATTCACCGCGCTCCGGCTCTGCTCCGGCCACGAAATCGCGATAACTCAACCGGCCCAGTTCAATCTGCGCTTTTTTGATCTTGTCTTCCTCGGACAGGATCTGCACTTTTGCCCGGGCGATCAGCGCAAGATCCTTTGCTTTCTGCGCCGCAAGCTGCGCGGCCTCGGTCACCTTGCCGCTGAACGCCTCGAAATTATCCTGGAAAGACATTGTGATTCTCCTTTCTGAAATGGCCGGGCGATCAAAACAGCCCGGTGATGACGCCGTTTTCGTCGACGTCGATTTTTTCGGCTGCCGGCACTTTGGGCAGCCCCGGCATCGTCATTATATCACCAGTCTGCACAACAATAAAGCCCGCACCGGCAGAAATTTTCACTTTGGACACAGAAATCGTAAAGTTTTCAGGGCGGCCGAGCCGATTTGGATCGTCGGTCAGAGAATACTGTGTCTTGGCCACGCAGATCGGAAGATTGCCATAGCCGAGCGATTCAAGCTTGTCAATCTCTTTCGCCGCGGCATTCGAGTAGGTCACACCTGCGCCGCCGTAGATCTTTTTGACAATCTGATCGAGCTTCTCGCGAATTGGCAGCTCCAGATCATAGGCATAGCGGAAGTGGTTTGGCTGCTCGCACAGGCGCAGCACCTCCTCAGCCAGCGCCTCACCGCCTGCGCCGCCTTTTGCCCAGACCTCGCTGAGCGCGACGTTGACGCCATATTTTGCACACTCGCTGCGGATCAGTTCCAGCTCCGCATCTGTGTCCTGCGTAAAACGGTTGATGGCAACAACGGCAGGCAGGCCAAATACCTGTGTGATATTCTCCACATGCTTCAGCAGGTTCGGAATGCCGCGCGCGAGCGCTTCAAGGTTTTCCGTGCCAAGCTCTGTCTTCGGCACGCCGCCGTTGTATTTGAGCGCCTTGACCGTCGCGACGATCACGACAGCATCCGGCCGGATGCCGGCAGCGCGGCACTTGATGTCCAGGAACTTCTCTGCGCCGAGATCCGCGCCGAAGCCGGCCTCGGTCACAGTGTAATCGGCCAGCTGCATTGCCGTCGTCGTTGCCATGACGGAATTGCACCCGTGCGCGATGTTGGCAAACGGACCGCCATGGATGATCGCCGGCGTATGCTCAAGCGTCTGCACCAGATTTGGTTTGACCGCATCCTTGAGCAGCGCGGCCATCGCGCCCTCTGCTTTCAGGTCGTGCGCCGTGACCGGCTTTTCATCAAATGTATACCCGACAATGATGCGGCCCAGCCGCGCCTTGAGGTCGGCCAGAGACGTCGCCAGGCAAAGCGTTGCCATAATCTCAGATGCGACAGTGATGTCAAAGCCCTCTTCGCGCGGCACGCCGTTGACCCGGCCGCCGAGGCCGGCAGCAATGAATCGCAGCTCCCTGTCGTTCATGTCGACACAGCGCCGCCATGTGATGCGCCGGACGTCAATGTTCAGACTGTTGCCCTGATAGACGTGATTGTCGAGCATGGCCGCAAGCAGATTGTTGGCCGCACCAATGGCGTGGAAATCGCCGGTAAAGTGCAGATTGATGTCCTCCATCGGGACAACCTGCGAATAACCGCCGCCGGCGGCGCCGCCCTTGAGGCCGAAAACCGGGCCGAGCGAAGGCTCACGCAGGCAAAGGCAGGTCTTTTTCCCTAGGCGGCTGAGCGCGTCGGAAAGGCCGACCGAGGTGGTCGTCTTCCCCTCGCCGGCCGGCGTCGGGTTGATCGCGGTGACGAGGATCAGCTTGCCGGGCCTGTTTTTCGGCAGCTTTGTCAGGTCGAGCTTGGCCTTGACGCGGCCGTAGTACTCCAGCGCGTCCTCTGGTACGCCGAGCTTCGCGGCAACCGCTGCGATCGGGAGCATGGTGGATTCCTGGGCGATCTCAATGTCGGTCTTCATGCAATCTTCTCCTATCGTATTTTTTTTGCGTTTCTGATCGGTTTGCCCGGAAAAAGCGGCAGCCGACTGCCCGGACAAATCCTGCCCAGACGGTCGGCTCTTCCCGCCATGCTCCACGTGGTCAATTCCACTTACCGTCAGTCGCATGGCTGGGTTCACTGTAGCATATTTTGTCCGCTTTTGTCAAGCCCTGCGCCCGGCTGTCGCTCAGCCGCCATAGCCGCGCAGCGCCGCCTCTGCCGCGGTGAGCGTGTTCTCGAGCAGCATGACGCGCGTCATTGGCCCGACGCCGCCCGGCACCGGCGTGATGTACGAAGCCTTTTCCGAAACAGCCGCAAAATCCACATCGCCGCAGAGCTTGCCCGCGTCGTCACGATTTATCGCCACATCGACGACGACCGCACCGTCTTTGACCATATCGGCCGTTACGAGATTGCGCCGGCCGACGGCACTGATCAGAATGTCGGCATGCAGGCACTCGTCTTTCAGGTTTTCCGTCTGACTGTGGCAGATCGTAACGGTGCCGCTGCGGTGCAGCAGCAGCATCGCCATCGGCTTTCCAACGATGTTCGACCGTCCGATGACCACGCAGCGCTTCCCGGCCGGATCAATGCCGTACGCATCCAGAAGTTCCATCACGCCGGCCGGCGTGCATGGCAGGAAGCGGTACTGCCCCTGCATGATGCAGCCGACATTGTACGGATGGAATGCATCAACGTCCTTGCCCGGTGCGATCGACTCAATCACCGCCCGCTCGGACAGATGCCCCGGCAGCGGAAGCTGACAGAGGATGCCATGGATGCGCCCATTCTCATTGAGTGCCTGCACCAGCTCGATCAGCTCCGCCTGCGTGATATCACCCGGCAGATGATACTCCTCCGAATAGATACCGCACTCTGCGCAGTCTTTTTCCTTATTTGTGACATACACGCGCGAGGCGGGGTTGTCACCGACCAGAATCACCGCCAGCCCCGGCGTGACACCCTGCTCTGCCAGCTTTGTCACGCGGGCGCGAATCTGTTCTTTTTTCCGCGCGGCCAGTGCCTTGCCATCAAGAATTGTCATGTCCGGTTTCCTCCTCTCCGCCGATCCGGTCTGCCCCATCTGCCTCTGCCGGCGTGTCTGCCTGCTGTGTACCAACCGTTTCCGCTTCCGCCTGTGCAGTCTGTGCCGCAGCCTTCCGCTGGACATAGAGCGTCTGTGGTCTGCGCACCAGACGGACATACAGGATCACGGCAATGGCCGCCAGGCAGGAAACTGCCGCGAGCACCTGACTGATGCGGATGCCGGTCGATCCAAGATACAGGCTGTCAGTCCGCATGCCTTCGATCCAGGTCCGGCCAAGGCCGTACCAGGCGACATAAAGGCAGAACACTTCGCCGTCAAACTTCCGCCGCTTTGAGTAGAAGTGCAGGATGACAAAGCCGATCAGGTTCCAGACCGATTCATATAAAAATGTCGGATGATAATAGGTAACGGAGCCGTCAGCGCCGACCAGCCCCATTTTGAAGAAGCTGTCGGTAACGCCGCCGTGCGCCTCCTGATTGATAAAATTGCCCCAGCGGCCGATGGCCTGTCCGATCAGCAGCCCCAGCCCGCCGAGATCCAGCAGCACGCCGGGCGGCATCTTTTTGATCCGGCTGATGATCAAAACGGCCGCCGCCGCACCAATCACACCGCCGTAAATCGCCAGGCCGCCCTCCCAGACATAGAGGATCCGGATCGGGTTTTCGGCAAAGCCGCCTTCATCCCAATAGAAAATCACATAGTACAGCCGCGCGCAGACAATTCCCATCGGCACAGCAAGCAGCAGCATGTCAATGATGTCGTCGGTGGTCGTGCCGAACTGTTTTGCGCGCCGGCAGGCGTAGAACGCGGCCAGCACAATTCCGCCCGCGATCAGCACGCCGTACCAGTAGACCTCCTTGCCAAACAGCGTAAACGCAACGCGCGGGATATCGACCGAGATCCCCAGATTGGGAAACGTTATGGCAGACAGCACGCTGATTCCCCCTCTTTTTCGCGCGGCAGCACAATCGACAGCGCCATGCGTTCCGGCGTGATCGTCTGCGCCAGGAACTCTGCCGCCTGCTGCGCCGTGATGTCCTCATACACCTGCGGGAACGCGTAATACTCACTGCCGGCAAAGCAGCCCTCGCACATCCGGACACAAATCGCCTCAAACGAGTCCAGCTCGCGCAGCCGCCGCCCAAATGCGCTGCGCCGCAGCCGTTCAAACAGCGCCTCATCCGGGCCTTCCGCAGCCAGACGCGCCGCCTCAGCGCAGATGGCATCGCGCACCGCTTCAGGATCACGGCTGTCACCGGACGCGCACAGCAGGCAAGCGGACTTGACCGATTCATAGCCGCATGAGAAGCCCGCGTCAATCAGTCCCTCTTCGTAGAGCCGGTTGTACAGCGGCGACGACTCGCCCATCAGCAGCTCCGCGGCCAGATCCGCCAGCAGCTCACGCTGCAGCGCGCCGCCCGGCGCCGGCGCGTCACATTTGAAGCCGAGCATAAACATCGGCATTGCAACATCCATCCGCCGGGTCACCAGATGCGCGCCGACGCCCGCCGGCTCCGGCGGGCCGTAGTCGCGGACGGCAAGCGCGCCGGCACTTTTCGGCAGGATCTCCTCCGCGATTGCCGCGACACGCTCCGGGTCAACGTCGCCGACCACGCACAGCATCATATTCGACGGATCATAAAACGCCCGGTGGCAGTCGGAGAGCGTCTGCGCCGTAATATCTGCAATCGACTCAACCGTGCCGGCAATCGGCACGCGGATTGGATGATGCGCGTACATTGCCCGAAACAGCTCCTCATATACGCGCGAGCCGGGACTGTCCTCATACATCCGGATCTCCTGCGCAATGATGCCGCGCTCTTTCTCCACGCTCTGCTCGGTAAAGTACGGCGTTGAGACAAACTCGAGCAGAATGCGCAGATTCTCTTCAAACCGGTCGGTACACTCAAAGTGATACGCCGTCATTGCGTAACTGGTAAACGCGTTTGGGTTCGCGCCGGTTTCGGCAAACGACTGCATGGCGTTTCCCGATGGCATATCGAACATCTTATGCTCCAGATAGTGCGCCACGCCGTCCGGCGTGACTAAGCGGTCGCCGCCAAGCGTAAACGCCGTGTCGAGCGAGCCGTAGTCCGCGGCAAAAAATGCGTAGCAGCGGGAAAAGCCGGGCTTCGGCGTCACGCGTATGCGCAGCCCGTTCGGCAGGATTTGCTCGAAATACCGCTCCCCCAGGCGCGGAAATGTCACCTGCTTCATGCCGTCTCTCCTCTCAATTCAAAAACAGTGTCCAGTGTGAGCGAGCGGGCCGCTTCCACGACCTGCTCTTTTGTTGCAGCCTGGACACCGGCGCGCAGCTCCGCCATCGTGCCATCCAGCCCGGCGATGGCCTGGCCGAGCGCGAAGTCCTCGAGCCGGCCTGGGCTGTCCTCCCCGGCACGCAGCGAGCTGATCACATACCGCCGCGCAAGCTCCAGCTCCTCGTCCGTAATATCCCCCGCACGGCATGCTTCCAGCTGCCGGAGAATTTCCGTCTCGGCACGGCTGAGATTCTCAAATTCGACGCCGGATGAGACTACCATTACACCTTTCAACTTCTCCAGCGCAGAGCTGGCATAATAGCACAGTGATAGCGCCTCGCGCACGTTGCGGAACAGCTTGCTCGACACGCCGCCGCCGAACACCGCGTTGAGCACTGTCATCGCCGGATACCCCGGCTTGTCCGCCGTGATGCCGGTGCGCAGGCCGATCGCCAGCTTGCCCTGCGTCACATCAAGCCGCTCGGTGACGCGCCGCACCGCTGCCGGCGCAGCGGAAACAACCGTTCCAACCGGTTCCGGCGCACGCGCCGGCAGGTCGGCAAGCGCCTCGCGCAGCAGCGCCGCCGCCATGTCGTGGTCAGCACGTCCGCAATAGAACAGCTCGTAGCGCGACGTGCGCAGCGCGCTGTGGTAATACGCGTACAGCGTCTCCGGCGTGATTGCCGCGGCCGTCTCCTCGCTGCCGAGCCGGTCAACACCATAGGCCTCTCCGGCGCACATCGCGCGCACCAGACCGCTGACCGCATACTGGCGCTTGTCGTTGATGCGCGAGGCAATGGTATTGATCAGGTTCAGGCGCTCCGTCATCACATATTCCTCAGAGAACACACCGCCGCGCAGATACGGATGCAGAAGCACCTCGCCGAGGAACTGCGTCATTTCGCGCAGCACCGGCTCATTGCCCGGGGCAAGCTCGTCCTCAATAAAATCCGCATAGAAGCCGACCGTCTGTGTCTCGCCCTTTTTGCGCACAACGCCGCCAAATCCCGCGCCGTAGAGCCGGTCGAGGTGCGCCGAGATACGCGCCATATCCGGATAACGCTCCGTACCGCGCAGCAGTACGCTCGGCAGCAGCGCGCCGAGCGACGCGTCCTGCGCGCGCAGCGGACGCAGCAGGCTCACGCTCAGGATCGCCGTTTTGAATTTATCCGTCTGCTCCGTCGTCAGAAAGACGCCGGGCATCAGTTCTTCCCGTCTCATGGGTCACAACCTTTCCGAACAGCCAGGCGCCGGCATGACCGGCCGCCCTGTCTGCATATTTTACCATCATCGCGCACATAAATCAATTCTTCCCTTGTCTTTGCGCTGCGATTCATGTAAACTATACAGGTAACATCGTCCCGCCTGCAGCCGGGAGACGGAGGCATGTGCCATGCAATGGCTTGAAGTCAGCATCGAGTCGGCGCCGGGCGGGATTGATCTGCTGGCCGCGCGCCTGACTGCGCTTGGATATGACAGTTTTGTCACAGAGGACTGCGAGCAGTTCCACACATTTCTGGAAGAAAACCGCCAATACTGGGATTACGTCGACGAATCGCTCGAGCAGAGTATGGCCGGCGTCAGCCGCATCCGGCTTTATCTGGAGGACGACGGCAATGCAGCTGCGCGCATCGCGGCGCTGCGCGCCCAGCTCGCCGCGCTGCGCAATGCGCTCCCCAATGCGCCGCTCGGTCCGCTCACGGTGACGACGTGCAATCTGCGCGATGAGGATTGGGAGAACAGCTGGAAGCAGTATTACCAGCCGCTGCCCATCGGCGAGCGGCTTCTGATTGTTCCGCAGTGGCTCGATCCGGAGATCCCGGACAGGCGCATCCCCGTCCGGCTTGACCCTGGCATGATCTTCGGCACCGGACAGCACGCCTCAACCCGGATGTGCCTCGAATCGCTCGAGACGCTTGTCCGCGGCGGCGAGACGGTGCTCGACCTCGGCAGCGGCAGCGGCATTCTTTCCATCGCCGCGCTGCTGCTCGGCGCTGCATCTGCCGTCGGCGTCGACATCGACCCGATGGCAGAGGACATTGCCCGGGAAAACGCATCGCTGAGCGGTTTGGGCAGCGACCGGTTCACTGCGCTGACCGCGAACGTTCTGGACAGCCCGGCTGCGCTTGCGTCCTATCGCGGTAAGTGCGACCTTGTGCTGGCCAACATCGTGGCAGACGTTATCATCCCGCTTGCACCGGCGGCCAGAACATTTCTTGCGCCAGGCGGCACATTTCTGTGCTCCGGGATTCTGAACAAGCGTCTGCCAGAGGTGGAACACGCGCTCACATGCGCCGGGCTCGCCGTCACCGACCGGCGCGAGGCGGACGACTGGGTCTGCCTGCGCGCCGCAGCAGTCTGATCGGAGGAATCTGATTTGCGTATTTTTTCCTACCGCAACAAGCAGCGGCTGAAGCGGGCGGGGCTGATTGTGCTGTGCGCCGCGGTGCTGCTCGCCGTGGTCTGCATCGCTTATGTAATCTACCTCGGCCGATATATGGTCTACACGTCAGATGGCGCACATCTCGAGCTACCCGGCAGCGAGGCCGCCGCAGACACGAACAGCGCACCGGACCTGAATGACGACGCCATTCCTGTCAGCGGCGAGCTGGTGATCGGCGAGACAGTCAGCCCGCCGGACGAGCTGACAGAACAGCCGGCAGACGAAACAACCGAGCAAAGCGGACTGCCGGTTCTGACCGGCGGATATTACGCTGACAATGCAGCATTGATGCAGGCCGACGATGTCCGCAGCGCGCTCGAGACAATTCTCTCCGCCCGCGGGGATGACGACGGCACCATTGCTGTCCTGCTCGATCTGAAAAGTGAATACGGCAATTTCTATTATTCCTCCGGTGTTACCGGCGCGTCTATGGCATCGGTCGACATTGCGGCGATCGACGAACTGATCGCCTGGCTCGCAGTGCAGCCGGATGTCTATCTGATCGCCCGGCTGCCCGCGTTTCGCGATTCGGCCTATGCGCTCGCAGACACCAGCCGCGGTCTGGCGATCTCATCCGGCGCGCTGTGGGCCGACGGCAGCGGCTGCTACTGGCTTGATCCCGGCAACAGCGACGTACTCGACCATCTAACCGCGATCTGCACAGAACTGTCGGGGCTTGGTGTCGATGAAGTTGTATTTGCAAACTTTTACTTTCCCGACGCGCAGAGCATCGTCTATGCGGAAGACCAGACGCAGACGCTGCGCACGGCAGCCGAATGGGTTGCCTCCCGCGCGCCGATCCCCGTCTCATTCAGCTTTGCGGACGGTGTGACCTCGTATGCTGCCGCCTCTTACGGTCTGCACATCTGCCTGGAGGCGGACGACGGCGCATCCATCGCCGCAGCGCTCGAGCCGGTGGAAGAAGCGCTGACCGGTGATGGGCAGCAGGTACTGTTTTTAAGCGCATCGCGTGACACGCGCTTCGATGAATATGTGCAGCTTCGGCCTGTGCTCGAACAATAGCGCGGCCTTGCCGGGCGCCCGGAAAACCACGGGCGCCCGGTTTTTCCGTCTTTTCGGCAGATGCGCACATCTGCCTCCATGCGTGCATAAGCTATAGCATGACATTTTGGAAAGGAGGCCATGCCATGGCAGAAGGGTCTGTCACGGTGCACGCCTACACCTCCCGCGCCATGATCCCGGTCGCGGGTGCAACCGTCTCGTTCACGCAGTTCTCGCCGGACGGCAGCGTCGTCCTGCTTGCTGTTCGCACAACCGATGAGAGCGGACGCACCGATCCGGTCGTCGTTCCAACACCGGAAAAGTCGGAAAGTCTGGCGCCGGCGCCCGATCGCCCCTATGCGCTGAACAACATCGACGCGTCTCACCCAGGATATGAGCGCATTGTAGTCGAACATGTTCAAATCTTCCCCGGTGTTCGGACGCTGCAGCCACTCGAGATGATCCCGCTGGAGGAGTACCCGTCCTCCTCCAACCAGACCGAGGTGTTCGACCTGCCGACGCAGAATCTGTGAGGAGGCGGTGTCATGACAAGCGTCATTCCCTATGTCCCCGAAAGCATTACCGTCCACCTCGGTCCGCCGGACTCGAACGCTGCAAATGTCACCGTGCCGTACACAGATTATCTGAAAAACGTCGCCTCCAGCGAAATCTATCCCACCTGGGACGAGTCCGCCCTTCGCGCCAACATTTTGGCCATCAACTCCTTCGCACTCAACCGCATCTATACGGAGTACTACCGCAGCAGAGGCTATGATTTCGACATCACCTCCTCCACCGCCTATGATCAGAACTTTGTCAATGGCCGCAGTACTTTTGAAAATATCGACCGTCTGGTTGACGAACTGTTCACCAGCTACATCCGCCGCACCGGCTTTGTTGAGCCGCTGGCCGCAAAATTTTGCAATGGCACCACCGTGACCTGCGAGGGGCTCAGCCAGTGGGGCAGTCAGCGTCTGGCCGAACAAGGCTAC
This sequence comes from uncultured Oscillospiraceae bacterium, assembly GCA_964523945.1. GTDB lineage: Bacteria > Bacillota > Clostridia > Oscillospirales > Oscillospiraceae > CAKTOF01. The sequence continues at coordinate 44,570 of CAZGBU010000004.1, forward strand.
AACTCCTTTGAAATTCTCCAGGCATATTACGGTGACAATATCGAGCTGGTCACGGACGCTCCTGTACAGGCGCTTCGCCAGTCGTACCCCGGCTCCCCGGTGCGCCGCGGCGACGCCGGCCCCGCCGTCACCGTCATTCAGGCCTCACTCAACCGCATCTCGCAGAACTATCCGGCCATCCCGAAGATCAACCCGGTCGACGGCATTTTCGGTGCGCAGACCGAGGCCGCTGTAATCGCGTTCCAGGAGATCTTCGATCTGGTACCGGACGGCATCGTCGGGCCGGCGACCTGGTACGCACTGGTCCGGCTGTATGTTGCCGTCACCAGCCTGGCCGAACTGCGCTCAGAGGGGCAGCGGTTCTACGGCATCAGCTGGGAATATCCTGACGCGATTGTGCGCGGCGATGAGGGCGAAAAAGTGACGCATCTGCAGTACATGCTCTCGGTTCTCTCGGAATTCATTCCGCAGGTTCCGGCGCTGACGGTCAATGGGACCTTTGACGATGCGACCTACAATGCGGTGGTCGCCTTTCAGCAGTTTGCCGGCCTGCCGGACAACGGTGTTGTGGGCCAGACAACATGGGACACGATCTACCGATACTTTGCCGGCATTGAACAGACGGTGTTTCAAGACGCGGCGCTGTTTCCGTTCGACGCTGCGGAAACCGCTACAAATGTTCGCGCTGTGCAGCAGCAGCTGCGCACGCTGTCGGCTGCTGGCGCAGGCGTGGGTGCGCCGCAGATGACCGGCCAGCTCGACCGCGCCACTGCACAGTCCCTGACGCAGTTCCAGCGCCAAAATGGTCTGAGCGCCACCGGGCGGCCCGACGGCGATACGCGCCGTCTGCTCGCCGACGCATCGCAGAGTCTTGCCTACCGCGACACGCCCCGCTTCACCCAGCATCCGGGGTTCGACCTAAAATTTGGCTCAAACGACGCAGCCCGCACGGAAAGGAGCGTGACAGTATGAATGAACAGGCCACCGGTCAGCCCGTGCGCGCACTGCAAACCATGCTGCGGCAGATCGCCGAGCTGGATCCCGCAATCCCCTCCGTCATTCCGGTCGGCATCTATGGTCGGGATACCATGGCTGCCGTCTCTGCGTTGCAGCGTTCACGCGGTCTGCCCGTCACGGGCGTGACGGATCTGGCCACCTGGCGTGCCGTTGTCGACGCCTATCACAATGGCCGCGCTGAAATCAACCCGGCTGAACCGCTGCAGCCGCGATTTGACCGGCAGCAGGTCATTGCACCGGGCGAACGCAACAGTCATGTCTGGCTGGTGCAGAGCATCCTGGCCGCACTGCATGAGCGGCTGAGCAGCGTGCCGTCTGTCAACCACACAGGCATAAACGATGAGCGGACGCAGGCAGGCGTGCGCTGGGCGCAGCAGGCATCGGGCCTTCCGCAGACAGGACGAATCGACCGGAACACCTGGCAGGCGCTCGCACGCCTGTATGCCGGACAGACCCGGGACGGTAGCTTCCCTGCCGGGTCAGGGCAGACCAATGGATAACACAGTCCCGCGGCAGCCGCCTCCGGCCGCCGCGGGCCGACGCATTCGACAAAAACTTACACAATGAACAGTTGACAAATACCGGCCATTCTGGTATGATTGTTTCCGGCTCTTAGT
>CAZGBU010000005.1:0-38312 GCA_964523945.1 uncultured Oscillospiraceae bacterium
TTCGTTTTGCTGATATTTAAATTCGCTGAAAAAACCGGCAGCTCATGCAAATTGTGCATGAGCTGCCGGCACAGTGAGCGAAAATTCCGCAGTGCGGGACGCGTCTTTTCAGTTGAAGACCGCGAAGCGGACGTTCGGCTCGTCGGCGCAGACAAGCTGGAAGCTTGCAAGCTTCTCCGTGTTGTAGACAAGCATATTCGCACGCTCGCAGATCGGGATGATCCAGTTGGTCTCACGTGCCCACTCCTGCATGGTGGCGTAGCCCTCGGCACGCTCGGTCTCATCCGCGCTGTAAAGCGCCTGGTTGAACGCCTCGGTCCAAGTCTCGTCGGTGATGCGGGCAGCAGCCAGCGTGGAGTTCGGGCCGAGCGTATCGACCAGCTGCGACGGATCGTTCGTGAACGCGCCGCCCTCTGTCTGCTTCAGGCACAGGTCGGTTTCGCCGTTCATCATCATCGGGATAGCCGTGCTGGCATCATAGCTCTCAATGTTCAGTGTGATGCCGATCTGCTGCAGGCAGCCCTGGATCGCCTCGGCAACCACCTGGTTGTCAGAGGTGATGACCAGGGTGATCTCCAGGCCATCGCCATAGCCGGCCTCTTCCATCAGCTGATTGGCGCGGTCGATGTCAACCGTGTAGCCCTCCTGCTCCTCATAGAAGTTGACAGAAGCCGGCAGGATCGAGGTTGCCTCGATATACAGGCAGCCATAAGTAGCCGTCGCGACAGCCTCCTGGTCGATCGCCAGGGAGACAGCCTCGCGGACGCGCTCATCCTGGAACGCCTCGACATACTCCGGCAGGACCAGCAGCAGGCAGTCTTTGATCGGGTTGATATAGTAGCCGGTGTACTCCGGGCAGTCGCCGTCGAGCACGCGCTGCGCATCGGTCTCGCTGATGGCGCAGGCCGCGTCGAGCACGCCGTTCTCAAAGTCGATATACATTGTGGAGGTCTCGGAATAGTAGCGGTAGGTGACCTCAGTGCACTGCGGCACCTCACCCCAGTAATCCTCTTTCAGGCGATAGGTCGCATGCGAGGACGAGACATTCTCGACACAGTAATACGGGCCAGTGCCGTTCGGAGAAGACATCCAGGTGTCCGCATCGAGCGCGGTGTCACCGGTCAGGTCCTCGGCGCAGTAGATATCATAGCTGGCCAGCAGCGTGATCGCCGGGCCGTATTCCTGGGTGAACGCAATATTGAGCGTGTAATCGTCCACGATCTCGGTGTTGTCCCAGTCGTAGCACTCGAAGTAGCTCGCCATCTGGCCGACGCCGTAGACATCGCGCAGGGAGACAAGCACGTCGTTGGCCGTCAGGTTCTGGCCGTTGGTGAAGTAGACATCATCGCGCAGCTTGATCTGCAGCGTCAGATCGTCAATATACTCGATGTTCTCAACCAGCACATACTCCAGCTCCTGCGTCTCCGGGTCAATCGCAACCAGAGCGTCATAGATCAGCTTGGACTGATAGCGCTTCTTCTCATTGGTGGCATTCGGATCATGCGTGCTCGGCGCCTGCGTGATGCCGATGGTCAGGGTGTAGTCATCTGCAGCCTCACCGTCGCCGGTCTCATCCGTTTCGCCGGTTTCGCCGGTTTCGCCGGTCGTGTTGTTGTCGCCGCTTTCGCTGGTGCCGTCATCGGTCGTGCCCTCGTCGCTCGAGCAGGCAGCCAGAACCGAGAAGACCATGGCCAGGCAGAGAAGCAGCGCAAAGAGTTTGCTCAGTTTCTTCATGCGTTGATCGTCCTCCAGATAGAAATCTTTGCTTCCGTAGGGACTTGCGACCTTGGGAAACATATGGGAGAGCAGAGCTTTCTGACTGGAGAACCGATACATGCGGGGAATCGCGATGCAGAAGTCTATCCAGCAGGCAGCGCCTGCTTTCACCTTTGCATATTATATCCACGGTTCACATTTTTGTAAAGATTACTTGATCCTATTTCACAAAAAATCCACACTTTGCACATTCAGGTGTCGCGGTCAACAACCTTTTTCTGTTTAAGATTGCCGATTTTTAGACTGCGTTCATCCAGTTTTTTCATAACATCCTCGACGGTGATACCGGCTTCCGCCATCATCACCGTCAGATGATAGAGCAGATCTGAAATCTCGCCGACTGTTTCGACGTTGACACCGTTTTTGGCAGCGATGATCGTTTCGGCGCATTCCTCGCCGACTTTCTTGAGGATTTTATCCATTCCCTGTTCAAACAGGTAGCAGGTATAACTTCCCTCCTGGGGGTGTGTCTTCCGATCCATGACAACGGCGTAAAGCCGCCCGAGCGTGTCGTTCATTCGAATTCCTCCATCACTTGATAGAAGCAGCTCTGACGACCGGTGTGGCATGTCGGCCCGTCCGGTCGGCAAAGCAGCAGCAGCGTATCGGTATCGCAGTCTGTGATCACCTTCTGCACATGCAGATAGTGGCCTGAAGTCTCTCCTTTATTCCACAGCTTCTGCCGGCTGCGTGACCAGAACCAGGCCGTCTTCGTCTCGATCGTCAGCCGGACGGCCTCCTCGTTGGCAAAGCCGAGCATCAGGACATCCCTGGTCCTGCTGTCCTGCACAATGACCGGAATCAGGTCAGACTTTCGAAACAGATCTGAAATTTGCACCATAATTTTCACCTCACCGGGATGCCGCGCGCCGCCAGATACGCCTTGACCTGCGGAATCGTCAGCTCGCCGAAGTGGAACAGGCTCGCCGCAAGCGCCGCATCGCAGCCGGTTTTCTCGAACACCTCAGCAAAGTGCGCCAGACTGCCGCAGCCACCGGAGGCAATCACCGGAATGCCGACAGCGTCAACCACAGCCTTGGTCATTGCCAGATCAAAGCCCGCCTTGGTGCCGTCGGCGTCCATTGATGTCAGCAGGATCTCGCCCGCACCCAGCCGTTCGCCCTCTTTTGCCCATGCAACGACATCGCGCCCCGTGCCGAGCCGCCCACCGTTGATGACAACCTCGAACGAGCCGTCCGGCCGCTTCTTACCGTCGATCGCCAGCACGACGCATTGGCTGCCAAACCGCTCCGCGGCACGCGCAATCAACGCCGGGTCACGCACGGCGGCGGAATTGACCGAGATCTTGTCCGCACCGGCGCGCAGGATCGCGGTGAAATCATCGACCGAGCGGATGCCGCCACCGACGGTCAGCGGCACAAACACCTGCCGGCCGGTCTGTTCGATCACATCAACGACGGAACCGCGCGCCTCATGGGTCGCTGTGATATCGAGGAAAACAATCTCGTCCGCACCCTGATCGGAATAATACCGCGCCAGCGCAACGGGGTCGCCGGCATCGCGGATCCCAACAAAATTGACGCCCTTGACAACGCGGCCGCGGTCCACATCCAGGCACGGGATGATTCGTTTGGCTAACATTGACTGCCCGCCTCCTCTATGGCCAGCTTCAGGTCGACCGCACTGGTATAGTACGCCTTTCCAACAATCGCGCCATCCATGCCGCAGCTTTGCAGATCGCGCAGATCCTGATTGCACGAGACGCCGCCGGATGCGATAATCCGGCACGGCAGCGCCTGCCGCAGCGCGTACAGGTGTGCGAAGGACGGCCCGGAAAGCGTCCCGTCCGTGTCGATGTCGGTGAAAATAATCGTCTGCACACCGCGCGATACCATATCCCGCGCGAAATCCAGATAGTCCAGCCCGGAGTCATCCGTCCAGCCGTCCGTACAGACGCGGCCGTTCCTGACGTCGACGCCGACGGCGATGCGTTCGCCGTAGCGCGACACAGCCGCCTGGACAAAGCCCGGATCGCGCACGGCAGCCGAGCCGATCACCGCACGGGAAACACCGAGTCCAAACACCGCCTCAAGATCCGCCATCGAACGGATGCCGCCGCCAAGCTCAACAAACAGGCCGGACGCCTCCGCAACGCGGCGGACAATCGCGCTGTTTCTGCGCACACCGTCCTTTGCGCCATCCAGATCGACCATATGGACATAACGCGCGCCGGCTGCGCGGAACGCCAGCGCCGTGCGGACCGGGTCGTCCGAGACATCGTGCGCCGTGTCAAATTCGCCCTTGTACAGCCGGACACAGCGGCCGTCCTTCAAATCAATTGCCGGCAGTATAATCATCGGTTCAGCTCCCCAAAGTTTCTCAGAATCGTCAGCCCGACCTCGCCCGATTTTTCCGGGTGGAACTGGCATCCGTACACATTCCCGCGCGCGACCATCGCCGTCACCGGCGCGCCATATTCGCACAGCGCAGCCGCGTCGTCCGGCTCGTCGCAGAAGCCCATAAAGCTGTGGACAAAATAGACATACGCGCCGTTCGGCACGCCGCGGAGCAGGGCGTTTTCCCGCTGGATCTCAAGGCTGTTCCAGCCGATCTGCGGCAGCTTGCACGCCGTTTGGATCCGATCGACCCGGCCGGGAATCAGCCCGAGGCCGCGGCACGGGCGCACTTCAGACGACACGTCGAACAGCATCTGCATTCCCAGGCAGATGCCGAGCAGCGGACGGGTCTGGGCGCTCTCCCGCACCGCACGGTCCAGTCCGCGTCCGGTCAGGTTGTCCATCGCGTCGGGAAACGCGCCAACCCCCGGCAGAATCACGGCATCTGCCCGCGCAATCTCCGCCGCATCCGCGGTGATCTGACAGGCAAAGCCGAGAAAATCGAGCGCTTTGGTCACGCTGAGCAGGTTGCCCGCGCCATAGTCCACCACTGCAATGGTTCCCATCTACAGCGCCCCCTTTGTCGATGTCACGCCGGTGCCAGTGACCGCCGCCGCATCGCGCAGCGCCATACCGAGCGCCTTGAACAGCCCCTCGGTGATGTGGTGGGCATTGTCGCCATACAGGCAGGCAAGGTGCAGCGTCAGCCCCGCGTTGACGGCCAGTGCGCGCATAAACTCCACCGTCAGGCAGCTGTCGTAGCCGCCGATGGCCGTCTGCGGCATCGGCGCGTCGAAGACCAGATATGGCCGGCCGGACAGGTCGAGTACACAGCGGCACAGCGCCTCGTCCATCGGAACCAGGGCAGAAGCAAACCGGCGGATACCGGTCTTGTCGCCGAGCGCCTGGCGCAGGGCCTGTCCGAGCACGATACCGACATCCTCGACCGTGTGGTGGCCATCGACATGCAGGTCGCCCGCGGCATGCAGCGTCAGCTGCATGCCGCCGTAGAATGAAAACGCGGTCAGCATATGGTCGAAAAAGCCGATGCCGGTCGCGATTTCGCTTGGCCCTGGCGCAAGTCGGAGCGACACCGAAATGTCCGTCTCGCGTGTTTTGCGCGCCAGGCTGGCAGCCCGGCCGTCCTGCGGCAGCTGTGCGCGGCCAAGCAGCACATCAGCTGAAACCTGAAAATAGTCCGCAAGCGCCAACAGCAGCGCAAGCGTCGGCTCACGCTGGCCGCGCTCGTAGGCGCCGATGGCTGACGCAGACACACCGACCGCCTCCCCCACCTCCGACTGCTGCAGGCCGCGGCGAACGCGCAGCGCCTTGAGCTGCGATGCAAACTCCATTTGGATCACCGTCCCGTCTGATGGATTCATTTGTAATTGACAATGCAATGCGTCATTTCCCGTCGAAGCGGATCCGCACGGAATTGGCGTGTGCGGTCAGCTTTTCGGCCTCAGCCAGCGTAATGATGCTGTCGGCCACCTGCTGCAGTGCCTCGCGCGAGAAAGAGACGACGCTGGTCTTTTTCAAAAAGCTCTCTGCCGACAGCGGCGAGAAAAAGCGTGCCGTGCCGGACGTCGGCAGCACATGGCTCGGACCGGCCATATAGTCGCCGAGCGGCTCCGGCGAGTTCTCGCCAAGGAAGACAGCGCCGGCATTGCGGATCTCCGGCAGAAGCATGCGCGGCTGCGCCGTGACAATCTCAAGGTGCTCGGGCGCAATCTCGTTGGCAAGCGCGACGCACGCGTCAATTGACTCGCAGACGATAACCGCGCCGTAGTTCTTCAGGCTCTCGGTGATAATGGCCCTGCGCTCGAGGCGTTTGGTCTGCGTCTCAAGCTCACGCAGCACCGCCTGCGCGAGCATCTCGCAGTCGGTCAGCAGCACTGCAGAGGCGAGCTTGTCGTGCTCAGCCTGGCTGAGCAGGTCGGCCGCAACATAGCGCGCCGTCGCTGTCTCGTCTGCGATGACGCAGACCTCGCTCGGCCCGGCGACCATGTCGATGTCGATCTGGCCGAATGACAGCCGCTTGGCCGCAGCGACGTAGGCGTTGCCCGGCCCGACCAGTTTGTCAACGCGCGGAATAAAATCCGCGCCGTATGTCAGCGCGGCAACAGCCTGCATTCCGCCGACTGCGATGCAGCGGTCGACGCCGGCGATCCATGCTGCGGCCAGGACAGCATCGTTGAGGTTTTCCGTTGGCGGCGTGACCATGACGACCTCACGGACACCGGCAACCTTGGCCGGAATGACGTTCATCAAAACCGAGCTGGGATAGGCTGCCGTGCCGCCCGGCACATATACGCCGACGCGGTCAAGCGCGCGGACAAGCTGCCCGACGCGGCCGCCCTCAACCGGTGCGTCCCAGACGCGGTTTTCGCTAAGCAGCCGGCTCTGATAGTCGACGATATTCTTCGCGCTCTGCTCGAGCGCGTAGCGTAGCGCCGGCGGGATCCGCTTTGCGGCACTCTCGAGCGTGGCCCGGCGGATTTCGCGCGGCTCCGCCTTGTCAAACTGGAGCGAATACTCCCGCACTGCCTCGTAGCCGCGCTGGCGCACATCCTCCATCACAGTGGCCGCCGCGCTGGCAATCAGTGAATTGGCCTCTGCCGCCCGTGCGCGCATTGCGCGCAGCAGCTCGTGTTCTTCATATCCGTCCGCGCGGACAAAACTGGTAATCATAACGCTTCCTCACACTTTCCGACAAAATCCAAAATCGCATCCTTATACAGTTTCATACTGGCAGTGTTGACAATCAGCCGGGCGGAGATCTGCGCGATCGTCTCAATGGGCACCAATCCGTTCTCCCGCAGGGTCGTGCCGGTCTGGACAACATCCATGATCGCATCCGCCAGCCCAAGCAGCGGTGCGAGCTCCACGGAGCCCTCGATTTTGATCGTCTCTACATCCATGCCCTTGCGCTCGAAGTGGCGCTTGGTCACATTGGGATATTTTGATGCAACGCGACGGGTGCGGTATGTCCCGTAGAAATCGTCACCCTCGCGCACAGCGAGCGCGAACCGGCATGCGCCGTAGCCCAGATCGAGCATCTCGTAGAACGAGCCGCCATGCTCAAGAATCGTATCCTTCCCGACGATGCCCATATCGCATACGCCATGTGTCACATAGGTAATGACGTCTGGCGCCTTGGCCAGAATCACGTCGAGCGGGTAGTCCGCCACCGGCAGCACCAGCCTGCGCGTATCCTCGTTGACCTGCGAACAGTCCAGCCCAGCGCGTGTAAACAGCCGGACAGAGTCATCCAGCAGCCGTCCCTTTGTCACGGCAATCCGCAGCCGCTTCACAGTGCCACGCTCCTCTCTCCCTCCGGCTCAATCAGCCGGAGCGTCCGCGCGCCGTGCGCGCGCGCCTCCTGTTCGGCCTGTGCCGGCGTCGGCGCGGCCGAGAGCACGCCGGCACCCCGCGGCAGCGCCGCAACGGTCTCCAGCGCCCGGCCCAGGCAGCCGCGCGCATACCAGACCACCGTTTCGGGCGGGTCGAGCTCGCGCTGCGGCAGGCAGCTCGCAAGCGCCTCGACATCGACAGCAAAACCCGTCGCCGGCAGATCCACGCCGAAACGGGCAATCAGGCCATCGTAGCGGCCGCCGGAGACAACCGTCTTTCCGGCGCCCTGCGCATAGCCGCGGAAGACGACGCCGGTATAGTAGTCAATTCCCTGTACCAGGCTGAGATCAAAGCGGATGTGGCCGCTCAGCCCGGCGAGCGAAAGCTCCTCATAAAGCGCACCAAGATAATCAAGCGCTGCGACGGCCTCGGGATCATCGGAGAGCGCACGCGCCTGGTCGAGCACCTCCGGGCCGCCAAACATGCGGCTGAGCCGGTTGAGTGCTGCGCCGGTCGGCTGGCTGCAGTATGGCGCAAGCAGATCCGAAAACCAGGCGAAATTCCGGTTCTCCACCGCCTGACGCAGCTGCTCGCGCGCCGCTTCATCCGCGCCAATGCCGCGCAGCAGCGCCTGGAAATACCCCGCATGCCCCAGTTCAATCTGAAATTCGGTCAGGCCGGTGGCCTCAACGGCCTGCACAGCCATCGCGATGACCTCCAGATCGGCGCGGACGCCCGGCGCGCCGATCAGCTCGACGCCGCACTGCGGAATCTCGCCGCGCGCGCCGGTATGCGCATCGTCGGAACGGAACACGGTCTGGTTGTAATACAGCCGCTGCGGGAGCGGCATCGCCTTCAGCTTTGTTGCCGCAACACGCGCAATTGGCGTCGTATTATCCGGCCGCATAACCAGGATGCGGCTCGACCGGTCGATGAGCTTGAGCATCGACTGTTGCGCCAGCGGGTGGCCCGAGGCAGCAAACAGATCGTAAAACTCAACCTCCGGTGTCATCAGTTCGGCATAGCCGCGGCTGCGAAACAACCGTGTGACGGCTTTCTGTACGGTGCGGTACGCGCCGCACTCGGCAAACAGGCGGTCGCAGGTGCCCGCTGGGGTCCCGATGGAAATCGGCATGGTCTCGCCATCCCTTTCGCTTTAATTGACTAATTCGGTAGTATGGTAGCACGCCCGACATTGAAAGTCAAGATCAGAACAGACTGACCTGACTCGTATCGGGAAGATCGCCAAACGCGCCGGCCGCTTTCAGGCTCTCGATGTGCGTTTTGGACACCTTGGGGCAAGCGGCAGCAAACTCCTCGATGGAGATAAAGTGCTTGCCGCGGCGGCCTTCCACGATGTCGAGCGCCGCCGTCTCGCCGAGGCCCGACACCGAAACGAACGGCGGCAGCAGCTTACCGTCTTTCAGGTTGAATTTCAGCGCGTCCGATTCGTACAGATCCATTGGCGCAAAGGAGAATCCGCGCAGATAAAACTCATAGCAGACCTCGAGCGTCGTCAGAAGATCCTGATCCTTGGCGGTTGCATCCGGATTGGCGTCGATCCGCTTGATCTCGTCCTTGACGCGATCGATGCCCTGCGTCATCATCTCGGCGTCAAAGCCATCTTTCTGGCTGCGGCGGTAGAAATACGCCGAGTAGAACGCCAGCGGCTCATGTACCTTGAACCAGGCGATGCGGAACGCCATCATGACATAGGCAACGGCATGCGCTTTAGGAAACAGGTACTGGATTTTCTTGCAGGATTCGATGTACCACTCCGGCACGCCAGCGTCAAGCATCTCCTGCTCTGCACCGTCGGGCAGACCGCGGCCCTTACGCACTGACTCCATAATTTTAAATGAGCGCTTCTCCGGCATGCCGCGCGAGATCAGGTAAAGCATGATATCGTCGCGGCAGCCGATGGCCTCACCGACGGCCGCCGTACCGGACAGGATCAGATCACGCGCATTGCCGAGCCACACATCCGTGCCATGTGAGAAGCCGGACAGACGCAGTAGCGTGTCGAACTGGGTCGGATGTGTATCCTCGAGCATGCCGCGGGTGAACCGCGTGTTGAACTCCGGAATGGCGACGGCGCCCGTTGGACCGAGAATGGGATCGTTTTCATAGCCGAGCACTTTCGATGAGGTGAAGATCGACATGGTGTCCTTGTCATCGAGCGGGATCGTCTTTGCATCGACACCGGTCAGATCCTCGAGCATGCGGATCATGGTCGGATCATCATGGCCGAGCATGTCGAGCTTGAGCAGGTTCTCCTCCATCGAATGATACTCAAAATGGGTGGTAATCCACGCATCGGAGTCGGTCGAATCGGCCGGGTGCTGCACGGGGCAGAAATCCCAGATTTCGTTCTCCGCCGGGATGACGACGAGACCGCCCGGATGCTGTCCCGTCGTCCGCTTGACACCGACGCAGCCCGAGGCCAGGCGGTTTTCCTCCGCGCGCGAAGCGGTGCGCTCACGCTCCGCCAGATATTTTTTCACATAGCCGTAGGCCGTCTTCTCTGCGACAGTGCTGATCGTGCCGGCACGAAAGACGTGATCCGCGCCGAACATCTCCACGCAGTACGCGTGCGCACGCGCCTGGTATTCGCCGGAAAAGTTTAGATCGATGTCCGGGATCTTGTCGCCGCCGAAGCCCAGGAACGTCTCGAATGGGATATTGAATCCGTCCTTGGCCAGCGGCGCGCCACACACCGGGCAGACCGCGTCGGGCAGATCGGCGCCGCACTTGCACTCGTCCGACACGTCGAACGTCGTATACTTGCATGCCGGGCAGCGATAGTGCGGCGGGAACGAGTTGACCTCGGTGATACCGGACAGATACGCCACAATGCTCGAGCCAACCGAACCGCGCGAGCCGACCAGATAGCCGTTTTCCAGCGAGTTCTGCACCAGTTTCTGCGCGCTCATGTAGATGACGTCATAATGGCAGGAAATGATATCATGCATCTCCTGGTCAACGCGCTTTGTGATCAGCTCCGGCGGGTTGTCTCCATAGAGCTCGCGCAGCCGGCCGTAGACGAGATCGTTCAGCTGGCCCACCGAGTTCTCGATCGCCGGGGCGAACAGCCCTTTCGGCACCGGCCGCAGACGCTCACACATGTCCGCAATCTGGTTCGGGTTGCGGACGACGACCTCGTAGGCCGCATCCTTACCGAGATAGGCAAACTCGCGCAGCATATCATCGGTCGTGCGGAAGTAGAGCGGCAGTTCACGGTCGGCATCGTCGAAGCCCTTGGCCGCGAGCAGGATGCGGCGGTACGCCTCGTCGTGCGGTTCGAGGAAGTGGACATCGCCCGTGGCAACGACAGGAATGTCCAGCTCGCGGCCGAGTGCGAGCACAGTCCGGTTGAATTCACGCAGCTCCTCGATGTCTCTTGCGATGCCCTTCTGGAGCATGAACATGTTGTTGGCCAGCGGCTGAATCTCTAGATAGTCGTAAAACGAGGCGATGCGCACCAGCTCGGCGTGGCTCTTCCCGCTCACGATCGCCTGGAACAGCTCGCCGGCCTCACACGCCGAGCCGATGATCAGCCCCTCGCGATAGCGCATCAGCTCCGACTTCGGGATACACGGATAGCGGCGGAAGTATTTCAAATGCGCATATGACACCAGCCGGTAGAGGTTGCGCAGGCCGGTCTGATTCTTGGCAAACAGGATCATATGCCGCGCGTGGCGGCCGGTGATGCGGCTGCCGGCGCGCAGCGTCTGCATGTACGGATTGATCTGCTGCGTTCGCTCGATGCCGCGCTCAATGAGCTGGGCGAAAAAGCGCTGGATCATATACGCGACGGTCATCGCATCGTCATCGGCACGATGATGCTGAAACGCGGGCAGACTGAGCGCATCGGCGACGACGTCGAGCTTGTGCCTGCTCAGCTCAGGCAGCATGTTCTGCGCCATGATGAGCGTATCAAGATAAGTCGGGTCATATTCGATGCCAAGGCGGCGGCAGGCCGCTGCGATGAAGCTGACATCAAAATCGGCGTTGTGCGCCACCAGTGGCCGGTCGCCGCAGAATGCCAGAAATTTCGGAAGCGCCTCCTCCAGCTCCAGCGCCGCTGCGAGCATCTCGTCGGTGATGCCGGTCAGCTCTGCAACCTTCTGCGTCAGGCGGCGGTGCGGATTGACAAACATCTGGAAATGCTCAGCCGGTTCGCCGTTCACAAAGCGAACGGCGCCAATCTCGGTGATTACATCCTCCTCCGGCGACAGGCCGGTCGTCTCCAGATCGAACGCGATGAACTCGCCGGTCAACGGCACATCCTGCGCGCCGTGAACGACAATGCGGTCGTCTACATCATTGACATAATACGCCTCACAGCCATAGAGCACCTTGATCTCCTCATCGGTGCCGGCGACTTTTGTCCCCTGGGCCGCCTTCATCGCGTCCGGGAACGACTGCACCACGCCGTGGTCGGTGATGGCAACGGCGCGATGGCCCCAGGCCGCGGCCTGCTTGACCACGGCTTTGGTGTCGGTCAGCGCATCCATGGACGACATGCGCGTATGCAGGTGCAGCTCGACCCGCTTTTCCTCCGCCGTATCTTTCCGCACCGGCGTCTCGGCCGCCATGATCGCATTGAGCTGCATCACTGTCTCATTGTCATATCGGTCAAACGTCATATGTCCCTGAATGCGGTACCAGGAGCCGACCTTGATCTGGTCGAGGATGGGTTTGGCCTCCCCCGCTTCCATGAACTGGCTGACACGGACGGAACCCGTGTAATCAGTGACGTCAAAACAGACAACCCAGGCATTTCGTTTTTTCAGTTCGCGGTGCTGCACGGCAAATACCTCGCCCTCAATCACAACACGCGACATATCGAGCGACAGCGAGCTGATCGGCGTTGGCTCGGTTCGGAACGGCCGGCCGAAAATGGCCGTGGCACGGGGCTGCTCCTTGGGCTGTGCTTTCTCCCGGAATACCGGCGCAGGGATCTGCTTGATCGCCTCGCGGCGGATCTGCTCGGTCTGCTCAAACAGCGCGGCGCCCTCGGCGTCGCTGCCCGCAATGAGCCGGATGCGGATCTCGCGGCCGAAGCGCGCACGAATGAACTGTTCCGCCTTTTCCAGGTACGGCGTGAGCTGGCTGACGCCGTTTGCGCGCAGATGCGCATTCAGCTCGTCGCCATGCAGCTCCCAGCGGCAGCCGGCAAGGATTGCAGCGGCCGGTGAGAACGCATCCGTCAGCACGCGCGTCAGGTCGGCAAAGCACGTCTCGAGCTGCTCCGGTGGGAACGCCGCCTCGAGATGCAGACGGTGCAGCCCGTACAGCCGCGCGATCGCCTGCTCCGCCTCCTCCAGATCGCAGACGGTCAAATAGTGCTCTGCATCCAGCTCGACTGTCACATCGCGCGCCGCCCGGTCGATCCGGGCATGGCGGACAACCGCCCGCTCCCACGCCGGGCGGCGGCTTTCGTCCGGGTCAAACCCGGCAAACAGATCCAGCAATCCGACACGCTCGTTCATAATGCCTCACAATGCCTCTATGTACTGCAGCAGCGTCGGCAGGAGCTCGTCCTGCGCGACTTTGCACTTTGGTTCTCCCTTTACAAACAGCACGCCACAGCCGTCGCCGCCGGCAATGCCGACATCGGCCTCGCGCGCTTCGCCCGGGCCGTTGACAACACAGCCCATCACCGCGACGGTGATCGGCTTGTCGCAGCCTGCAAGCGCCTGCTCCACCTGCTCTGCCAGCCCGATCAGGTCGATGCGCGTGCGCCCGCAGGTCGGGCAGGCAATTACCTCCGGCCCAAACCGGCGCACACCGGCCGCAGACAGGATCGCCTTCGCCGCCCGGATCTCTTCAGCCGGGTCAGCCGTCAGTGAGACGCGGATCGTGTCACCAATGCCCAGGCACAGCAGCCCGCCGATCCCCATCGCCGACTTGATCGTTCCCATGTAAGGCGTGCCCGTCTCTGTCACGCCCAGATGCAGCGGATAATCCGACTGTGCCGCAAACAGGCGGTATGCCGCGATGGTCAGCGGCACGGAGCTCGACTTCATCGACACGCAGATGTCTGAAAATCCACAGTCCTCGAGCAATCGGATGTTCGAAAACGCGCTCTCGACCAGCGCCTCAGGCGTCGGGTGGCCATAACGCGCAAGCAGCTCTTTTTCCAGGCTGCCGCCGTTGACGCCGATGCGGATGGGCACACCATTGGCGCGGCAGGCGTCCGCCACAGCGCGCACCCTGTCCGCACCACCAATATTGCCGGGGTTGATGCGGATCTTGGCCGCGCCGCCCTCGGCGCAGGCGATGGCGAGGCGATAATCAAAATGAATATCCGCCACCAGCGGCAGAACCGCGCGCGCGGCAATCTGCGAAAACGCCTGCGCCGCTGCGCGATCCGGCACAGCCAGACGCGCGAGTTCGCAGCCGAGCGACGCAAGATGGTCGATCTGGGCAAGGCAGCCCTCTATATCTGTTGTTTGGGTGGTGAGCATCGATTGGATGCGCACCGGCGCGCCGCCGCCGATGGTGACGCCGCCGGCTGAAATCTGCCGTGTCATTGAAACCTCCGCCTTTCCTCTCTCTACCGGCTACCGGAACAGCTTGACAACATCGGAGAGCGTGATCACAGCCATCAGGCCGAGCAGCAGCACCATGCCGGTGGCATGGATATAACGCTCGTATTTCGGATCGACTTTCCGGCGGGATACCTTCTCAATCACAGTCGTGACCAGCAGGCAGAACACGCGCCCACCGTCGAGCGCAGGCAACGGCAGCATATTCATAAACGCCAGGTTGACGGCGATGAACGCACCGAGATAGACAACATTGCTCACGCCGGCGGCAGTACTCGTGGACGATTCGCCCGTTTCGGACATCACCTGTACAATACCGACCGGGCCGGACATGTCGCGCAGCCCGACCGCACCGCTGACCAGATCCTGCAGCCCCCAGACCACCATCCGGACAAAATCAATCGCGGTGTACCACGCATTTTTCACAACGCCAAGCGCCGTTTTCTCCTCCACGCCGAACGTCAGCCCATAGCGGTTGACCGTCTGACCGTCGACGACATAGTCGCGCCTTTCCATGGTCACGTTGTTCAGCGCCACTTTTTCGCCGTTCCGGATGACGACCAGATCATACACCGTATCGTCCCCGCGCGAAAGCAGCGTGGAGATGTCGCTGTACAGATAAATGCGGCTGCCGTCGATCGACCAGATCTCGTCGCCGACCGCGAGGGTCCCCTCAAGCGGGCAGCCCTCGTCAAAGCCGGTGATGACCGGCGCGTAGAAGCCCGCTGCCGTGGCATTGAGTGCGACGACCGCCAGAAAGCCGGCCAGAAAGTTCATCGCCGACCCGGCAGCCAGAATAATCAGCCGCCGCCACCACGACTTTGCCGTGAACGCGCGCGGGTTGCCGGTGTCCTCGTCCTCTCCCTCCATCGCACAATAACCGCCGATGGGCAGGCAGCGGAGCGAGTACAGCGTCTCCTTTCCGTGCTTTTGCACGATCTTCGGTCCCATAAAGATCGAGAATTCGTTGACCTGCACACCGAGCAGTTTGGCCGCAATGAAATGGCCGAGCTCGTGCACCAGAATCAAAATACCAAAAATGAAAATCGCCAGGACAATATACAAATTGCTTCACCCTTGCTTGTGAGATTGAACATACTCCCTGGCCAGCCGGTCGGCCTCCAGAATCTCCTCCAGATTGGGCGACGGCCGGAACGGGATGGCTTCGAGCGCTCCCTCTACCAGCCGCGCAATGTCATAAAAACCGATCGCGCCGGCCAGATACAGCGCCACCGCCTCCTCATTGGCGCCGGAGAGTACGCAGCATGCCGTTCCGCCGCGTGCCGCGGCGCCGAGCGCCAGCCCCAGACACGGGAAATTCTCCAGATCCGGCGCTTCAAACGTCAGCGCACCACAGCCAAGCAGATCCAGCGCCGGTGCCGGGGACGGCGCGCGGTTCGGATAGGTCAGCGCATATTGGATCGGGATGCGCATATCCGGCGTGCCGAGCTGTGCGAGCACCGCTCCATCGCAGAATTCCACCAGCGAATGCACGACGCTCTGCCGATGGATGACGATTGAAATCTGCTCCGGCGGGAGATCATACAGGCGCATTGCCTCAATGAACTCCAGCCCCTTGTTCATCATGGTCGCGCTGTCGATTGTGATTTTCGGCCCCATCGTCCAGTTCGGATGGCGCAGCGCATCGTCTTTCGTCACAGATTGCAGTGTATCGTGCGTCTGGCCGAAAAACGGCCCGCCAGACGCCGTCAGGATCAGCCGGCGGATTTCCCCGCGGTCGCGGCAGCCCTGCAGGCACTGAAAGATCGCCGAATGCTCCGAGTCGACCGGCACGATCTGTACGCCGCGCTCTGCCGCTGCGCGCATCACCAGCTCACCGGCACACACCAGCGTTTCCTTGTTGGCCAGCGCGATCCGCTTGCCGGCGCTGATCGCCGCAAGCGTCGGCTCCAGTCCGACCATCCCCATGACGGCAGTGACGACCGTGTCGGCCTGCGGCAGCGCCGCAGCCTCGAGCAGCCCATCGCGCCCGTATGAAATACGGATATTGCAGTCGGAAAGGCGATCTTTCAGCGCGCGCGCGGCCTGCTCCGTCGCCATAACCGCGAGCTGCGGCCGGAAGCGCCGGCACTGCGCTTCCATCCGCACGACGTTTGTCCCGGCGGTCAGCGCTGCGACGCGAAGCCCCAGCGACTCCACACACTCGAGCGTCTGCCGGCCAATCGAACCGGTTGATCCGAGAACCGAGAGAACCTCTGTCATTTCGCTCACCCGAAAAACGGCAGCAGCAGGATCAGCACCTCAACGGCCGGCGCCGTGGTGATCATACTATCGAACCGGTCCATCACCCCGCCATGGCCCGGCAGCAGCCGGCCATAGTCTTTGATGCCCGTCTGCCGCTTGATGACGGAAAAGACCAGGTCGCCGACGACCGACACCGTTGCACCCACAATGGCATAGAGAAGCGCTGCGCCATAGCGGACTTCGCGGTCAAACGCAAGCTGTACGATGACACAGTATAACAACATGCCGGCCACCGCGGAAATATACCCGCCGAGCAGCCCTTCGACCGTTTTTTTCGGGCTGATGGTCGGCGCAAGTTTGTGCCTGCCGAACGCGCGGCCAACAAAATACGCACCGCCATCGGCGATAAACGCGATCAGAATCGGAATCAGAATCAGGAACCGTCCATCCTCCATCATCAAAAGGCGCACCAGCGAACAGAAGAAAAACGGCATGACCACGCCGGCAAAAAACGTGCTGCACATGCCCTGCACCGTCACGCTCGCATGATAGCGCAGCATACCGGCAAATACGGCGAGCGAAAACACCGTCAGCCCGGCAAGCGCCGGCAGAAATGCGCTGCCAAAATAACTCCACAGCGGCACGAGCGCCGCCATCAGCATGGCGCAGAAGAGCATATATGCGTTGTCGGTCAGGCCGGTCGGGTGCATCAGCTCCCACGCACCGACGGCGCACATTGCCATCATCAGGATGGTAAACGCCAGCGGTGGCAGCAGCAGGATCACCACCAGCAGAAGTGGCACGCAGATGACGGCCACCAGAATTCTCTGTTTCATGTCGTTCCTCCAAACCGCCGCGAACGGCCGTTGTAGCTGGCGATCGCCTTTTCCAGCTCCTCCGGTGTGAAATCGGGCCAGAGGACGTCTGTGAAATAGTATTCCGCATAGGCGGTCTGCCAAAGCAGGAAATTTGAAAGCCGAATTTCCCCGCTCGGCCGGATCACCAGATCCGGGTCGGGCAGGCCGGCGGAATCGAGCAGGCTGGAAAAACGTGCCTCGTCGAGCTCGTCAGGGCGGGCGGTGCCGTCGACACATGCGCGGGCAAACGCGCGCGCTGCACGCAATATCTCATCGCGTCCGCCATAGTTCAGACAGATGTTGACCTGTACGCTGTCAAAGGTCTTTGACTTCTCCAGCGCCTGCGATGCGAGCGACTGCAGCCGTGGGCTCAGCCGGCTCAGGTCGCCGAAAAAGCAGATTTTCACGCGGTCGCGTTCCATCTTCTCAAGTGCCTCGAGCAGATACTTCTCCAACAGGCCCATGATGGCTGCGACTTCGCTCTCCGTCCGTTTCCAGTTCTCGGTGGAAAACGCGTAGACGGTCAGATATTCCACGCCGATGTCTTTACAGTAGGTTGCGATGGTTCGGAACGTTTCGCTGCCGGCCGCATGGCCCGCCGTGCGCGGCAGACCGCGCCGCTGCGCCCATCTGCCGTTGCCGTCCATTATAATGGCGATATGCCGAGGGACCGTTCGTCCCTCGGCATCGCCGCCGGATTTCTTCTGAAAAAGGGCCATGTCAGATTTCCATCAATTCCTTTTCTTTTTTGGCGCACAGCTCGTCGATGCGGGCACAGTGCTGATCGGTCAGCGCCTGCATCTCCTTTTCCGCTTTTTTCTGATCGTCTTCTGTCAGTTCACCTGCTTTGAGCTGCTTCTTGAACGAGTCCATCGCCTCGCGTCGGATGTTACGGATGGCAACCTTGCCGTCTTCCGCGTACTTTTTGACCTGCTTGGTCAGTTCGCGGCGGCGCTCTTCCGTCAGCTGCGGGAATACTAGGCGGATCACACGTCCGTCGTTCTGCGGATTGATGCCGACATCGGAGGTCTGGATCGCTTTTTCGATCGGCTTGAGCAGGCTGCCGTCCCACGGCTGGATGACCAGTGTGCGCGGGTCGGGCGAAGAGATCGAGGCAACCTGTCCGATCGGCGTGGCAACACCGTAGTATTCCACGCTCACCTGATCGAGTACCGCGGCGTTGGCCCGCCCCGCGCGTACCGAGGCGAACTGCGCAGCGATCACGTCGATCGTCTTCTCCATCTTGTCTGTAAATTCCTTGTACTCTGCCATAGCTGTTAATCCTCCTTTACGATGGTGCCGATCTTCTCGCCCATGACGACACGGTAGATGTTCTCCGGATCCTCAAGTGCGAACAGAACGATCGGAATACGGTTGTCCATGGACAGGGAGGTCGCAGTGGAATCCATGACCTCCAGATGCTTGGCCAACACCTCGTCGTAGGTGATGGCATCGAACTTTTTGGCCGTCGGTACCTTGGCCGGGTCCGCGTCGTAGACACCGTCGATGTTTTTGGCCAGCAGGATGACGTCGGCGTCGATCTCCGCCGCACGCAGCACGGCGCCGGTATCGGTGGAGAAAAACGGGTTGCCCGTACCGCAGCCAAACACGACCACGCGCCCCTTTTCCAGATGGCGCACAGCCCGGCCGCGGATATACGGCTCAGCGATCCGGTCCATCTCGATGGCGGTCTGCACGCGCACCGGCACATTGCGGTGTTCGAGGCTGTCGGCGATCGCCAGGCAGTTGATCACCGTTGCAAGCATTCCCATATGGTCGGCGCGGGTGCGCTCCATCCGGCCGCCGCCGTCTTTGACGCCGCGCCAGAAATTGCCGCCGCCGACGACAATGCCGATTTCCACGCCGGCGTCGACGCACTTTTTGATGACGTCGCATACGCCGTCAATCACATCAAAATCCAGGCCGCGCCTGGCTGCACCCGCGAGCGCCTCACCGCTGATTTTCAGAAGGACTCTTTTGTACTTTGGCTGTGCCAACGGAACCGACTCCTTTTGTTCTTTGATTTTTCACCGTGGTTTTATCGTACCCTATTTTATATTACGAAAGCCGTCTTGCATAGGGTCATTTTTACTTTTTGGGCGATTTCGCCAGAGATTTTTTCTGTTGGATTGATATTCGGCAAAAAATCGTATATAATGTTTTCCTATCATTACTGTACTGAAGTAGGTGGAACTATGCCGGAAGAAACTTCCAGGAATTTCATCCATGCATTCATTGAAGAGGACCTCGCGCCGGGCGGCCGTTTCGAGGGGATGCAGGTGCACACCCGCTTCCCGCCCGAGCCGAACGGCTACCTGCACATCGGCCACTGCAAGGCCCTGATCATCGACTTCGGCACGGCGGAAAAATACGGCGGCCTGTGCAATCTCCGCATGGACGACACCAACCCCGTCAAAGAGGATACCGAGTATGTCGACGCGATCCAGGACGACATCCACTGGCTCGGTTTTGACTGGGGCGACCGGTTTTTCTACGGCTCGGACTATTTTGAGCAGACCTATCAATACGCCGTAGAGCTGATCCGGAAAGGGCTGGCCTATGTCTGCGAGCTCTCGCCCGAGCAGATGCGTGAGATGCGCGGCGACGTCAACACGCCCGCGCGCTCGCCCTACCGCGACAGGCCGATCGAAGAGTCGCTCGATCTGTTCGAGCGGATGAAAAACGGTGAATTTCCGGATGGCGCAATGACGCTGCGCGCGAAAATCGACCTGGCCTCCGGCAACTTCAACCTGCGCGATCCAGCGCTCTACCGCATCCGCCATGTCGAGCATCACCGGCAGGGCACCAAGTGGTGCATCTACCCGATGTATGATTTCGCGCACCCGATCCAGGACGCGCTCGAAGGCGTGACCCACTCGCTCTGCTCGCTCGAGTACGAGGCGCACCGGCCGCTGTACGATTGGGTGGTCAACAATATCTCCGTCCCGCATCACAGGCCGCGCCAGATCGAGTTCGCCCGCCTGAACCTCAGCTATACCGTCATGAGCAAGCGCAAGCTGCGCCGCCTAGTCGAGGAGGGCTATGTCTCCGGCTGGAACGATCCGCGCATGCCCACGCTGTGCGGCCTCCGCCGCCGCGGCTACACGCCGGCGGCCATCCGCAATTTCTGTGAACGCGTCGGCGTCGCCAAAGCGGATTCCACCGTGGAATATCCATTCCTTGAACACTGCCTGCGCGAGGATCTGAATGAAAACGCGCCGCGCGTGATGGCGGTGCTGCGGCCGGTGAAGCTGACGATCACCAACTACCCTGCGGGACAGTCTGAGACATTCACGGTGGAAAACCATCCGAACCATCCGGAGATGGGTACCCACGCGGTCACGTTCTCCCGCAATTTATGGATCGAGGCCGATGATTTTCTGGATGAACCCGTCCCGAAGTATAAGCGTCTGTACCCGAACGGCCCCGAGTGCCGCTTGAAAGGCGCATACCTCATCACCTGCACCGGCTGCGTCAAGGACGCGGATGGGAATGTGGTGGAAATCCTCGCGACCTATGACCCCGACAGCCGCGGCGGCAACCCAGCCGATGGGCGAAAGGTCAAAGGCGCCACAATCCACTGGTGCGACCAGGAGACGGCCGAGACGGTCGAAGTGCGGCTGTATGACACGCTGTTCTCTGAACCGGATCCCGACGCAGGCGAAAAAGACCTCATCGAGTGTCTGAATCCCGACTCGCTCGAAGTGCTGACCGATTGCAAGATCGAGCCGGCCTTTGCCGCGGTGGCTGCCGCCGCGCCAAATCAGACAGCGCCGGCATTCCAGTTCATGCGGCAGGGCTACTTCTGTGTCGATGCGTATGATTCCACACCAGGGCATCCGGTCTTCAACCGCGCCGTCAGCCTGAAAGACAGCTTCAACCCCGCAAAATAACAGCGCTACCGGCGGCGTTTTTCCTGCGCAGAATGCACAAATCGTGCCCAGTGCAGATTTGTCACAGCTGCACAGTCTTTTGCTCCGTGACCGGGCCGCCGCTTGCAAAACCGTCCGGGGTTTGCTATGATAAAGTGAAACGAGTAGCTGAAACAGCGTAAAGCCAGTTTCTGCTGCTCGTTTTCTTTTTTTTGCCCGCAACCGGCCGGGCAACAGCACTCGGGCGGTCGAAGCACCGCTGTAATGGAGGAAACGATCTGTCATGAATGAATCCACAAACACCTTCCTGCGGACCGAGCGCATCGGGAAGCTGATGCGCGGCTACGCAATTCCCTGCATCATTTCGCTGCTGGTTGCCGCGCTCTACAACATTGTAGATCAGATCTTCATCGGCTGGGGCGTCGGCGCAGAGGGCAACAGCGCGACCAATATTGTCTTTCCGCTGACGGTTCTGGCGCTGGCGGTCGCGACTATGATCGGCGACGGGGCCTGCTCGTTCGTCTCGATCAGCCTTGGCTCCGGCGACGCGGAAAAGGCACACCGCAGCGTTGGCAACGCCATCGTCCTGTCCATCGCGGCCGGCCTTGTCATCATGGCGGCTTTCCTGCTTGCGGAGTCGCCGCTGCTTCGTCTGTTTGGCGCGGGCGACGATCTGTCTGAGCTGACACTTGGCTATACACACGACTATTTCTTCTGGATTGCAATCGGCATTCCCTTCTATATGTTCGGGCAGGCGGTCAATCCCATCATCCGATCCGACGGCTCTCCCCGCGTCGCCATGGTCGTCACGCTTGCCGGCGCCATTGCTAACGTGATCCTTGACCCGCTCGCAATTTTCATTCTTGATTGGGGCGTGGCCGGCGCAGCCATTGCTACAGTTGCCGGTCAGGTTCTCACAGCCGTCATCTCACTGGTCTATCTGTTTCACATGAAGGCGATCCGCCTGTCCCGGCACAGTTTCGCACTCAGCGGCACGCTGTGTGCCAAATTCCTGCCGCTCGGCTTTACCAGCTTCCTCAGTCAGTTCTCGCTGGTGTTGTCGATGGCGGTGATGAACAACATGATTTCCAAATATGGTGCGGTTTCTGCCTTTGCGACACTGAACGAGCAGACCGGCCGCATGGTAGCCGATATCCCGATGGCCGTGCAGGGTATCGTTATGAAATATTACCAGATTGTCATTTCGATTGTCGTCGGCATGGCGGCCGGCTGCATTCCGATCGTCGGCTACAACTACGGCGCCAGCGAGTTCTCCCGCTGCCGCGCCATTATGAAGCGGCTGCTGCTCTGCGAGGCGGCCGTCGGCGCAGTTGCAACGCTTCTGTTTGAGTTCCTCCCGGTTCCGCTCATCAATCTGTTTGGCACAGGTAATCCGCAGGTCTATTATGACTTCGCCAAGCTGGCATTCCGGATCTATCTCTGCATGACCGTGCTCGACTGTGTGAACAAGGCCTGCTTCATCTTTCTGCAGTCGCTGGGCAAAGCGGCGGCGTCCACGTTCCTGTCGCTGCTGCGCGAGGTTATTCTTGCAGTGCCGCTGGCCATTCTGCTGCCGAAGCTTGCTGCATCGCTGTTCGGCGCGGAAAACGGCATCTACGGTCTGCTTGTCTCAATGCCGTGCGCAGCGATCGTTACATTTCTCGCTGCTGCGGTTCTCATCGTCCGCACCGCGCGGCAGCTCCGCCGGCAGGAGCCGGTCTGAGCCGAAACAAGCGGGACCATTCCAATGGAATGGTCCCGCTTGTTCTATTCCTCGCTGCGGTAGTCGGTGAAGCTCAAATTGAGATCGACATCACCGGGGATCCCCGCCACGCTTCCCTCTGCCGAGTATTGCCAGATGTCGAAGTGATACTGGAAATCCGGTGTCTGGGAATAGCTTGCCAGCCAGAACGTATATTCCTGCAGCTCAGAGAGATTGAATTCCTGATAGCCAAACGTCTGATTAAAATACAGCCCCGCGCGATAGCCAGCGGCGGCGATCTCCCCGCAGAATGCCTTGGCGCACTCGGTCAGGGTGATGGAGTCCATACCGCCCGTACGCGCCTCCCAGGCAACGTCCTCCCAATCGAAGAAGACCGGATACGTCACATCGTAGTCCTCGATCCACTCGAGCACAAATCGAGCCTCTTCCAGCGCCTCTTCCACACTGATCGCCTGCGAGAAAAAGTATACGCCTACCCGCAGACCCGCCGCCAATGCACCCTCTATATTCTGTATGTAGTATTCGTCGAGTGAGATGCTGCCCTCAGAAGTGCCGCGGTTGCCGACCCGGATAATGGCAAAATCCATCCCTGCATCAGCCACTGCCTGCCAGTCGATCTCCCCCTGGTGCTGCGAGACGTCAACCCCCTCGTATACCGTTCCCTCGCCGGAATAGACCATTCTGCCATCCACCAGCGAGAACGCCCCGAGATCGTACTGATTCTCCGGCAGGGCAGCGCCACTCGGTTCGGTCTCCCCATCGGAGGGTGCCGGCTCCTCCGCCGCCACGCCGGTCAGGCTCCGCACCAGGAACGCAGCCGCACAAATCAGCGCCAATACCGCCAAAAACAGGAAGGCCCGCGGCAGTACTGCGGTTTTCTTCTCTTTCGTCTGCATGCTTTGCCCCTTTCCGCGTTTTTCGACAGTATATCACATCTTTCGTGCCGCGCCAAGCGTCCTGATTTTGTCTTTTCCTGTTCGGTATGATCCATATGCCTGTCATGCAGCGAAAAAAACGTGCAATCTGTCAAATCTCAAAAAAATTTCCGTTGTTTTGTCGCGCAATCTCCTGTATAATCAAAGTGGATTATTTTACAGAGGAGGGATTTGCATGGATGAGCAGGAATACAAATACAATCAGCAGCGTCTGGAGGCCCGCAGGAAGAAACGGCAGGAACTCCGGCGCAAGCGCATGATTCGCCAGCGGATCATCTACGCTGCACTCGCGCTGATTCTGATTCTTGTCATCGTTCTCATCGTCAGGGGCTGCGGCGGGGAGGAATCTCCCACCGGAGAGACAACGCTCGCCGACATGACAAACGAAGAGCTGGCGCAGCGTGCAGAGGAGCTCGGCGTCGATATCTCAGGGCTTGCGGACCGGGATGCAATCATCGCTGCAATTGAGGCGTTCATCGCGGCGCAGAACGAGCAGCAGCCGGAGGATGAGGACCCCTCTGTCGGCCTGGATCTGGTTGAACCGGAGGCCACCGCGACGCTCAGCGCCGTCGGCGACATTATGGTGTACGACACGCAGATCGCCGATGCGCTGCAGTCCGACGGCACCTATGACTTTTCTTCCTCCTTTGCCGGCATTGCCAGCTATCTGTCCGCATCTGACCTGACCGTCGGCAACCTCGAGACCACGTTCTGCGGCGGCACCTACAGCGGCTACCCAACGTTCAACGCGCCAGAGTCGCTGGCTGACAATCTGGCGGCTGTTGGCTTTGACATTCTGCAGACTGCCAACACCTATTCCATCCAGAGCGGTCTGACCGGACTGACCAGCACAATCCGCTATGTGACTGCCGCCGGCATGGACCCGCTCGGCACCTATTACTCCGAAGCGGACAAGCAGGAAAACGAAGGCGTTCTGCTCAAAGAGGTCAACGGGATCAAGATCGCGTTCTTCGCCTATACCAAAGGCGTGAACAACATGTACCTGCCGGACGGATCGGAATACTGTGTCGATGTGCTCTACACCGACTATTACTCCGACTACTCCAATGTCGACGACGACGCCATCCTTGCAAGCATCAACGCCGCCAAGGCGCTTGAGGCCGATATCATCGTCGCGATGGTGCACTGGGGCAGCGAGTACGAACTTGAGCCGAGCTCATCGCAGGAGGAAATTGCTGACCTAATGTTTGAAAACGGCGTCGATGTCATCCTTGGCAGCCACAGCCACATCGTTGGTCCAATGGAAACGCGCACTGTCACCACGGTTGACGGCGAGGAAAAAGAGGTCTTTATCGCCTACAGTCTGGGCAACTTTCTCTCGAGTATGACCGCCTCTGGAACACAGGACAGCGTCATTCTCAATCTGGAGTTCACCAAGGGCTCCGACGGTGTGACCCGTATCAGCAGTGCGGAATACATTCCGATCTACATCTGCGACAACGGGGAATCAGCTGAGAACCGCTATGTCCTGCTCGACACCTACGCCGAGATTGACAAATACATCGGCGGAGCGGCAGACAGCGTGAGCGAAACCGTCTACAATGCGCTGACCGCTGAACTCGATACGCTGCACGCATCGGCCGGCGCGGATTACGATGCCGGCGCGTCTGCCGCCTCGTCTGAAAGCGGCACCACAGGCGATGATGCCACAACCGATCAGACAGATGACGCCGTCTGATTCAACGGCACAAAAAGCGCCCCGGAAACAGATCCGGGGCGCTTTTATTACAATGTTGCCGCTGTACAGCGCGGGTACCGGCGAAATCACTCCTGCCGGTGTTTTTTCAGTTCCTCTTCCTCTGGACCGGTCAACGCCGCCGCACCCATCTCGCCGGTGCGGATACGGACGACGTTTTCCACGTCGTACAAGAAGACCTTTCCGTCTCCAACCTTGCCGGTATACAGGGCGCGCTTCGCTGCCTCTACCACCTGCTCCGGCGGCACTGTGGACACCACAATGTCCACCTGCAGCTTCGGCAGCAGGTTCATGTTGACGGGAATGCCGCGATAGAACTCCGTCTTGCCCCGCTGAACACCGCAACCAACAACTTGCGTCACCGTCATGCCAGTCACGCCAATCGACGACAGTTCCGCTTTCAACGCCTCAAACCGGCTGGCATTGCAGAGAATCGTCACTTTCGTATACTTCAGGCCGTCCACGCTTGGAATTCCGGCCGCCGGTTTCTCGCGCACTGCGGGCGCAGCGGTGGCCGGCTTCTGTTCCGCCTCTTCCGCATCGACCATCTTCACCAGCGGAACCTCGGTGGGTGCAAACGTATTGCTGATCACCGGCGCAAAATCGCCGTAAGAGGCAATTAGGCCATGCTCCGTGCTGTCGAGGCCTTCGATCTCCGCATCCTGATTGACACGGAGCAGATTCAGCCGCCGGAGCACCCAGAACACCAGTGCTGTCGCCGCTGCGGCAAACACCATGATGGCCGCCACACCGATGAGCTGTACACCAAGCAACCGGAACCCGCCGCCGTAAAACAGGCCGTCCGTTTCATCAAACAGCCCCACGCCCAGTACACCGGCAATGCCGCATACGCCATGCACACCCACTGCGCCGATCGGGTCGTCCACATGCAGGACATTGTCCACAAACCAGATTCCGAAACAAACCAGCAGCCCCGCAGCGATACCGAGGATCGCCGCGCCGCCGGCGCTGACGCATGCACCGCCGGCAGAGATCGCAACCAGGCCAGCCAGCAGGCCGTTGAGCGACATATGAATATCCGGCTTTCCAAACTTGATCCAGTTGAACAGCATGGCCGTCACCGAAGCAAAACCGGTCGAGAGGGTCGTCATGCCAAAGATACGCGTCAGCTCTTCCAAATCGGCCGCACGCGCACCGTTGAAGCCATACCAGCCAAACCAGAGGATCAGGCAGCCCACAGCACCCATAGTCACCGACTGCCCCGGGATTGCATTGACGCTCTCCACCCGTCCGGCGCTGTCACGCTCATATTTTCCACCGCGCGCTCCGAGCATCCATGCAGCTACCAGCGCCGCGGCGCCGCCCGCACCGTGAACAACGCAGGCACCAGCAAAGTCGATAAAGCCAAGCCGGCAGAGCCATCCCTGGCCATTCCACGCCCACGCGGAGAGGATCGGATAAATCAGCGCCGCAAACACCGCCACAAAGATGCAGTAGCCGGAAAAGCGGATGCGCTCTGCCGTCGCACCGGAGACGACTGACGCTGCAATCGCACAGGCCGCAAGCTGATAGGTGAATTCACCCCAGTTCAATTCAGAAGCCGGCAGCGCCAGACTCCAGGCCGGGGCACCGATCAAACCGCCAGCCAGCGACGCCGCATGCAGCAGGCCATATCCAAGCAGCACAAACGCCACCGAGCCGATCGTCAACCCAACCAGATTTTTCATCACCACGTTGCCTGCATTCTTAACCCGGGTTGAGCCGGTCTCCATCAGAATGAAGCCCGCCTGCATGAGCACCATCAGCATCGCCGCAACCAAAACCCAGACAGACATTGTCACGTCACGCTCCCTCACTTTCTATTGCAAAATCCCCATCCATTTAAACCATTCAGTATACTCCCTCGATCTGCTCATAGCGGTCACAGGCCACCAGATGCCCCGGCGCGATCTCGCGCAGCGATGGCTCGCTCTGCGCGCATGCTTCCGTCGCGAACTGACAGCGCGTCCGAAATTTACAGCCGCTCGGCGGATTGGCCGGGCTGGGGATCTCGCTGTTCAGGATGATCCGCTCTTTTTTCTCCTTGGGATTATCCTTTGGGATTGCGCTGAGCAGCGCCCGCGTGTATGGATGCGCCGGCGCCTCGTAAATAGACTTTGTATCTGCGAGCTCCATAACGGTCCCCAGATACATGACGACAACCCGCGTTGCGATGTGGTACACCACGGACAAATCGTGGGAGATAAACAGATAGGTCAATCCGCGCATCTCCTGCAGATCCTGCAGCAGATTGATAATCTGCGACTGGATGGAGACGTCCAGCGCAGAAACCGGCTCGTCAAGCACCACAAATGACGGCTCCACCGAAAGGGCCCGCGCAATGCTGATCCGCTGGCGCTGCCCGCCGGAAAACTCATGCGGGTAGCGGTCCGCGACATAGGTTGGCAGACCGCACTGCGTCATGATATGCTCCACCGCCTCCCGCACGGCCGGTCCTTTTGCAATGCCGTGAAAGCGAATCGGCTCGGCCAGAATGTCGGATACTTTCATTCTGGGATTGAGCGAAGCATATGGGTCCTGGAACACAATTTGCATCTGCTTGCGCAGCGACTTGTTCTCCGCCGCGCTGGGCTTGCGGATCTCTTTTCCGTTGAAGATTACACTGCCGGACGTCGGCTCGTACAGATGCAGGATCGTTCGCCCAAGCGTGGACTTGCCGCAGCCGGACTCGCCGACAACCGCAAGCGTCTCGCCATGTTGGATCTGCAGCGAGACACGATCCACCGCCCGCACCGGGCCGCTCTTTGCTCCGCCGTGCGTGTTTTTGAAATACATGCACAGCTCCCTTATTTCCAGAATCACATTCTCGCCCTTGTTGATGTTCGTCGCCATAAGCTGTCTCCCCCCGTCCGGGTTTTCGGTTACACGATATTCTGCGGTCTGCCCGCCTGCCACCTGCGGATATTCTCAAATACGATCTCTGCACGTTTCTCAAACGCCTCCGCCGAGGCGAACGCAATATGCGGCGTCAGCACCGTGTTCGGCGCGCTGAGCAGCGGGTTGTCGGATGCGATCGGCGGCTCGGTATCGAATACGTCTACGCCGGCACCGGCGATCGCACCCGCAGACAATGCGTCTGCCAGTGCCTGTGTATCCACAACCGGTCCGCGCGCCGTGTTGATCAGAAATGCAGTTGGTTTCATCTTCGCAAGCAGCTCCCTGTCGATCAGCCCTTTTGTCTGCGGCGTCACCGGAACGTGGAGCGATACGATGTCGCTGCGTGTCATCAGTTCCTCGAGCGTCACATATTCCACCGGCAGATCCGTCCGGTGTGTACGGCTGTATGCCAGCACACGGCAGCCAAACGCATCCGCGATGCGCGCAACCTGCCCGCCGATGGCCCCCGTGCCTACAATGCCGAACACACGACCGGCCAGCTCATGCCCCACCAGGCCCCCCTTTGTGCCGCCCTGCCGCACCACCCGGTCGCAGGAAATGATGTTTCGCAGCAGATCAACCGCCATCCCGAACACCACGTCCGCCACCGCCTCGGTGGAGTAGCCGGCACAGTTGCAGGCAACTGCACCGTTCGCGCGGCATCGGTCGAGATTCACATGATCCGTCCCGGTAAATGCGATATCCAGCAGCTGCATCTTCTCCCAGCCGTCGAGCACGGCATCGCTGATCTTCTGATTTGCAATGACCACAACGTCCGCGTCGCGGCCGCGCTCGACCAGCGCCGCATCGTCCGCCGCGCGCGTGTCGTAGATGGCAAGCTCCGTATCAGCCGGGAGTTTCTCAGCCGCCAGGCGGCGCAGCAGCGCCTCCGAGACATCCAGTGGCTCTACAATCGTAACTTTCATGTCATGCTCCTTTCCTTACAGCAGCTGAGCCTGCTCGAGCACCGCGTCGACCGAGTGCTTCTGTTCATCGGTCAGTTCAAGCAGCGGCCGGCAGACCGTGCCGCCGTGATACCCCAGGCGTGTGCAGGCATATTTCAACGCTGCGACGCCAAGCTTCCCCGTGACGCAGGCGTTGACCGGGAACAGCCTGCGGTAGAGCGCATACGCCTCGTCCATATGCCCCTCGTCGAACAGCCGCTGCTCTTCGACACACTCGCGCGGGCAGCAGTTGGCCAGCGCCATGATGCCGGCCCGGATGCCGATTGCCATCGCAGGGTACCACGCCGAGGCGGAACCTGTGATCAGGTTGAACTGCTCATCCAGTCCTTTTGTCACAAAGCTCATCAGCTGTGCAATGGAGCCGGCGCTGTCCTTCATGCCGATGATATTCGGATGGGCAGACAGGCGGCTGACTGCGCCCGCCGTGATGTTTACGCCGGTGAACTTGGTCGCATTATACAGCAGGACGGGCACGCGGCTGTTGTCGGCAACATCGGTGAAATACTGCACCATCGTCTCCTCGTCCATCTGATCCTTGAAGAAGCACGGCGTCAGCACCAGCACGCCGTCCGCGCCGAGGTCTGCCATCTCGTTTGACAGCGAGATGGTCGCCGACGTGGACTCCATGCCCGTGCCCGCCAGGATCAGCATGCCGGGCTTCGCAGCGGCGCGCGCAATCTGCACCAGACGGAGCTTATCGCTGCGCTCGATATAAGGTGTCTCGCCGTTTGAGCCCAGGATCAGATAGCCGGCAAGCCCGGTCTCATTCCATTGCAGGATGTTCTCTTCAAAGGCCGCAAAGTCCACCCTGCCGTCGGCCGTAAACGGCGTAATCACAGGTGGGATCACGCCCTTGATTGGAAAATAGCCCATGGTAGTCTCCCTTTCTGTCAGTCCTTCAGATAGGTATCAAACCAGCCCAGGATCGCGCGAAGCCGCTCCGCGCGCAGCGCCGGGCGCCCGCCGCGGGACAGGCCGTGGCTTTGGCCTGGGAAAATCCGCAGTTCCGTTGTCCGCCGCAGCAGCTTCAGCGCGATAAACAGCTGCTCGGCCTGCTCGAGCGGGCAGCGGTAGTCGTATTCCGAGTGCAGGATCAGCAGCGGCGTGTGGATGCGTTTGACGTAGCTGATAGGCGAAATACGCCGCAGCTCGAACGGTTCGTCGAAGTAGTCGCACTGATGCGCCAGCTCCGCGTCGCAGAAGCCATAGTCGCTCGAACCGAGGAAGCTGGCCCAGTTGCTGATCGAGCGCTGCGTGACCGCGGCACGGAAGCGATCGGTGTGGCTCACCGTCCAGTTGGTCATAAATCCGCCGTAGCTGCCGCCGGTCACACCCATGCGTGCCTCGTCCACATACGGCAGCGCGGCCACAAAATCCGCCCCCGCCATGATGTCCATGAAGTCGCCGGTGCCGACGCCGCCGTACTCGCGGCGAATCAGGGATTTGAAGCGCTGGCCGTACCCGCTTGAGCCGCGTGGGTTGAAATAACCCACAACATACCCCTGTGCGGCCAGCATCTGAAACTCGTGCATGAAATTGCACGCGTACATACACTGTGGGCCGCCGTGGATCTCAATGATTGCGGGATAGCGCTGTCCGGGTGAAAAAGCCGGCGGTTTGAGCACCCAGCCATCGATGGGCAGCCCGTCAAACGTCGTGACCTTGACGCGCTCAGGCACGGAGACAGTCACGTTCTCGAAAAATGTGCGGTTCGGATCGGCCAGCAGACAGCGCTCACCTGTTTTAAGGTTGACCTGCTCCAGCCGGCCCGGCGTCACAGGGTCGGAGATGACCGCCACGGCGCGGGTCCCGTCACTGGTATACGCCGCACCTTGAATGACAAACTCGCCGGTCAACACTGGTTCGATCCGGCCTTCGCGGTCGGTGCGGAACAACTCTGTGCTACCGAAATGGCTCGCCGTAAAATATGCGCAGGCGTTCACCGTGTCCACGCCGAAGCACCAGCTGCTCTGCTGGAAGTCACCCAGCGCCGTGTTGGCGGCCGAGAGATCCGTCTCCCGGGAGATGCAGCGCCAGCTCTCCTGCTTCAGATCGTACAGATACAGACGCGAAATGGTCCCCCAGCCGTATTCCGCCTCGTGGCCAGAGAAGAGGATCTCATGCTCCGACAGAAATGCCGGGAAGCTTACAAAAACCGCATCGTTGATCAGCCGCCGCACCGTGCCCGTCGCCGTCTCGAGCAGCCAGAGGTTGACGTCCTGCGGGCGGTAATCGTTCTCCTCAATCGGATCGCTGACAAACGCCAGATAGTCGCCGCTCGGCGAGAGAGCCATCTCGCGGCAGTTTGCGTCCATGTCCGTCAGCTGTGTGACGGCGCCCGTATCAAGCGAGAGCGACCACACCTGCGTCTTTCGGCCGGTCAGGTAGCCCTGCCCATCCCACTTATGGACGATGTTGCGGATGATGCGCGGATGGTCTTTCGCGTCCGCTTCCGCCTGCCGCTTTTCCGCATCGGTCTGCTCGCAGCATTTCAGCGCGGGCGGAACCGTCGGATCATCCTCCGCCGTAAAGTAGATTTTCCGGCCGTCGCGCGACCAGAGAAACGACGCAACGCCCCATCGCATCGTCGTTTGCCTGACCGGCGCACCGTCCGGCAGCTCGGCCGTGTAGAGCTGCAGCATGCCGTCTGTGTCGGACAGGAAGGCGAGGTAGCCGCCGTCGGGCGAAAAGGCGGGACTGATGCTGCGGTCGCCCACGGAGATCGTCCGGTCCGGCAACACGATGCTGCTTACATACAGCTGCTTTTTCTCCGACAGGCCGGTCACCACACAGGCCCAAGCACCGCCGGGTGCCACCGCCGGCTCGCTGACCATCTTCAATTCGTACAGGTCCTCAATCTTCATGTACCGCTTCATACTTCGCCCTCCAAATCTGTTGGGATCTGCACCGAAAGCCTGCCGGCCTTTTCCGATTCGATCTCCACCGTGAAGTGCGTCCCCACCGGCGCTGACACCACCCAGGACACCGTAACCGCCTTGTGCGGCACGCCCTCGGTGGGGTCACCGAAGTAAAACGCGCGGTCCATGCGCATCCGCCCGGCCAGATGGCCCAGCTCCTGCTCGGTTTTTCCCTTGACGCGGATCAATGGCGCATTGGCGTGAAGCGTTGCGCGCAGCGGTTTCGCCGTCTTGTTTTCAAGCGCCTTTTCCACGATAAATGTCGGCAGGAAGCCGCCGTTTTCCACCGTGACCACAACCTGATACAAGCCGTCTGCCAGACGCTCCGCGCGCGCCGCCTTGCAGTGCAGCTCCGGCAGAAAGTTTACAAACTTCAGCAGCATCGCCGTCACGCGGCGGCACTCCTCGCCCAGATACTGCACCGGCGGGTTCTTGCTGGTGTACTTCCAGTTCCAGCCGCCGATCTCAACCGTGCCGAGCTGTGGATGCTCAAATGGCGTCCACGGGATGAAGTTCTTTCCGCCCAGATGCTCGTCGTTCCAGCGGAGCATGGTCAGCTCTGCCTCCTCGCCACGGTACTGGTCGGGATAGTAGTTCCCGTCCTCATAGCCGATCCCAGCCTTGGCGGCCAGGTTCCACAGCTCCGTACCAAAGCTCAAAATTCCCAGTGCATCATATGTCCAGTCGTCCAGGCAGCCGCGCCTGGGCGGCGCATTGGGCGTCGCGAACGCATTGTAGGTGCCGATGGTATCGTAGCCCGTCTCCGCCTTGGCCATCTCCGCAAACTGGTGGATGATCTCCATGTCGAAATTCGGAATATGGCTGTCGTCCTGATAGGAATACGGCCGCACGACAGACCCGCCGTTGGTGTGCAGGTCCTGCAGCACGCCGATGTTGGGGTGCGACAGGAGAAACCGGGCAACCGTTCCGCTCTCCGGCTCGCTGAGCGGATAGGTGCCGCCCTCGGCGAGCGCAGTCTGGATTGTCCATCCATCCGGATAATTGCGGTTCAGGTTCAGCTGGAATTTCCGCGGCAAGACCTTGAAGTCCTCCGGCCAGACGTCCTCGCCGCACAGCATGCCTTCGGGATAGATGCTGTAATATGTGCCGCCGTACTCATACGCCTCCCGCGGCACCATCAGCCGGGGATCGTACTCGGAGATTTTCCACTCTCCGTTCTCATCGTGCCGGCGCATCAAAAGAAGCAAACCGTCCCCGTTGACATCGCAGCGCTCCAGGCCATCCGTCGCCGGGTCGAGCAGGAACGGTCGCAGGTTGCCCCAGGACTCAAATTCCGTGTGCAGGAACCGCTCGGCGCCATCCGGATTGGTACGGGGCAGAATATAGATGTGCGGGTGGCCAGAATCCGGTCGATCACCGGATCGCGCCCTGCCCCGTCCAGCAACGCACTGAGCATCTGAAGACACACCTGCGTACCGGTCACCTCGCCGGCATGAATGCAGGCATCCACGAACATGGCAGGCTTATCCTCCGCCGGGCCGGTCTGCTTGTCGGTCACCGTCACAGCCCAGATTTCGCGCCCTTCCAGGCTCCAGCCTGCTGTCTCCAGTGTGACATAGCGAGGATTTGCCTCCTCCGCCGTCCGCAGGATCGCGGACAGCTCCGCATGATCTGCATATCGATTCTGTTCTACTTTCATGCGCGCTCCTCTGTCCGTTTGGTTACCGGCCGTACTTCTCCGCAACCAGCCGCTTCTGCTCCTCTACACTCTTGCCTTTCAGGAAATCATGCAGCTCCAGGAATTCAATCTCGCAGCCGTTGGTATATTCCGGCCGGATGACCACATGGGTGCCCTGCGAACCGGAACCGGGAACGGTCTCAACGATATCCATTCCGGCCTCGCGGATCGCAGCGATGGTCTTGTTCAAATCCGCGACCTGATAGCACACATGGTGCGGGCCATCGCCGCCATGCTCTTCGACCCAGGCCGAAAAACGCTCGCCCGGCTCAGTGGAAGCGTACAGCTGCACCTGTACCTCGCCGACATAAAACGCCGACTCCACCATTTTCTGTTCCGGGAAATCCTGCACAATGGGATCGAAGCCGAGCTGATCGCGCCAGAGCTTCAGCGCTTTATCCATATCACCCACCGCGATGGCGATGTGGTGGATCTTCTCCACACCTAGTTTTTCATTGCTCAGTGTCATGTGTTGTTTCTCCTTTCATCTGCCCGCCGCAGTATTTCCAGCAGCGGACCCTATGTCCCGGCCGCTCCTCAACCAGTTCCGGGCACTGCTCGCCGCAGATCGGCATCGCCTCCCGGCACCTGGTTTTAAAGGCACAGCCTTTGATTTCATTGGCCAGATTGGGCACAACGCCCACAATGGTATCCAGCAGGCGCTGCTCGCTGTTGATCTTCGGGGTGGAGTTGTGCAGGCCGACCGTGTACGGATGCAGCGGCTCGTCAAAAATCTCAACACAGGAAGCCTGCTCCACCACCTTGCTGGCGTACATTACCGCTACCTCGTCCGCCATTTCCGCAATCACGCCCAGATCGTGCGTGATGATCATCACACCGGTGTCGTTCTCCCGCTGGAGTTCCTTGATCAGCTCCAAAATCTGAATCTGGATCGTGACGTCGAGCGCCGTTGTCGGCTCGTCTGCAATCAGGATTTTCGGGTTGCACAGCAGCGCCATGGCGATCATGACGCGCTGGCGCATACCGCCGCTCAGCTCGTAGGAGTAGGATTTGAAGATTTCGCCGGGGCGGGAGATCGACACTTTTTTCAGCAGGTCCACGACGCGATCGATCGCCTCGCCCTTACTGACCTTTTCATGCGCCCGGAGCGCCTCCATCATCTGGTTGCCGATAGTATAGCAGGGATTCAGCGATGTCATGGGCTCCTGAAAGATCATGGAGATCTCATTGCCGCGGATCTTGCGCATCTCGCGTTCTGGCACCTGCAGGATATCCCTGCCGCCCATTATCACGCTGCCTGCCGTAATCTTGCCCGGCGGGCAGGCGATCAGACGCATAATGGACAGGGACGTCACACTCTTGCCACAGCCCGATTCTCCCACGATGCCCAGCGTTTTGCCCGCGTACAGGGAAAAGTCCACACCGTCCACGGCGGGGATCACCTTTCCCTCGGTGACGAACTGCGTCTTCAGTCCTTTTACTTCCAAAATCGGTTCCATCCAGTATCGCCTCCCGGATTTGTTGCCTGCTGTCAGTTGCCCTGCGCCTCTTTGGCGGCAGCCTGCAGATCGTTCACCATTTTGCCCGCCGCGAAAAACAGCATCCAGTCGCCGGTCGTCACAGACGGATAGCTGTGCACGCCAAACGGGATACCGACACAGGGCGCTGTCACCTCCTGCACCGTCTTGCCGTACAGATCGACCGTCCGGAGGATTGGCGTGCCTGGCTCGAGCATCTTGCCGAGGACCTCCTCATAAACCGGGTCGATCAGGCCGTCGTTCTCCGCATAGACCGTCTCCTGATGGCCAAACCACCACTCGGTGCGGTATTTCGGCGTGCCCTCAAGCATTTTGTAGTGATAGAGCACATTGTAAAACGCCTTGACGAGCGTGCTGACCGTCTTGTCAAACAGTGCCGGCACCGTGCCGCAGGTACCGCCGATCTCAGCAGTAATGCCGGCCACACCGATCTTCTTGCCCTGTCCGGCCGGCGAAGCGTCGCCAAGCGACGTCATGACAATCCCCCAGTCCTCGCCCATGGCCTTCGCCAGCTCGAGCGACTCCGG
Source organism: uncultured Oscillospiraceae bacterium (assembly GCA_964523945.1). GTDB lineage: Bacteria > Bacillota > Clostridia > Oscillospirales > Oscillospiraceae > CAKTOF01. The sequence continues at coordinate 35,857 of CAZGBU010000005.1, forward strand.
AATGCCGGAGTTGAAGATCGCGGGGCACATAAACGAGTGATTGCCGCCGCCGTGCAGCGATATCTCCAGATCGGCGCGTTTGAGGAACTCGTTGAAATGCCGGTCCGCCAGGCGACCGGTCAGGAACTGATCCGGACGGCCGGGATAGATGCGGTTGAGATCGTAGTTGTGCTCGTCGCGCGGATTGCCGCGCTTGCCATTGGCGAGCGCGGCCGCGTTGACCGCCGGCACCGCCAGGATCGTACCGTGGAGCTTTTTCGGATCCACCTCCCGAATCAGCCGCAGGATGGCGACGGCACCCTCCGGCTCATCGCCGTGGATGCAGCCGTCAAGCAGCAGCACCGGGCCGTCTTCGCTGCCGTGGAGCACCGTGAACGGCATACACAGCGTCTGGCCGTCCAGTGTCCGGCAGACTTCCAATGCACCGCTCTTTTTCTCACCGGCTTCCACCGTGATTCCGCAGATTGAAAACATGTGATCTCCTCCTAAATGCCATATTTCCGATAGAATTCATCCATATGAATGACGCGTTGCTCCTTCTGCGCCTGAAGCGTCGCAAACATCAGGGCAATTGTCTTCAGATTGTCGCGCATGGTCGGCATGCCGGCCGTATCGCCGCGCAGGAAGTGGTCAAGCAGGATTCCCGCGTCCGTCACGAACAGTTCTTCCGCTCCGAGCGGAACAGGGGTCAGCGCGTCGGTTCCCCGCGGGGCTTCATACACGTCGGTGAACAACGCTTTCTGCAGCACAATTCCCTTTTCAAAGTCCGTACGCCACTGGAAGTCGAAATACCCGTGCGCAGACGACCATGTCCCGAAGTAGTCGATGATCATGCCGTTCGCCGTTTCAAAGAGGTTTACAACGGTAGCATCGTGTGCATACATACTCCACGACGGATTCATTGTCCTGCCCGATACGGAGACAATCTCGGTGTCGTAGCAGTAACGGAACAGATCGTAGTGGTGTTCGGTCTGTTCAAACAGCATCGGCTGTTCCATTGTCAGGGGATACTTGTTCAGCCAGGCAGCCATGCCGTCGCGGTCGCGCAGGTATAATACCGTCGCCATGCCGGGGCGCCCGTACTTCCCTTCTGTGACGGTACGGCGTAGGAACTGCGCCGACTGACTGAAGCGGAAATTTTGCGCCACCCAGAGGCGGCGGCCGAGCCGGTCCGCCGTATCCGCCATCGCGACACCCTCTTCCATGGAGAGAACGACCGGCTTTTCGGTCAGCACATCGAGTCCATGCTCCATCAGCGCCATAATCTGCTGAAAATGAGTGGACGGCGGTGTGCACACAATGGCGGCGTCCGCAGCAATGCCGGAGTCGAGGAACTGCTCGAGCGTTTCGAAAAACGGAATTCCAGCCAAGGCCGGATGCTCGGTCAGCGCGTCGCGGTGGGATTCCGGGCTCGGGTCGGCCAGCGCGACGATCTCCAGCGCCGGCCGCGCCTCAATCAGGTTCAGCCAGCACTTCTGACAGCGCTTGCCGGTTCCCAGCACAAACAGTCTTGTTTTCATGCCGCCGCTTCCTTACCCGCGAACCACCTTGCCGTCGAGTACCACATAACGGATGGCGGAGATGTTGGCAATATCATCAAGGGGGTTCTTCTCTGTAACGACGAAGTCGGCGTAGGCGCCCTCGTCGACAACCCCCAGCTTTTCGTCGCCGATCAGGCGGCCGGAATTGACCGTCAGGCAGCGCAGCAGATACAGGTTGTCGTCGGTGATGCCGATTTCCTTCATTGCAAGCAGCTCATCGAGAATGCGGTCGTGCGTGACCAGCGGGCTGCCCGCGTCGTTGCCGAAGCAGAATGTCACGCCGGCTTCGGCGGCGCGCTTCAGGCCGGCCCAGGTCTCCTGGTTGGCAACTTGGCGGCGGCGGCGCAGCACGGTGGCCTCGCTCATGCCCTTTTCCAGGCCCTCGCGCGCCTGGATGAACACAGCGGAGAGGGTTGGGATGATCGGGATATTCTTCTCCTTGATCTTGGCAATCAGCTCATCGGTCATATCGCCGCCGTGCTCAACGGAGTCCACGCCGGCCTCCACCACGCGCTCGATCGCAGCGCCGAACGTCGCGTGTGCCGCAACTTTCAGGCCGAGCGCATGACTCTCTTCCACGATGGTATAGAGTTCCTCCATCGTGAACTCCGGCAGCGAACCGCTGGCCATGATCTTGATCACCTGCGCGCCATCCTTTTTCTGCTGGCGGATGGCCTTGCGCAGCTCCCACGGGCCATCGGCCTCTGTGCCGCACCACCAGGTATGGCCGCCGGTGCACATGATGGCCTGGCCACAGATGTAAAGACGCGGACTCTCAATGATGCCGCGCTCAACGGCCTGCTTGGCGTAGATGTTGGACATGTTCATGCCCAGATCGCGCACGGTTGTCAGGCCGACATCCAGGCACTTTTTCATGTTGGCCGCATATTTGAACGCGCTGATGGCGTCATTGTC
>CAZGBU010000006.1:0-35258 GCA_964523945.1 uncultured Oscillospiraceae bacterium
TATCGACGCGGACATTGGGGATGTGCTCCGGATGGTTCGGGGGCAGGATAGTTAAATATATTCTCTCTGCCCCAGTGGCCAGGCGCCGCTGGGGCACTTTTTTACCGACCGGTTGGTTTGATGCATACTATTATGTAATTCCTGCATAAGAACACTGTAAACGTTGCATGACAAACTGTTTAAATTCCCTTGCGGCAGACCCGATCGTACCCGTATAATGGAAACATCAGATCCAAACACGGATACAGGAAAGGAGAGATCTGCATGGACAGGACCGGATTGAGCAAGGAAGAACTGCTGGATCGCTGGCTGGACAAGCGCGAGGTGCGCAACATCGTCGGCAAGATGACAGCGCTGTACGCCATCCGTCAGGAGGCGACGATCTTCGAAAAATTCTGGAGCGCGCGCGAGGATATCTGCCTCGGCGTCAACGACGGCTATTTCAGCGGCCGCGACGCAGTCGCCGGTTATTATGCTGCAATCGAAGACCGGATCAAGGCCGAGTCGCAGCTGATGAAACAGGCGTTTGCAAAGCACCTGGGGGACAAGACCGACGAGGAGCTGCACGGCGTCGGCAGCATGATCTACAAGCCGTTCGACACGCAGGTGGTCGAGGTTGCAAAAGATGGGAAAACGGCCAAGGGGCTGTGGTGCATGCGCGGGTCACAGTCACGCCTGACAACCGGCGGTCCGGTCGCATACTGGACCTTCGGCTGGATCGCTGTCGACTTCATCCGCGAGGGCGAGGAATTCAAGATTTGGCATATGCTCGATCTGACCGAAATCGACTCCCCGTGTGGCGACAACTGGGGCGAGCCGGAGAAGGCCAAGCCGCCGGTGGACGTATTCGCGCCGGTGGCACAGATTGTTGACCCCGTGCCAAACGTTCCGTGCACGCTCCACAAAAAATACACCTATGACCGACCGTTTACCACGTCGCCGGCGATTCCGAAACCCTATGTGACGTTCGCCGAGACGTTCAGCTATGGCTTGTGAGGAGGGAATTCGGATGCGTCAGGTAACAAAACCGGTCTTTACGCCGGAAGAAGAAGTCAACCGCCTGTGGGATGCGACAGACATCACCGATCTGATTGCGCGCCACAGCCTGTACTATTCCAACGACTGGCGGCGTGAGGAGCTGACCGACCTCTGGGTGCAGGAGCCCGGCAACCGCCGCACGGCGTCGCTCGGCGTCAACAACGGCTGGTATGTCGGTATGGAGGAGATCGCGCGCCACTATGTCGCCGATCTCGAGGGTATGCGCTACCGTCAGCTGCAGGATTTTGCCGATGCTGATCCGTCCATCAAGGTCAGCAGAGAGAACCTGGGCAAAGGCGTCGCCTGCTTCCATACCTGCAATACGCCGCTGGTATATGTGGCGGACGACGGCAAAACGGCCAAATACCTCGGCTGTGACATCGGCCATCAGACCTATGGCAAGCCGACCGGCACGGCCGATGCATATCATGTCATTGCCCGCATCTTCGCCGATGTAATCCGCGAAAACGGGGAGTGGAAAATCTGGCATCTGGTGCTCGAACACGAGTATACCATCGTGGCCGGCACCGACTACAGCCAGTATCCGATCTACCTGAAAGCGGAAGACGATCCCATTGAAATGGAAAACGGCTTCCCGACCATCATGGAGACGGTTCATGACCCGTTTTTCAACTGGGAGTATATGTATCAGGATATGCCGCGGCCGTACCGCAGCTACAGCGATATGAACGGCTATGGGCCGGAGAGCAACCTGAACCTGCCCTACTATATCCGGGATGGGAGGTATTGAGCCATGTATCAGTATCGATCCTTTGAAGAAAAGCTGCACGCGGCCAAGGCGTGCTGGAAAGTCGAGGAGCTCAAGGCGCGCCATGCCTATCTGCATGCGACCGGCAACTCAAAAGAGGAATACGACGTCATCTGGCTCAAATCCGGCCATACGACATTCGGCCATGGGTTCGGGCGCATGTGCGGATTCTATCAGGATTTCCGTTTCGACCACATCACGAACGAGGATAAACAGTTCATCCTCGGCAATTTCAACATCATCAACTATGTGCCGGAATATGAGGGACACGACGTGCGCACGACCGGCTGCACCGGCCTGCACGCGCTTGCGTCAAGCGTTGTTGAAGTCTCGGAGGACGGAAAGTTCGCCCGCAGCTTTTACGCGACACCGGGCATTCTGATGGGCGCGGTCGGCATGGACTGCAAACACCGCGGCGGCAACTGGCTGTGGGAGCGCTATGGTTCCGACTTTGCTTTTGTCGACGGGGAGTGGTACTGGTTCCACGAGCAGGTCTGTCCCGACATCTCCGGCTGCTACGACACCGGCAACTGGGCGTATGACAGCTACACCGGCTATATGGAAAACGGTGAGGAGCTGGCGCCGCCGAGCTTCCCGGAACTGGATGACGACATGGAATTCGGCAGCTACGGCTTCCCGCCGCGTCTGGCCGAACCGGCGGCGCCCGGGCGGCTGCACTATGAGTACACCATTCTGCAGACCATTCAGGACACGGTGCCGTATCCGGAGCCGTTCCGGACGCTTGACAAGCAGAACACCTATTCCCCGGGGCGCAACAACCCATACGCGGTCAGCAACGAGCGCACGGAGGACTGAATCATCAAAGGGGGCGGCGGGATGTATCAGCATCGCCCGTTCGACGAAAAGCTGCACGCGGCCAAGGCGTGCTGGAAAGTGGAAGAGCTCAAAGCGCGCCATGCCTACCTGCACGGCACGGGCAACTCTAAGGAGGAGTATGCCGTTTTCTGGCTCAATTCCGGTCACACGGCGTTCGCGCACGGCTTCGGCCGTATGTGCGGCTATGAGCAGGAGGTCCGCTTCAACTGCATCACGCACACGGATAAGCAGTTTATACTGGACAATTTCAGCAGTATCAATGACATCCCCGAGCTGGAGGGACATGACGTACGGACGACGGGCGTTACCTCACTGCATGCGCTCGCGTCGAGCGTAATCGAGGTTTCTGAAGACGGCGATTTCGCACGCAGCAGCTACTGTACGCCCGGCATCCTGATGGGCCTGGTCGGGGCGGATGGCGTCCATCGCCGCGGCAACTGGCTGTGGGAGCGCTATGGCTCGGACTTTGCCTTTGTCGACGGGGAATGGTACTGGTTCCACGAGCAGGTCTGCCCGGATCTTGCCGGCGTGTATGACGCGGGGAACTGGGCATATGACAGCTATCAGAACTATCTGCGCAACGGCTGCGAGCCGGTGCCGCGCCGCCGCGCAAGCGAAATGGCAAAGACCCTGCGCGCGGACAATCCGCCCGAGTTCAGCCCATCCGGCTATCCGGCGCGTCTGAGGGAGCCGACACCGCTGCACCACGAGTACAGTGTCGTGCAGACGGTGCAGAACACCGTACCGTATCCCGAACCGTTTGATACGCTCGATGACAAGAACACCTACTCCCCGCAGCGTAACAACCCCTATGCCGAAAGCGCTGTGCGCGCGCCGGAATAGCGTACCTTTTTGCCGAAACCGGCCCCGCCCGTGCGGGGCCGGTTTTTGTATGCTTTGCATTTTCTGCGAAATTGTGTTACGCTGAACATACAGACGATGGGCAGGAGGGAGCCACGATGCTGAACCTGAACCTGGAGCAGCTCCGCAACTTCGTTGTGACGGCCAAGACGCAGAATCTGACCAAATCGGCGGAGCAGCTCTATATCTCACAGCCGACGCTCAGCCGTATGATCGCTAAGCTGGAAGAGGATCTCGGCGCGGAGCTGTTTGATCGAAAAGGGAAGAATATTCAGCTCAATGCCTATGGGCAGCTGGTGCTGGAATTTGCCGAACAGTGCTTTTCCGGAATCGACGAGCTGCAGCGCCGGTTTGAAATGCTCAAAGAGGGCGTCAGCGGCAGTGTGCGGATCGGCTCGTCATTTGCCGAGGGGAACACCGGCTGGATCGACATGTGCATCCGCTGGTTTATTCACGCGCATCCGGATGTGCAGTTCGGTTATTTCCAGATGAGTCCGCAGGAACTGAGCGAGGCGCTGCTGGGCCGTGACATCGACATCGCGCTCTCGTCAACCGCCTATAACGAGCGCGAGATTCAGTGGAAAACGCTCTATCACGAGCGGATGGGCGTGCTGATGTCGGCCAACAACGCGCTTGCCCACAAAGAATATGTCACAGTGGACGATATCTGCTCAGAACGGATTATTATGGTCAACCACGATTCGGATTTGGACCGCGCCATCATTGAGCTCTGTCATAACAAGGGACTGATGCCGAATATCTTTTATCAGATTGACGCGCCGTATCTGGCTGATGAGATGCTCGAGAAGAATATGGGGGTTTCGATTATCACCGACAAGCGCTTTGCCGCCGATGTGCCGGCACTGGGGATGCCCGGCTCGCACGATGTGCTGGCGTTCCGCCCGCTTGAAGAGCCGTCGGCGTCGCTCCCGTGCCGCATCGGCGTGCTGCGCGGCCGGATCCTGATGACGGCGGCGCAGCATATGTATGACAAGATGTGCGAGGCTGCGCCCCAATAAGCGCACCCGATTCAGGCAGGAAGAAACCGCTCCTGCGGCCGGCTGGCCGCAGGGGCGGTTGCAGTTTTTTCAGGCCAGGTTACAGGCCCATATCGATGACTGCGTCGTACGCATCGCGCACGGCATACATGACCTTGCTTGCGCGCCGCGCGTCGCCGACAACATAGAATTCCGGTGCAAGCGGCCGCAGCGCTTCGACCTCGGCCGAGCGGGCGCGCATACCGGCGGCCATCACGACCGTATCAGCCGGATAGACGTGCTCCGTACCGTCGGCATCGACCGCAGTGACGGCCTCGGGTGTGATACCAGTGCAGCGTTGTCCGGCGGCCGGCGTGATCCCGGGCGTGGTCTCCACCTCATGCATCAGTGCAATACGGTGCATTCGGCCGCATTCGGCAGCCAGCTCCGGCAGCATTTCGAGAATTGTGACCGTGTGCCCCTGCCGCGCCAGATAGACAGCTTCCTCACAGCCGATCAGTCCGCCGCCGATGACGACGACGCGATGGCCAATCGGCGTATCTGGCATGATGTCCGCGCCAAAGATGACGTTTTCGCCGTCCGCGCCCGGCACGGGCAGGCGGATCGGATCAGCGCCGACCGCAGCGATGATAACGTCCGGCTTCACCTCATTGACCAGCGCGGCGTCGGCCTTGACGCCAAGACGCAGATCAATCGGCAGCGCCTTGACCTTGGCGGCCTGGCTCTCGCGGTAACGGCGCATCGGCTGCTTGAAATCTGCGCCGCTGTCAGCGAATTTCAGCGCGCCGCCCAGTTTCGGTTGCTCGTCGACCAGCACGACCTCATGGCCCTTTTCATACGCGGTCAGCGCAGCCTGCATGCCGCCGGGGCCGCCACCGACGATCAGCACTTTCCGCTTTTTCGTCTGCGGTAGGGGATGGAAGTAGTCGCATTCGCGGCCGATGATCGGGTTGACCGAGCAGCGGATCACGCGGTTTGCCATCATACCGGACTGGCACTCACCGCAGCGCAGGCAGGGGGTGATCTGATCGGCCTGGCCGCGGACAACCTTTTTCGGCAGGAACGGGTCGGCGATCAGCGCGCGGCCCATGGCGATGCAGTCGGCGTGTCCGTCGGCCAGGAAGCGCTCCATGTCGTCCGGCAGATTGAATGCACCGACGGTCAGGACCGGCGTTTTGACATGCTTTTTGATTTCGGCGACGAGCCCACTGTTTTCCATGTCCTTCTGAAATGCGCCCGGATGCATCAGCACGGCGGAGAATTCCTCCTGCTGTGTGCCGGCAGAAACGTGGATCAGGTCAACCTTGCCGTCCAGCATTTTGGCGATTCCCACGCCCTCTTCGATGCCGTATCCCCCGGTGCAGCGCTCGGCGCCGGAGATTCGGATCTCGATCGGAAAGCTGCGCCCGACGCGCGCGCGGATTTTTTCGATCACGAGCAGCGGAAAACGCATCCGGTTTTCCAGGCTGCCGCCCCATTGATCGGTCCGATGATTGGTCAGCGGTGAGATGAACTGGTGCAGCAGCCAGCCGTGCCCGCCGTGCACCATGATCATATCGAAGCCGTAAGATTTTGCATTCGCAGCCGCTTCCCCAAACTGCTCTGCGATTTCATAGATCTGTGCTTCTGTCATCTCCTCGACCGTGTCGCCCCAGTCGTCGACATAGCCGGACGGGCCGATTGCGTTCTTGCCGCCGATGAACTCCGGCGCGCACAGCGCGCCGCCATGGTCGATTTCGACTGAGGCCGCCGCGCCATGGGAGTGAATGGCGTCAGCCAGTTCAATCAGATACGGCGCAGCCGACGGATCGTTGATGCCGACCTGCTGCGGGTGGCTCCGTCCGGTGTCCAGATCCACAATGACATCACCGACGGTGACAAGAGCGCAGCCGCCCGCTGCACGGAGCTTGTAGTACTCAATGTTGGCCTTGGAATAGTGCTCGTCCGGACCAAGCTCGGCCAGTGAGGTCGGCGCCGAGAACATTCTGTTTTTCAAAGTCAAACCGGCCAGTGTAATCGGCGCGGTCAGATGCGGATAATGGGACATGGCTCGCCATCCTTTCGCATTTTGTTTGTATCCTTATTTATTATAAGGGAGCACGGCGGGGATGTAAAGTTTAATATCTGCATAGCGCTCATGCAGTTTATGACGGGGTCCCGGGGGCTTTGCGGTATGTGAATAAGAACGATTCTGGTTGTGCATTGTACTTTTCCCAATAAAACGAATATACTGGAGACAGATTGTCCGGCTATCACCCGGCTTGACTGTAAAAGGAGTGGATACGATGGGAAAAACCATGACCGCTGAAGAAAAACTCGGCCGATGGGAGGATCAGCGCGAAATCAAAAACCTGATGGGCCGCATGTCCGCTGACTACACCCTGAAAAAAGAGGCCGAAATGTTCGACCGGTACTGGGCACAGGGACAAGAGGACGTTTGCCTTGGTATCAACACCGGCTATTTTAAGGGCGTGGACGCCGTGCGCGGTTACTACGCAAACCAGGGAGAGCGCATCGCGCTGGAGAGCCGCCTGATCTACGAGCGTTTTCCGGACAACTTCACGGATAAGACGCTCGAAGAGGTCTATGGCGTCGGCATGATGACCTACCGTCCGGTCGACACGCCGGTCATCGAGCTGGCGGAGGACGGCGCGACGGCCAAGGGGATCTGGTGCACGCGCGGCTCGTATTCACTGCTGACGCCGGGAGGCCCGCAGGGCTTCTGGGAGTGGGGCTGGTTTGCCGTCGACTTTATCCGCGAGGGCGACGAGTGGAAGATCTGGCATATGCTCTACCTGCGTGAGATCGACCACCCGTGCGGTTCGCCGTGGACGGGGCCGAAGAAAACGTACGAAGAGCTGCCGGAGTTTGCCGAGATGAAGAACTTCCGCTATGTTGAGCCGAATGTTCCGTGCACTGTGCGTGAGGAATACAGCGCGTCGCGTCCGTTTACGCCGTCGCCGCGCCTGCCGGAGCCGTACGTCACCTTTGCTGAGACGTTCAGCTACGGAATTTGAGAAAGGAGGCGGCTGAACCATGAAAGTAAATGTCCCCTATACCAATGACGAGCGTGTTGAACGCGTCTGGGACAAGGAAAACGTGATCCAGACGATGAACCGTCATGCCTACTACCTCTCCAATGAAATGCGCCGCGAGGCGGTCAACGACCTCTGGGTGCAGGAGGCGGCCAACCGCGAGAGCGCGTCGCTGGCCTACAACACCGGCTATTTCGTCGGTATGGACGAGGTCATCCGTCAGCTGGTCGTATACCGTGACGAGCAGCGCTACGCCCGCCTGAAGCCATTCTGCGAGGCGAACCCGGACCTGAAACTCTGCCGCGAGAACCTGGGCTATGGCTGCGCGGAGATGCACACCGCCACCACGCATCTGGTCTATATTGCCGACGACGGGAAAACTGCCCGCTACCTGGGCTATCGCCCGGCGTTCCAGTCCACCGGCCTGCCGGACGGCACGGCCAAGACCTATTTTGACCTTGGCCTCGTGTTCGCCGATCTGATTAAGGAGCCGGGCGGCTGGAAGATTTGGCATCTTGTGCTCGAGCATGATCACACGATTGAGGCCGGCCACAATTATGCCGACACCCCGGTCAAACTCCCGGAGGGTGAGCACGATCCGCTCGAGGTCGATTTCGGCGACCCGACGATCAAGCGCACGGTCTATGACCCGTTCTTTGGCTGGGAGTACATGTTCCAGGACATGCCGAGACCCTATGCCACATACAACGACAAAGAAAGCTACGGCCCGAAGGGCGATCTTGGCAAGCCCTACTACGAGCGCGAGCGCCGCTGAGGGAGGAGGCAAAGCATGAAAAAGCATCTGACATTTGAACAGCGCCTGCACAACGCCGAGGCAAGCCAGACAGTGGAGGAATATAAGGCGCGCCATGCGTACATGCACGGCGTCAGCTACTCCCGCGAGGAGTGGGATTTTATGTGGCTCAAGTCTCCAAACTGCACTTGGGCGCATCAGTTCGGACGCATGGTCGGCTATGAAGAGGTCTACATCAACTCGGTCGGACATACCGACAGCATGGCGATGCGCTCGATGACCGAAATGATCCGCAACTTCCCGGAGTATCAGGGACACGACATCCGTTCGACCGGCTCGTCCGGCGTCCATGTTCTGGCGTCTGACGTCATTGAGGTCGCGGATGACGGCATGAGCGCCCGCTCGTTCTATCTCACGCCCGGCACGCTGACCGGCCCGATCGGCTTTGACGGGAAGCATCGCGGCGGCGTCTGGCTGTGGGAGCGGTACGGTTCTGATTTTGTGTATGTCGACGGCGAGTGGAAATGGTTCCACGAGCAGGTCTGTCCGGATATTGCGGGCGACTATGATGTTGGCAACTGGGCGCGCAACCGCTATCTTGACTTCATTGAGAACGACTGCACGGTCGGCGAGCTGGGCGGCCGCCCGGCGCAGCTGACTGAGCCGGGGCTTCTGCACGCGGATTATACGATCGTGCAGACGGTGCAGGACACTGTGCCCGCGCCGAAGCCCTACCAGACAATGGACGACGAGAACACCTACTCGCCCGGGCGCTGGGACGCGACCGGCAAGGTCACGGTCAAGGTCGACCATGTGGCTGTCGCCGATCACGAGGCGCACAACGCCGAGAATCCGTTCGGTAAGATCCGCCGGGATACCTGATCCGCTGTTCCCGGTGCCGCGCACCCGAAAATCGCCTGCTTCCGGCGTATCTGCAAGGTTGTCTGCTCATGAACTGCGGCACCGCTGGAATATACAAAACCCGCACGCGCATGCGCAGTGCGGGTTTTGTAATGCGCGTGACAAATCAGACAAGCTGTGTTATAATCGTCCTGTGGAAGAACAAAAAAGCCGGTTATTCCAGCCGAAAGGAAGGATTCTGATGTCTGAGCCGTTTCCCTATCTGCCCAATGCGGGGCAGACTTATCTGCCGTTTTCGGAAAATATTCATGTCGAGACGCTGCCGTTTACCCCGCTGGATAAGCCGTCGCCGGAGTATCCGACACCGGAGGTGCGGCCGATGTACACCGCCCGCGGCTGGAAGCTGGCGACCTGCGCGCAGCATTTCCTGCCCGGCGTGACGCCGGAGATGCTCGATTGGTTCTGGGCCAATATGGAAAAGTGCTATTATCTCTGGGCGCCTGGTTCGCACAAGCGTTTCAACTGGGTGCGGCCGCCGGTCAGCTATGGCTTTACCAATTCCGCGCATATGATCTCCGAGGTCATGGTGCCCAACGGGCCGGTATTCGGCGGCGACGGCGTCCAGATCAATCGGATGGATCTGAGCGATTTCCCGCTGGATCAGTGCCTGGGGCATGTCATTATGGAGTGCGTGCGCAATGATCTGGGCGAGTTTGTCGATGCGACGATCCATATGTGGGAGGCTGCGCCCGGCGGTACAAATCACGTTGTCTGCAGTGTGGTCAATACGCAGGTCTCTGCACCGCCGTCGTTTGTGTTTGCCAACCCGGAGGCTGCTGCAACGCCGGAGCAGAGCGCGTATCACTCCGAGTATGAGGCGTCGATGTGGCCGAAATTCCTGCCGCAGATGTATGCGCTATGGAAAGACCATCCCGATCCGTCGCAGAATGTCCACTGCGACCTGCGCGTGCGGCGCAAGCCGGATGGCAGCTATACATACATAGCAGAAAATGGCCCGGTAACGGTGTCCTGAAAATTTATTTATCCAATCTGGAACTTCTGCTCCACGCATTCGTCAAATCACCAAAGGGGCAAATAGCCCAATATGAAAGGAGAACTGCGCGATGAAGTTCAAACGAATTTTGGCACTTGTGCTGGCGCTTGGCATTGTGTTCGCGCTTGGCGCATGCACATCAGATGACGCAGAGGAGCCGGATGCCGGTGACGCTGCACCGGAAGACGGGACTGAGGAACAGGATCCGGCGGCAGAGACAACTCAGCCGGAAGATGCACAGGAAGAGCCGACTGGTGAGGCCCAGACCGAGGCAGAGGCCGGCGTGACGGTTACGATCTACACCGGAAATGACAATGCCGACGGCCTGGATGAGACAGAGGTGGCGATCGCGGAGCTGACTGCGGACGAGCTGCTTGCGGCACTGGTGGACGCCGGCGCAATTCCAGAGGGCACGACGTGCGTCAGCTTTACCCAGAGTGATGACGGCAGTGAACTGACGCTGGATCTGTCGCAGGCCTTTGCCGACGGCGTCGGGCAGATGGGCACCTCCGGCGAGATGATGATGCTGGGCAGTCTGGTCAACACGTTCCTGGAGGCATACGATGCGCAGACAATCACAGTGACGGTGGAGGGCGCGGCGCTTGAGACCGGCCACAATGTCTACGACACGCCGCTGGAGCGCTACAGCTTCGAGATGACCGGAACCGCAGACGAAGCGGCTTGACATTTTTCGCCTGCTGTGCTACCCTGAGATTGGAAAAGAGCGGAGCGTATTATATTTATAATACGCTCCGCTCTTTTTTTTATTCAGTTGCAGGAGGTGCGGTGTATGAAAAAAGGCTTGTCTCGTCTGAATCTGCGGGACTGGGCGGTGCAGCTGTTCTGGGAACTGCTCGGCAGTGTGTTTGTCGCGGCCGGCATCTACAATTTCGCGGCGCAGGCTGGCTTCCCGATGACCGGCTTTTCCGGCGTGTCGATCATTCTGTATCAGATGTTCGATGTGCCGATCGGCATGTCGACCATTGTACTAAATATCCCGGTGGCAGTGCTCTGTTTCCGAAAGCTCGGCCGGCGTTTCTTTCTCAGTTCGATCCGGTGCATGCTGATTTCATCGGTGCTGATTGATTACATTGCGCCGCTGCTGCCGGTTTACGGGGGCAGCAGGCTGCTTGCTGCGATCTGTACCGGCGTGTTCGCGGGGGTCGGATATGCGCTGATCTATGCGCACAATTCCTCTACCGGCGGTATGGATTTCATCATCATGGCGGTCAAGGCGGCGCGCCCCCATCTGTCACTGGGTAACATCGCGTTCTGTGCAGATGCGGTGATCGTGCTGATCGGCGGCGTGCTGCTGCGTGACATCGACGGTGTGATCTACGGTATGATCGTGAGTTTCCTGCTGGCTGCCGTTGTGGATAAGGTCATGTATGGCATGAACACCGGGAAACTGGCGCTGATTGTCACCGAGCGGGGCCGGCGCATCTGCCAGGTGATCGATGAAACCTGTCAGCGCGGCAGCACAGTGCTCCATGCACAGGGCGGCTACTGCGGCTCGGAGAAGCAGGTTGTGCTGTGCGCGTGCAGCAGCAAGGAGATGTACCGGGTGCAGCGCGCCGTGAAAGAGGCCGATCCGGACTCGTTCTTGATTGTGCTCGAGTCCAATGAGGTGCACGGCGAGGGCTTTCGTATAGTGCAGGTCGGTGGGCAGCAGCCCAAATAGGGCAGGCCGCTCACAGCGAGATGGTTTTGGTTGAAATCGTGTCGCGGAACGCGCCGTCATGCTCGACAAAGACCATTGTAGGCAAAAATGTGGTCAGCAACTGCTCGATCTGCATGCGGGAGACGATGTCGATGAAGTTGAGCGGCTCGTCCCAGATGTACATGTGGGCGTGCTCGCACAGACTCCGGGCAATCAGCACTTTTTTCTTCTGACCGGCGGAAAATGCGCGCATGTCCTTTTCAAATTGGATGCGTTTAAAGCCAAGCTTACGCAGAATTGCGAGGAACAGCGGTTTATCAATGCCAGCGCGGGCGGAAAAATCGTGTACGCTGCCGCACAGATGCGCCGTGTCCTGCGGCACACGGGACACCACAAGGCCGGCGCCGATCGAAATCGTTCCGGTATGCGCCTGTGCCTGGCCGGCCAAAAGCTTCAGCAGGCTGGTTTTCCCGCTGCCGTTTCTGCCGCAGATCGCGATCCGATCGCCCTGTTGTATGGAAAATGAAACCGGTGCGTTGACGGTGCGACCCTCGAAGCAGACAGCGACGTCATGCAGTGTTGCGAGCGTGGCCGTGTGATAGGGAAGGGGTGTGAGCTTCAGCGCCTCCGCCGTCTCAAGGTCTTTCAACAGCCCGGCTTTTGCTTCGGCCGCTTTCTGCCGCCGGGCATCAATCGATTTCGATCGCTGCATCATCTTCGCGGCTCTGTGGCCAACGTAGCCTTTGTCGAGTGCGCCGGCCTTGGATGCCTCCGCACGATCCGACCAGACTGCGGTCCGGCCGGCTGCCTGCCGCAGCCGGCCGATCTCTTTTTTCAGACGGTCGTTCTGTGCAAGCTCGGCCGCCTGCCGCTGCGTAAATCCGGTCATCCAGGACGAAAAAGTACCGCTGCATAACTCGATGCCCGAGCGGTTCAGCGCCAGAATGTGATCGACACAGCCATCGAGGAAACGACGGTCGTGCGATACCAGGATGAAGCCTTTCTGCCGGCTGAGATACGCGGCAACCCGCTCGCATGCAGCGGCGTCGAGGTGGTTGGTTGGTTCGTCGATCAAAAGGAAGTGCCCCTCGTTTCGGAACAGTGCGGCAAGCAGCACCTTAACCTGCTCGCCGCCGGAGAGCGTATCAAAGGGCCGCCAGAGCACATCCGCGTCGACCTCGAGCAGGGACAGCTCCCGCAGAATCTCCCACTGTTCGGCCTGCGGACATATTTCCTGCAGGATCTCTTCCGTCCAGCGATGCGGCTGTGCGACAGGACAGGGGAAATAGTCAAAGGGCACAGAATGCCGGATGTGTCCGCTGTATTCGTATTGCCCGAGTAACAGGCGCAGCAGCGTTGTTTTCCCCCTGCCGTTTCGCCCGACAAGGCCGAGCTTCCAATCGGTGTCCAGCCGGAGATTGATATCTTCAAAGACGGCGTCGCAGCTGCCCGGATAGGAGAAGGTGAGGTGTTCGATCTGAATCATAGACATATTGCAGCCCTCCCAAAACGAAAATCCGCCGCAGGAAAGCATTCCTGCGGCGGTGCAAGCCGGCGCGGCTCAGCGAGCGCACATGCCGGAACAGAGCAGACCTATGGATTTCTTTCCTGCAGATGGGCGCGGCAATCCCGCCGGACAGCGGCTGCGCCCAGATGATTACTTGCAGGAAATCAAAAACATCGTTCCGCCCCTTTCGTTTCAGAATCCGCGGTCAGCATACCACAGATGGGCGAGCGTGTCAAGCGCGGAAGTACGGCGGCAGAATGGCTCTGCCGCCGCACGGTCGAGTCAGATCTTGTTGTCGGAACCGAGCACGTCGACGATCTTGTGGCGCACCATTGCGCGGATGTTATCGCGTCCGGGAATGAGATATTTGCGGGGATCGAACTCCTCGGGATGCTCGTTCAGATACTGGCGGACGCCGGCAGTCATTGCAAGACGCAGATCGGTGTCAATATTGATCTTGCACACGGCCATGGTTGCGGCCTGGCGCAGCATCGGCTCGGGAATGCCGATGGCGGACTCGAGCTTGCCGCCGTTGGCATTGATGGTGGCGACATGCTCAGGCGTGACGCTCGATGCGCCGTGCAGCACGATTGGAAAGCCGGGCAGACGCTGCTGCACCTGCTCGAGAATGTCAAAGCGCAGCTGCGGCTTCTGGCCGGGCTTGTACTTGAACGCACCATGACTGGTGCCGATTGCGATGGCGAGACTGTCGACACCGGTGCGCTCGACAAATTCCTGTACCTCTTCGGGACGGGTATAGGACGAGTCCTCGTCGGACACATTGACTTCGTCTTCAATGCCGGCCAGCCGGCCCAGCTCGCCCTCGACGACAACGCCATGTGCGTGCGCGTATTCGACGACCTCGCGGGTCATGCGGATGTTCTCCTCAAACGGATGCTTGCTGCCGTCGATCATCACGGAGGTGAAGCCGCCGTCAATGCAGCTCTTGCAGACATCAAAGTTTTCACCGTGGTCGAGATGGACGCAGATGGGCAGATCAGTGTCCTCAAGTGCTGCCTCGATCAGCTTCATCAGATAGACATGCTTGGCGTATTTGCGTGCGCCGGCGGAGACCTGCAGGATCAGCGGCGAGCGAACCTCTGCAGCAGCCTCGGTGATCCCCTGGATGATCTCCATATTGTTGACGTTGAACGCGCCGACGGCAAAGCCGCCCTCATACGCTTTCCGAAACATTTCAGTGGTTGTGACAAGTGGCATACAATCAGCTCCTTTTCCTGCGCATATCTTACCAATATTCCAGAGGAAAAGCAACCGCTTGATTTACTTTTGCGCGCGCTTACGGTATAATAGAAAAAAACAATTGAAACACGGAGGAACGACTATGGCCATTCTCAAAGGTGCCTGCATCGTCGGCCAGTCCGGCGGGCCGACGGCTGTTATCAATGCCAGCGTTTTCGGCGTTATTCAGGCTGCAATGGAAAATCCGGCGATCACCCGGGTGCTCGGTGCGGAGCATGGCATCCGCGGCGTACTGGATGACAAGCTGTTTGATCTGGGGCAGGAATCCCCCAAAGAACTCGCGCTGCTGCCGCAGACGCCGTCGTCAGTGCTTGGCTCGGTGCGCTATAAGCTCAGTGACCCTTCGGCCGACGATACCGATTACCGGCGGATTCTGGAGGTGTTTCAGAAGTATGATGTGCGCTACTTCTTTTATATCGGTGGCAACGATTCAATGGACACATGTGCCAAGGTCAGCCGGTATCTGCAGCAGGTCGGCTATGAGTGCCGCGTCATCGGCGTGCCGAAGACGATCGACAACGATCTGTATGGCATCGACCACTGCCCGGGGTTTGGCTCAGCGGCAAAGTATATTGCCACTACATTCCAAGAGGTCTACCTCGACGCGCACGTCTATGACACTGGTACCGTGACGATCATCGAGTGTATGGGACGCCATGCAGGCTGGCTGACAGCCAGCGCGGCGCTGGCCGGGCTGAGCGGATGCGGGCCGGATCTCATCTATCTGCCTGAGGTCGATTTTGACATGGAGCAGTTCCTGGCCGACGTGACGCGTGTTTACCGCGAGACGGGCTACTGCATCGTCGCGGTGTCCGAGGGGATCCACTACGCAGACGGAAGCTTTGTCTCCGAGGCGAAGACCTCGACGACGGATGGATTTGGTCATGCGCAGCTCGGCGGGCTGGCGGCAATGCTGGCGAATGTTGTCAAGGAGAAAACCGGCGCGAAAGTGCGCGGGATCGAGCTGAGCCTGCTGCAGCGGTGCGCAGCGCATGTTGCCTCGGCAACCGACTCGATGGAGGCGTTTATCCTCGGGGCGACGGCGGTTGCTGCCGCGGCCGATGGCATCAGCGGCAAGATGATCGGTATCAAGCGCCTGCCGGGGACGGAGTATCGCGCCGAGCCGGATCTCATCGATCTTGATGCGGTTGCGAACCGTGAGAAAAAAGTGCCGCTTGACTGGATCAACGAGAGCCGCAATGGTGTGACGCAGGCGTTGATCGACTACTGTGTGCCGCTGATTGTCGGCGAACGCAAGCAAGTGATGGAAAATGGCATGCCGCGCTTTGCGCGCTTGAAAAAGGTCTACGCGAAATAAATCTGCGTGCCGGACGGAGCGCCGTCCGGCACGCGGCGTTTTCCGAAAAACTTCCGATTTTATGGCAGACGGTTGCCATACGCTGCCTGCCGCGTTATCGTAAAACTGACAACGGAATTATGGGGTATTTTCTTCGGGGCAGGGTGCAATTCCCGATCGGCGGTGACAGTCCGCGGGCGCGCAGCGCAGGATTTGGTGCAATTCCAAAACCGACAGTACAGTCTGGATGAGAGAAGCGAATGCCGGCACACGGCGCGCAGCAGCGCGCCGTGCTGTCCCGCCCAAAAACCGCACCGGAGAAGACCACGTCTTTCCGGTGCGGTTTTTTGGAGGTGCGAAATGAGAAGCAAAACAAAAAAACTGACAATGGCGGCGATGCTGGGAGCAATGGCGTATGCATTGGTCACACTGGTGCAGATCCCGATTGTCCTGTTTTTGCGCTATGAGCCGAAAGATGTTGTGATCACGCTGGGTGGCTTTTTGCTTGGCCCGCCGTATGCGTTTGCAATTTCGGTGATTGTTTCCGTCCTGGAGATGCTGACAGTCAGCGGCACAGGCCTGGTGGGCTGCCTGATGAACGTCGTCTCCACGGCGCTGTTTGCCGGCCCGGCGGCAATTCTCTACCGGCGCAGGCCGAGCGCCAAAACCGCTGCCATCGGCCTGGCCGTGGGCTGGCTGTCAATGGCGGCGGGGATGATGGCCTGGAACTGGCTGATTACGCCGCTCTATCTGGGCTACCCGCGAGAGGCAGTGACGGAACTGCTGCTGCCCGCATTTCTGCCGTTTAATCTGCTCAAGGGAGGGCTGAACGCGGCGTTTTCATTCTTGCTGCTCGGTGCGCTTCAGCCGGCACTGCGCCGGCTTGGGATGGCAAACGAGCAGAAAGCGGAGATGCGCTGCCGCACCGCCGGTATGGTGGCGGCGGGTGCGGCCGGGGTCACCTGTGTGCTGCTCCTGCTGACGCTGCGCGGAGTATCGCAGCTGTGACGGCGCATAAACTGGATCTCCGGAGAGAACCTGTGTGCCGGATCAGTGGCACAGTCGTGCATGGGTGGGGGATCGGTAAGCTGGTCGGAATGCCAACGGCCAATTTGATGTGCAGCGACCCACTGCCGAAACCTGGCGTATATGCAGCGCGGGTGTGCTGGGATGGCGAAAGCTGCCCTGGCGCGGCCTATGTCGGCCCGCGGCCAACGGTAGAACGCATGGAGCCCGATGCAGTGGAGGTGCACCTGCTTGACTTTGCAGGAGATCTGTATGATCGACAGCTGACGCTGCTGCTCTATGGGCCGCTTCGCCAGCCGATATGCTTCCCGGATTTTCCGAGTCTCCTGACGCAGATCGCGCAGGATTGCGCAGCGATCCGCAAGGCGTTTGCACTGCCGGATGCGGCGGGGACGCTGACGCTCTGCCCATCACACCGGAGCGTTTTTGTCGGCGGGCGGGAGATCACGCTTACCGAAAAGGAATTCGATGTGCTGCAGCTGCTGCTGCGCGAACCGAACCGCACGCTGAGCAAACAGGAGCTGTATGAGCGCGTCTGGCACCAGCCGACCAACGGATGCTGCCATGCGGTGGAGAACACGGTGTTCCAGATCCGGAAAAAGCTGCGGCCGGCCGGTATTGACTGTATCCGGACAGTGCCGGGGCTGGGCTACCGCTGCCGCCTGGATGCATGACGCGCGCGATATGGAAAAAAGTACGGCAGGCGAGAGCCTGCCGTACGATTTTTATGCGATTTCCTGTTTGTACTCAGGCGAGCGCAGCAGTGATGAGCGCCATCTTATAGACCTCGTCTGCGTTGCAGCCGCGGGAGAGGTCGTTGATCGGCGCGTTCAGGCCAAGCAGGATCGGGCCGTAGGCCGCGAAGCCGCCCAGACGGGCCGCGATCTTATAGCCAATGTTGCCGGAGGTGACATCCGGGAAAATAAAGGTGTTGGCATGGCCGGCAACCGTGGAACCCGGGAACTTAAGCTGACCCACCTCCGGCGCGACAGCTGCATCGAACTGCATTTCGCCGTCGACCGGAACGTCCATCACTTCTTTCGCTTTGGCGACAGCGTTCTGCACCTTGGTGACCTCATCATCCTTGGCCGAACCCTTGGTGGAGAAGCTCAGGAAAGCGACTTTCGGGTCAATGCCGAACGTCTGGGCGCACTTGGCGGTCTCCTGCGCGATCTCGACGAGGTTGTCCTCCGTCGGATGGATGTTGATGGCGCAGTCACCCATCGCCAGGCGCTCCTGCGTGCCGTCGGCATTGTCGCGCACCATGATGAAGCAGGACGATACGATCGTGTTGCCCGGCTTGGTCTTGATGAGCTGGAGCGCCGGACGGACGGTGTCGGCCGTGGAGTAGGTCGCGCCGCCGAGCAGCGAGTCGGCCTTGCCCATCTGCACGAGCATCGTGCCGAAGTAGTTGCCCTTGAGCAGGTTCTTCCGGCAGTCTTCCGGCGTCATTTTGCCCTTGCGCAGCTCAACCATCTTTTCGACCATGGCATCCATTTCGGGATAGGTTTCCGGGTCGATGATTTCGATGCCCTCAATATCAAAGCCGCCCTTGGCCGCGTTGGCCTTGACCTCTTCGACATTGCCGACGAGCACCGGCGTCAGATAGTTGCCGGACGCTTTGATGCGGGCGGTTGCCTCGAGGATACGGGCGTCGGGACCCTCGGTAAAGACGATCTTTTTCGGATTGGCCTTGAGCATTTCGATGAGCTTGTCAAACATGGTAAGTACCTCCATTATGTTTGGTTTGAGCGCTGCCGCCGCGGCGCGAATTTCCACCGATGATTATACAACAGTTTCAAAAAGAGCACAACCACAATTTTGCACAGGAATTGCGTTCTGTATGGCCTTTATTCCCACAAACCCTGTGCGGAGATCAGAGCAACCGGCGCGCCGGTGATCGGGTGGGCAAAACGGAGCTGCCTGGCGCACAGAAGCTGTGTGGAAAGGCCGTGCGCATCCGAGTAGCCGCGCGAGGCTTCCGTTGCGTACTGGGGATCGCCGAGGATCGGAAATCCGCCGGCCAGACAGTGGACGCGCAGCTGATGCGTCCGCCCGGTGACTGGCTCGAGCGCGAGCGTGCTTGTCTCGCCGCGGCGTGTGACCCGGTAGCGCGTCACAGCGCGAAGCCCGCCTGCGCCGACGGTGCGCAGCATCCGTGTCGGGTCGGGCCGGACAATCGGCAGGTCGATGACGCCGGCATCCTCCGGCGGTCCGCCGAAGACGACGGCGGTATAGTGCTTTTCGATCTGACCGGCCAGCTGCGCCTGGCACAGCCGTGCGTGGACATATGCGTTTTTGGCAATCAGCACAACCCCGAGCGTGTCGCGGTCGAGCCGTGTGACCGGATGGACGGCACATTCCTGACCGGTGCGCAGATAGTATCCGTACAGGTAGTTTGCAAGTGTGTCTGTGTTGCGGGAAGCCGATGGGTGCACCATCATGCCGGCCGGCTTGTCCACAGCGAGAATCGCCTCGTCCTCGTAGAGAATCGACAGCACGCCGTCCTGCGCAGGGTAGTCCGGCGGCGTCTCATCGAGCTGAACGGTGACTACATCGCCCGGTTGCACCATGTAATTGGTGTAACGCGGCACGCCGTTGACACAGAACGCGTGTTCATATTTCAGATGCTTGATCAGCCCGGTGGACATGGCCAGCTCGCCGTGCAGAATACTTGACAGCCGTGCAGTACGCGTGCAGGTACAGTGTAAGATCATTGGCAGTCCCCCCAACGGAACCATTGTAGCGTGCCGCGGCGCAAAACGCAACTATGCCGGAGACGCGCGGTGGTACGAATCCCACAGCTGTTGGATGAGCAGTGCGCCGATCGGGAAAAGGATCATCCCGAGAATGCCCATCACCCGGAAACCTGTGTAGATTGCCAGCAGCGTTACAAGCGGATTCAGGCCGATCTGTCGGCCGACCAGGCGCGGCTCAAGTGCGGTACGCGTGAGCGTTGCCGCGCCGTACAGCAGCAGGCCAATCCCACAGCGTGTGTTTCCGCGTACAAACATCAGCAGCCCCCCACGGAATCAGGATGGTGCCGGTACCGAAGACCGGCAGCGCGTCGATCAGTGCGACCAGCAGCCCGAACAGCAGCGCATAGTCGATGCCAATGATCAAAAGGCCGACGGTCACAATGCAGAACGTGACACTCATCAGTTTGAGCTGGGCCACACACCAGCCGCCAAACGCGAGGCGGAGCCGGCCCGCCACGGCAGTAATCTGCGCACGGTGGCGCTTTGGCAGGATGGATCGGACCCAGTTGCCAATGGCAGGCATCTGCGATGCGATCATAAAACTTGACAGGACGGATGTGATCAGGAACAGCACAGCGCTCGGCAGCGCGGCCAGGAAGGCAGAGGCGATGGAAAAGACCTTGTCGTTGAGCGTGTCAAGCCAGCCGGCGCTGCCGGAGAACAGACGGCTGACCCATCCCTCCAGCGCGGTGCCAAGCCCGTCCGGCGCGCGGTCAGCCAGCGACGAGAGCCAGTCGTGCAGACGGGACATTGGCCCTGCCAGAGAGGACACGATAGATGGCAGCTGCCGACCGAGCTCCACCAGTTCGCTGCAGATCATCCGGCACAGGATCCAGCAGCCGGCGGCGAGCAGCAGATACAGTGTGCCGACGCATACGCCGGCGCAGACCCAGCGCGGCAGGCGGCTTTTGCGCAGCAGGAACCGCGTCGCTGGATCGGCCAGCTTGGCGATCAGCGCGCCGATGAGAAACGGCAGGACAATGGGCAGCAGAAACCGGACGGCCAGAAAGGCCGCCAGCGCGCCGGCGGCCAGATACAGCGCCGTGCGAACCCATTTCTTCTCCAGCATGAAAGACCTCCCAATTGTTCAGATTGAACGGATGGCATTTGGGAAAAGAAGCGGAAATCGGCAGTTCTGCGCTTGCAATTCCCCGTATGGAATGCTATGATAGACCACAGCATAAAAACAAATGACTGCTCACGAAAGACAGGAGGCGGCATGATGCACGAGATGCCGAAATACTTTTTGGTGGAGGCCGAGGCCCTGCCGGAGGTGTTCCGCAGTGTGGCAGAGGCCAAACGCCTGCTGCAGACCGGCGAGGCGGATACAGTTGGCGCCGCCGCACGGATGACGGGCATCAGCCGCAGCGCATATTATAAGTATCGTGACAGCGTGCTTCCCTTTGAAAACCTGATGGCGGGCCGGATCCTGACATTCCAGTTCATGCTCAACGACCGCACAGGCGTCCTGTCGGGTATATTATCCATTTTAGCCGAATGCGGGGCAAATATACTGACGATCAACCAGACAATTCCGTCGGGCGGGCTGGCCATGGCGACCATCTCGGCGGAAACGAGCGGCCTGCATGGCTCGGTGGAGGGAATGATGAACAAGGTGGGTGAACTCGACGGCGTGGTCCGGTCCGAGATCGTCGCCGGGTAAGGAGTGGCAGCATGGTATCAATCGCACTTTTGGGCTTCGGCACGGTTGGCAGCGGCGTGGCGGAGGTCCTGGAAAAAAACGCGGCCTCGATCTCCAAAAAAGCCGGCGAAGAGATTCGAATCAAATATATCCTCACTGCGCACGATCATCCGGATAGCCCGTTTGCGCATCTGATTCTGCATGACTTTTCGGTTATTGAAAACGATCCGGAGATTCAGGTTGTCGCCGAATGCATCGGCGGTGTGGGTGATGCGCTCCGCTATGCGCGCCGTGCGTTGCATGCCGGTAAGCATTTTGTCACAAGCAACAAGGAGCTGGTGGCGGAATACGGTTATGAACTGCTGCAGATCGCGCGCAGCAATGATTTGAACTTTCTGTTTGAAGCGTCTGTCGGCGGCGGCATTCCCATTATCCGGCCGCTGACGAGCTGCCTTGCGGCAAACGAGATCACGGAGATCTGCGGCATCCTAAACGGAACGACCAATTATATCCTGACCCGGATGATCCGGGACGGGCTGCCGTTCGACACGGTGCTCAGACAGGCGCAGGAACTCGGCTATGCCGAAGCCGACCCGACCGCCGATGTCGGCGGGCACGACACCTGCCGTAAAATCTGTATCCTGGCGGCGCTCAGCTTTGGCCGTCATGTTTATCCGCGTCAGGTGCCGACCGAGGGCATCACCGGTATCACTGGCGAGGACGTGACATTTGCCTCAGCGTCCGACCGGCGCATCAAGCTGCTGGGCCGCGCGCAGCGGCAGGATGATGGACGCATCTGTGTCTATGTTGCGCCGCACTTTGTGGCGGAAGACGATCAGCTGGCCAATGTCGAAGATGTGTTCAATGGGATTGTCGTCAAGGGCGACGCAATCGGTGACGTCATGTTCTATGGCCGCGGCGCCGGTAAACTGCCGACGGCCAGCGCAGTCATCGCGGATGTGATCGACGCGGTGAAGCACTTCGGCGCCAAAAAGTATGTCGACTGGTCCGACGGCGGCGACGACGTTGTCAGTGATGCGGCAAAGCTGCCGCTGCGCTGGTTTGTCCGGACGACGATGGGTGAAATGCAGATCGGCGCCACGTTCGGTGAGGTAGAGATGATCCGTGCGGACGTTGCCGGGCAGCATGGCTTCCTGACATCGCCGATGACCCGCGAGGCGCTTGAACAAAAAGCACGCGACGGGTTTGAGATGCTTTCCAGGATTCCCATTTTGGACTGAGCGCGAATAAACTGGAAAAAAGGCATCCGTTGTTCAGACAAGCGGAGAGTGGGAGGATACTATGGCACTGATTGTTCAAAAGTTCGGCGGCAGCTCGGTGGCAAACGCGGAACGTATTTTTAATGTGGCTGACATTGTCACCAAAACATATAAAGAGGGAAACAGCGTAGTTGTCGTGCTGTCTGCACAGGGCGACACGACGGATGATCTGATCGCTAAGGCGGCGGAGATCAATCCCAACAGCTCCAAGCGCGAGATGGATATGCTGCTTGCCGCCGGCGAGCAGATCTCGATTGCACTGGCGGCGATGGCGATCGAGAAGCTGGGCTTTCCGGTCATCTCTCTGACCGGCTGGCAGGTCGGCATGCGGACGAATTCCGCCTATGGCATGGCGCGCATCCACCGCGTTGACTGCGACCGCATTCGGGAGGAGCTTGACAAGAAGAAAATCGTAATCGTCGCCGGCTTCCAGGGGCTGAACAAATACGACGACATCACAACGCTTGGCCGCGGCGGCTCGGATACGACGGCGGTTGCGCTGGCGGTTGCGCTGCACGCGGATCTGTGCCAGATCTATACCGATGTCGACGGCGTCTATACGGCGGACCCGCGCGTGGTCAAAGAGGCGAAGAAGCTTGACGAGATCACCTACGATGAAATGCTCGAGCTGGCATCGCTCGGCGCGCAGGTGCTGCACAACCGTTCAGTCGAGATGGCCAAACGCTATCACATGCAGCTGGAGGTGCTCTCCAGCTTTACGAGAAAACCGGGCACGATTGTCAAGGAGGTTGTCAAATTGGAAAAGACGTTTGTCAGCGGGGTCGCTGCGGATAAAAAAATTGCGCGAATCGCGCTCGTCGGCCTTCCGGACGTGCCAGGCGTCGCTTATAAGCTGTTTTCACTGCTGGCCAAGCGCGGCATCAACGTCGATGTGATCCTGCAGTCGATCGGCCGCGGTGAAACGAAGGACATCAGCTTTACCGTCGACCTGACGAGCATTCACGATGCGCGCGATGTCATTGAGACAAACCGGGAGGAACTCGGCTATGACCACGTTGACTACAGTACCGATGTTGCAAAGGTGTCCATCGTCGGCGCCGGTATGGCAACCAATCCCGGCGTGGCGGCGGCCATGTTTGAAGCGCTCTATGAGGCGCACATCAACATCCGAATGATCGCGACCAGTGAGATCAAGGTTTCCGTGCTGATCGACAAGGAGGAGGCTGACCGCGCGGTGCAGGTCATCCACGCCAAGTTCTTCCGCCTCTGATTCAGGATATTCCACACCCTCCCGTCATAGAAATAGGACGGGAGGGTGATTGCGTGAAACGGCGGTATGTTCTTGCATTTGTCCTGACGGCGCTGGCGGGTACAGGACTGCATTTTCTCTATGATCTGTGGCCGAATCCGCTGTTCGGTCTGATTGCTCCGGTCAACGAGAGCGTTTGGGAGCATCTGAAGCTGTTGTTCTGGCCGTTCCTGGCTGTGAGCTGGTATCTGGCGCGCCACACGGGGAATTTTTCTGCCGCCGGCGCGCATCTGTCTGCGGCGCTGCTGATGCCCCTCTGGCTGCTCGGCGTGTATTATCTGCTGCGCAGCGGCTTTGGCATCACGGGGTTGGCGGTGGATATTGCGCTGTATTACCTGACGCTTGCTGCGGGCTTTGTCTATGCGCTGGCACACCGGAATGCGCCGCGGTTCGGCCGCGCAGCGGGAACACTTGCCATGCTGACGGCGATTTGGGCCTCCTGTCTGCTGGTGTTTTCGATCGCGGCGCCGGATTTCCCGATTTTCTGGGCGGAAACGTAAATTGGCAGTTGACATTGCATGCACTGTGTGCTAAAATAATCCGGCAAACAAGAAGGAGCAGCGGCCCTGCGCCTCACCGCCAGCCAAGCGAAGCGGTCTTACATGGATGAATTCCCGCCGAGGGGCGGGTTGTCTGTGCGCGGGTGCCGTCTGGCATCCGCGTTTTTTGTGTGGGAGGTGCCTACCATCGCCAAATTAGATCATCAGCTCAACGAGGAAATCAGAGACAAAGAGGTCAGAGTCATCGGCCCGGACGGTGCACAGCTCGGCATTATGTCAAGTGCGCAGGCGCTCGACCGTGCTGCGGAGCTGGATCTCGATCTGGTCAAAATCGCGCCGCAGGCGCAGCCGCCGGTCTGCCGGATCATGGATTATGGAAAGTTCCGCTTCGAGCAGTCCAAGAAGGAAAAAGAGGCCAGAAAGAATCAGCATGTTGTCGAGGTCAAAGAGATCCGCATGTCGCCCAATATCGACAGCAACGACTTCAATGTCAAGGTGAAGAACGCGCAGAAGTTCCTGAAAGACGGCAACCGCGTCAAGGTGACCGTCCGGTTCCGCGGCCGCGAGATGGCGCACACCAATCTCGGCGAGCAGCTTCTGAAGCAGTTCGGAGACGCTTGTGCTGAGGTCGCCGGTGTGGACAAAAAACCCAAGCTTGAGGGGCGCAACATGTCCATGTTCCTCTCGCCCAAAGCAGCGAAGTAACGCAGCATCCGATTACGGAAGGAGATTTCACAATGCCGAAGATCAAAACTCACAGCGGCGCGAAGAAGAGATTCAACCTCACCAAGAGCGGGAAAGTCAAGCGCGCGCATGCCTACAAGAGCCATATCCTCACGAAGAAGGACACCAAGCGCTGCCGTCGCCTGCGCTCCGGCACCTATGCCGACAGCACCAACGAGGCCGCGATCAAGAAAATGATCCCTTACAAATAAGGGCTGACTGACAAACAGGAGGATATACCATGGCTAGAGTCAAAGGCGCGATGATGACGCGCAAGAGAAGAAATAAAACCCTGAAACTGGCGAAGGGCTTCTGGGGCAGCAAATCCAAGCACTTCAAGATGGCGAAGCAGCAGCTCAAAAAGAGCGGCGTGTACGCGTATCGTGACCGTAAGCAGAAAAAGCGCGACTACCGTCAGCTTTGGATTGCCCGCATTTCCGCGGCGGTCAAGCCCTACGGCCTGAATTATTCCCGCTTTATGTACGGCGTCAAGAAAGCCGGCATTGAAATGAACCGCAAGAGCCTGTCCGAGATGGCCATCCATGACAGCGAGGCGTTTGCTGCGCTTGTCGAAACGGCGAAGGCCAGCCTCTGATCTCAAATGTGCAAAAGACCCCGGGCGCCGCAGCGCCCGGGGCCTTTTTTATTCGGCTTCGTCTGATTTGGGCGGCTCAGCCTTTCTTTCGCGTTTGCGCCGTCTGCGGCGGACACCGAAGAAAATCCCAACGCCTGCGCCGACAATCACCAGGAACGTCAGTATACCGGCCCAGCTGCCCGCGATGGCGACCAGAAAGTCCTGCAGACCGTTTACAAAGCCCCGCGCGCCGGAACGCAGCGCGGCAGTCAGGCGTGCGCCGAAGCCGATGGCCGGCTCTTCCAGCTCGGACAGCTCGTAGACCTCGGACAGATTGATGTAAATCGTCGCGTAGTCTGAAAGCGAGTCGTAACGGCGGAGCGTGCCGGTCAGCTCCTCAATTGCCAGCTCCGTCTCAGAGATGGCCGTTTCGATGGTGATGATGTCCTCCATCGTCTCCGCGCCGGCGAGCAGCGTCTGCAGCCGCTCGAGCTTTGTCTGCTGGGTCACCAGGCGCGACTCGGTGTCGTAGTAGACCTCGCTGATGTCCTCCGCGTTCCGGCTGATGCCGTTGACCTGACAGAGCGAGAGCGTGCCAACCCGGCTGCAAAACGACTCGAACTGATCGGCGGGCACACGTACGGTGTAGAACCCCGTGCGGTAAGTGCCGTAGTTGTCCAGACTGCTGCGCTCAAAATAGCCGCCGGCTAACTCGACAAGCGTCTCAAGATCTGCAACAACCGCATCGAACTGCGTTGACTCGAGATTGATGTCAGCGGTATAGATGAATTTGGTGTTTCCGGGGAGGGATGCGGATGCATTGGATGACTGACTTTCACTTTCTTCTGTGGCGAAGCCCAACTCGCCGGAGTCGGCCCCGCTGGATGTGTTGCTCTGGCTGCTGTCGAACATCATTTCGCCGGTACTTGTGGCGGTTTCGGCGGCTGCGTTGTCCCCGGATGCAGCGCTGCTGCAGCCGGTCAACACCAGCAGCGCAAGGACAAGAGCAAGGGCGAGCAGGGTGGTCAGACGCTTCTTCGTTGTTTCTCCTCCGTTCTTTTCTGAAATAAAGTGGCTTGGCAAGACGAATCCACTTTGTTCGTTTAGACGAGCCTGCACCCAAATAGTTCCCAGCCGGAGAAAAACGGTCAGACCGCTTCGCCGCAGACGGCGCGGCAGTGCGCCGGATCGGTGTTCCCCTCGGTGGAGAAGAGCAGAATCTGCGTGCTTTCGTCCAGCCCAAGCGCCTCACGCGCGCCAAGCGGCTGGCCGTCCAGAATGGCTGCGAGCGCGCCGAGCCCGATTGCGCCGCAGGCCCCGCAGCAGACAGCCGGATCGCCCGGCAAAGGCCGTGCGGCCAGGCGCATTCCGCGCTCGGCGAGCATATCGCAGCAGCGGAAGAAATGCGCTGCATTGCTCTGCAGAATTGGCAGCGCAAGTGTGCTGACCTCGCCGCAGCACAGACCGGCCATTGCAGTGGGCTGATCGGCCCGCAGCGCCACGGGCGCGCCGTGCCGTACTGAGGCCATGACACAGGCGGTATCCCAGGCCTCAAGGATGGAGATGACCGGCATGTCCGCGCCGCAGCGAAGACGAAAGGCGGCTGTGACGGCAGCGGCCATTGACCCGACGCCGGCCTGCAGAAATACGTGGGTCGGATGGACGGCACCGAGCTGCTCCGCCGCTTCCTCCGCCATTGTCGTATAGCCGAGCATGATCTGGGACGGGATCTCGGTATAGCCGTCAAACGCCGTGTCCTGTATCAGCACAGCGCTGTGCGCGGCGGCCCAGTCGGATGCGGCACGCACAGCGTCATCATAGCACAACGCGGTCGGCACCACATCTGCACCCATGGCGCGGATGGCAGCGGACCGTGCTGGAATCGTCCCCGCCGGCAGAAAGACAGTGGCATGGCAACCGATCCGCCGCGCGGCCCAGGCGACAGCCAAACCGTGGTTGCCGTCGGTCGCGGTGGCGACCGATGCACCGGCGGATAGACCGAGCGCATGCATCGCATAGGATGCACCCAGCCCTTTGAACGCGTTCAGACCGAACCGGATGGACTCATCCTTCAGGTAGATCCCGCCGACACCAAGCTGCCGCGCCAGTGCCGGCAGCGCGTACAGCGGCGTTGGCGCATATTCTGGCATGCTGCGATGAAACGACCGCACGCGTGCAATCTGCTCTGCCGTAAACGGCGCGGGCACTGGCGCGAAATCCGGCCGGCCGCGCATCCATTCTATTCCTTCCACGATCCATTCACCTCAAATCGTCAGGCGCATCCCGCCGGAAAGCGCTGAAATACGAGCGCCCATTACCTCGCGCAGCAGCGCATACGGCTGCGCGCCGGTGCAGTGGCAGGTGTAAAACTGCGTCGGAAAGTCCAGCAGCCGGCGGCCAAGCGCGCGCACGAAATCATCGGGTGCGGTGCTGCCGACGCTCAGATGAAAGCCGGAGACTGCAACGTCCGGCGCGCGCCCAGCCAACTCGATCGCACGGTTCATGATGTTGACGATGCCGCAGTGCGCGCACCCGCCAAACAGGTAAAGGGTCCCATCTGCCTCCAGGAGCAGGCTCTGTTCATGCGCGAAATGATCCGGCGCGCCGTTTTCATACAGCGTTGCATTGATTGGTGAGCAAAACGCATCGCCCTTCACCGCGGAAAAAAGCGTCATGCCCGGACCGATGGGATAGACCGGCGCAGTTGTGTTCAGCCGCTTGCAACCATCCAGATGTGGATCCAGCCCGATGTCGCGCCCATCTGCGGCGCTGTGGTGGGCAAATGCGTCCGGGGCGAGGTAGACGGGTGCGGTCTGGTTCCGGCGCAGAAATACGTCCAGTCCACCGCCGTGATCATAGTGCCCATGCGAGAGCACAGCAAATTCGACACTTGCCAGGTCAATGCCAAGCGCCTCGGCATTGCGGGAAAACTGCGCACCTGGCCCCATGTCGAACAGGATGCGGCGCCCGTTCGTCTCCAGCAGCAGACTCAGACCGTGTGCGCAGGCGAATGTTTCATCCATCGACGTGTTTTCCAGCAGAACCGTCAGCTCCATGCGGCAACCTCCCAATGCGTTGATTTCGTTTCATCGTAGCATGCGCTGTCCGCTGTGTCAAGACATGCAGAACAGGCGGGAAGCATGCGCTTCCCGCCTGGCCGCACCGGGCTGCCCCGGCGATGTATTCAGCAGCCGCAGCTGTTGTCACAGCAGCCACAGTTGTTGTTATTGCCGCCCCAGACGACAATGATCAGGATCAGAATGATGATCCACCACCAACTGTTGCCGAATGCACAGAAACCGGAATTGCAGGACATAGAAGTAATCTCCCAAATCAATTTGGAGCAGCTAGCTCTCAATCCATATTATTCAGTCCCGGCGGAAAGGTGATAAACTCCGCGCCGCTCATCTGAGCGGCGCGGAGAGCAGCGCTTCTTATTCGATCCGTGTGCCGACCACCTGGCAGACAGCCCGATCTGCCGTGGCCTGCGTCACAACGCCGCGCGAAACCAGATCGGTCAGCAACGTCGTCCCACTGTCTGGCATGGTGGCAAACAGGCTGTAATACGACAGATAAACCATGCGGCCCCGTGTGAACGAGCCGTTTGCGATCGTACTGACCTCGGCGCTGTTGAACAGCCCGAGCGTCACGCAGTCGGTGAGGATGGTGGCGTAATTGAAATCCACGGTCTCTTCATAACCGAGCGCGCGCATCATGAACGCAATGTAGTGCCGTGCGGAGATGGTGTTGTTCGGTGAAAATGTTGTTGCTGTGGTGCCGTTGGTGAAGCCGTGGGCATAGGCATAGGCGACGTAGCGGTAAGCCCAGTGCGTCGTCGGTACGTCGGTAAACGGATGTGTGCCGGTATAGGCGAGCGCCTCGTCCTCAAGCCCCATGATGCGGATGAATACCACGAGGCCCTGAATGCGTGTGGCGGTCCGCTCGAGCTCATAGCCGACCGACGAGCCCAGGAACAGCGACATCTCGTTGAGCACATCGGCGCGGGAGGCCCAGTCGGTTGAACTGGACGCCGACAGGCGATACGGACCAGTGATGACAAGTGCGGCAGACTCCGAGGTGACGCGAAAACCGCCGCTGCTGCTGTCGTCTTTCATATAGAGTGTTTTGGCCGTCAGCGTCTGACCGGTTGCGACGCGTTCGCCGGCGCTGACATTGATCAGGCTGCTGCTGTCAGTGGTCAGTGTGCCGCTGATCGGCATCACTTTTGTGCCCGGCAGCAGTGTCAGCGTGTCGTTCTGCTTCAGATAGACGATACCGTCGGTGCGGCGTGCACCGGTGTTGGCCTGTTCGCGCTGGAGATTGTAGGCTCCAACGGTTTCGGCCAGTTCCAGAAACTGCTCGTTGTAGATCTGGTTGAGCGCATACGATGCGTTGGCATGGAGCTGGCTGATCAGACCAGGTTGATAAATGGAGGTCAGATAGCTGAGGCTGACGGCAGGGTCGGTCTGATCCCCGGGCGCTGCTGCAGCCGGGAGCGAGCCGAGACAGGTGGCGCTAAACAGCACAGCCGCCAGCAACAGGCTGATTGATCGTTTCATTCGGTTCTTCCTTCGTTGATTTTGTAAGACAGGGTCATCAGGCTGTCGAGCAAAATGACGTTTTCCACTACGACGGACGGGTCGGAGACGTGCACCTCCTGTTTGGTGAAGTTCCAGATCCCGCGGATACCGTCACGGGCAAGCCGTTCGGCAACTGCCTGCGACTGGTCGTTCGGCACGGCAAGCACGGCGATGACCGGGTGCTGCTCGGCCAGAAATGGACGCAGCTCGCGGTAATCGCGGATGGTCAGACCGTTGACAGTCTCGCCGATCAGGCGGGGATCCGGGTCAAACGCACCGATTAGCTGAATACCGCAGTAGGAGAACTCAAAGTTTTTGATGAGTGCATGGCCGAGGTTGCCGCAGCCAAGTATCACGGCGGTCAGCTCCCGATTGAGTCCGAGGATCTCGCGCAGCTCGTCGAGCAGCTTCTTGACATTGTAGCCATATCCTTTCTGGCCAAATTCACCAAAACAGCCAAAGTCCTGCCGCACCTGCGATGCGGTCAGGCCGAGCAGCTC
The DNA here is from genome assembly GCA_964523945.1 of uncultured Oscillospiraceae bacterium. GTDB lineage: Bacteria > Bacillota > Clostridia > Oscillospirales > Oscillospiraceae > CAKTOF01. The sequence goes on from CAZGBU010000006.1 coordinate 30,786, forward strand.
CGCAAGGGCAGAAGAGGAGATCCGCCCGACGCCTTTGGCGCTCAAATCCTGCACACAGCGGTAATAACGCGGCAGGCGGGAGATCACTGGTGCGGCAATGTAACTTTTTTTCATGACAATGCACCTCTGCTTTTGCGGATTATCCTTAGTATATACGAAACGGCGGAAAAAGTCAAATCCTCAGTCGAACAGCTCGTCAAGTGTGCCGAAGCGGTAGCCAAGTGATTCCCAGCGGGTCAGAAGCTCGTCAAGGATCTCCGCGTTGGTACTGGAGGTGGAGTGCAACAGGACGATTGCGCCGTTGTGGATGCGGCCGATCAGCTTTGAGAATGCTTCGTCTGCCGTTGGCTGGTTATCGGTGTTCCAGTCGACATAGGCCAGGCTCCAGAAGACGGTCCGATACCCAAGCTCCTGCGCCATGTGCAGATTCTCCTCGCTGTAGCAGCCCTGTGGCGGCCGGTAATAGCGCGGCATATCCTCACCGGTCACTTCGGCGTAGAGTGCCTCGAGCGATTCGAGTTCTTCGCGGAACGCAGCCTCGTCGGAGATGGCCGACATGTCGTAGTGATGATAGGTGTGGTTGCCGACAATGTGGCCGTCTGACACCATGCGGCGCACCAGATCAGGATTCTGTTCGATGTAGTGCCCAACCAGGAAAAACGCGGCCGGCACATTGTGCGCAGCCAGTACGTCGAGGATCTGCGCCGTGTAGCCGTTTTCATAGCCGGCGTCAAACGTCAGGTAGATAACGGGCTGCGTGGTGTCACCGATGTAGGCGGCGTCGAATTCATCCAGGACAGACTGCGATACAGTGCCCGTCGGCGTCTGTCCCTCCTGGCGGAAGCTCAGCCCCCATGAGCCGGCTTCGACGACCGGCACAGAGCCAATGCGCAGCACAACAGCCGCAGACAGCGCTGCGACGACAATCCAGATGGCGGCTTTCTTTTCCCTGACAGATAAAAACATAGTCCCGACCTGTCCCATACCAGTGTATGGGACAGGTCGGGACCATATGAGCCTCAGCGGTTCGCCTTTTCCTCGAGGATGCGGAGCTGCTCTTTGATGCGCTGAAACGTCTCGTCACTGATGTCGTGCTCGATGCGGCAGGCATCCGCCCGTGCAACGTCTTCACTGACACCAATCGCGATCAGCATGCGCGAAAGTACCCTATGGCGTTCATAGATCCGCTCGGCAATCTCCTCGCCAGCTTCCGTCAGCCAGATATGGCCGGCGCCGTCAACTGTGACATAGCCGTTCTCGCGAAAGTGCTTCATGGCAATGCTGACGCTGGGTTTGGAAAAGCCCATTTCCTTTGCAATGTCAACCGAACGCACTTCCCCGAGCCGTTCGCGCAGAATCAGGATTGTTTCCAGATAGTTTTCCGCAGATTCCAGAATTTGCACACCTGGCACCTCCTCTCCGGCGGTCCATTATAATCAGTATAGCATACAGTATAACACAAAAAAGCCAAAAGCGCAAATTGCTCTGTTCATTTGCGCTTTTTCCGGCGGGGCAACAGCGAGCGCAGCGTTGCGTTGGTGCGATCAAGGTAATGATTGACAACGCCGCCGAAAAACAGGATGCACATGCAGAAATACAGCCACAGCATGGTCAGGATAATCGTGGTCAGGCTGCCGTAAATGCGCGCATAGTTGCTGAAGTGGTCGACATAAATGGTGAAAAGCGCCGAGAAGCCCAGCCAGCCCAGCGCGGCGATCAGCGCGCCCGGAAAGCTGTGGATCAGCCGCGTGCGCGTATTTGGAAACACCCGAAAGATCAACGTAAACAGCAGCGTCAGATAGCCCAGGATGACAACATATTTGAATTGCATCAGGATCGCAGTCAGGCCGGTCAGCGACGGCAGCTTAACCGCGATCATCTGCTGAATTTTCTGCCCGAACACATACAGGATCAGCGTCAACAGGATGGCGACGATCAGCATGACCATATAGACCAGTGAAATGAGCCGCTTGAACAGATATGAACGCGTTTCCGCTGCGCCGTAGATCGCGTTGAGCCCGTTCAGCACGCCGAGCACACCGCGCGAGGCCGACCAGAGCGCAGCAATGGCGGAGATGGAAATGACTGCGCCGGCATTGACCGAAAACATCTCACCTGTGATATAAGTGATCAGCGGCATAAGCGCATGCGGCAGAACATCCTCCAGCAGCGCATTGAAATCGTCAATGGTGTACGGCGTAAACTGCAGCAGCGACAGAATCAGCATCAGCGCTGGGATCGCAGCCAGAACAATAAAGAACGTGGCGTTGCCGGCATAGATCGGAATCTGATATGAGCCAATGCGGCGGCAGAGCGAGCGGATTTTTTCAATTGTCTGCATGCTGCAGCCTCCTCTCAGCGCTATTCTATGCGGCGTACGCCCATCCATTCAGCCGCCGCGGCGGCAGTGTTCAGCTTCTATATCTACGCGATACGGCGGAAAACGGCAAGATATGTCGGAAATTTTTCTGTGACCAGAAGGGAAAAACAAGGCTGCGGCGGCCTGCGAGGCTGTATCTGGTCAATGTGCCGATCCCAATACAGTAGGTGTATGGACAGAAAACGCATCCTGAAGATCAAGGCGGCGCGTCATAGCACGATGCAGACAAAAAAAGATTGCAATGCGCAGTCCGGTCGTATATGATAAAACAAATACGACAAGGAGGTCAGCAGATGGAGAGCAGACCGTATGTCAGCTGGGAGCTGATCGGTGATTTTATGCGTGCAGCGTTTGAAGCCAAGGGTATTCCGCCGGCAGATGCGGCAATCTGTGCGGAGATCCTGATGGAATCGGATCGGCGCGGTATCGAATCGCACGGCGTCAACCGCTTCAAACCCATTTATATCGACCGGATCGATGCCGGCATTCTCAACCCGGTGACGGAATTTGAAATTGTAAGGGAACCGCCGACCACGGCTGTTGTGGACGGGCACAATGGCATGGGCATGGTGATTGGCTACCGCTGCATGAGCATGGCGATCGAAAAGGCGCGAAAATATGGCCTCGGTATGGTGGCGGCCCGCAATTCCACGCACTATGGCATTGCCGGCTATTATGCGACGATGGCCACGCAGAACGATATGATCGGCATGACCGGTACCAATGCGCGCCCGTCGATCGCGCCGACGTTTGGCGTGGAGAATATGATGGGCACCAATCCGCTGACATTCGGTATCCCGACAGACGAGCCGTTCCCGTTTGTGCTCGACTGCGCAACGAGCATCATCCAGCGCGGTAAGATCGAGTTCTATGAGCGCGAGGGCAAACCGACGCCGGCCGGCACCGTAATTGGGCACGATGGCAGCGCCATGACCGACAGCAGTGCGATTTTAAAAGCGCTTGTCGCCGGTGAGGCCGCGCTTGCGCCGCTCGGCGGTATCGGCGAGGAGCTGGCCGGCTATAAAGGCTATGGGTATGCAGCGGTTGTGGAGATCCTGTCTGCTGCCCTGCAGGCTGGCAGCTTTATGAAAGCGCTGACCGGCCTGGATGAAAACGGAAATCAGATCCCGTATCCGCTCGGTCATTTCTTCCTGGCCATCGACACAAACGCCTTTGTCGGGGCGGAGAGCTTCAAAAAGACGGCAGGCGACATCTGCCGCGCGCTGCGCGCATCGGAAAAGGCGCCGGGCTGCGAGCGGATCTATACCGCGGGAGAGAAAGAGTACCTCGTCTGGCAGGAGCGAAAGGACAAGGGCGTTCCGATCGGTGGGAGTGTGCAGCAGGAACTGATCGCCGTGCGTGACGCACTGCAGCTTCCGTTTCATTTCCCGTTTGAATCCTGAAGAAAACCGCCGCCGGTACTGCGCCGGCGGCGGTTTTATCGTTCGCTGTCCGGCCAAAACAGCTCGTCGAGCGTCTTATCCAGCACACGGCAGATGGCGATACACAGCCGGATCGTTGGGTTGTAGTCGCCTTTCTCGATCGCATGGATGGTCTGGCGTGAGACTCCGACAAAGTCGGCCAGATCCTGCTGCGAATAATCTTTGGCCGCACGGGCGGCTTTCAGCTTCAGGTTTTTCATTCTTCCGCCGCCTCTTTGGTTGCCTCGCGCCGATCCAGATGGCGCCGGAGCAGAAGCGTCAGCACCGAAACAGTGCCCAGCAAAACGAGGCCTAGATAGGCTGCGCTGATCTGCAGTTTTTCGTTCTTTACCAGCGGTGTGCCGGCCGAAATATATCCGGCAAGGTAGGCGAGATCTGTAATCCCGCAAAAGATCCAGAGGGCCAGGGTGCGTGCCGGGGACTCCCAAATCCCAATGTAAGCGTGATGCCAGATGCACAGCACAACGAATACGAGCATGGCAAGTTCCACCCCGAGGATCGAAAAAACGAACAGATCCTCGGACCAGCGCCAGCCGTACAAATAGTCAAGCGCGCCGCCGATGACGCAGTAGCCCAGCAGTGTGAAAAAGCCTGCCTGATATGCACGCCCCTGTGCGGCAAGCTGGCGCTCGTCAAATTTGTCCTCCTTGT
>CAZGBU010000007.1:0-23027 GCA_964523945.1 uncultured Oscillospiraceae bacterium
AATGCCCGTGGATACAGTGTTTTCAAGGGATAATCAGGTTTTGGCTTGATTTTTGCATAAAAAATGGCCGAGTGACCTCCATTACCTTCAAAAATGGCATAATTCACGAATTTGTCTACAAAGACGAGTGAACGTCAAAAAGCCCAGAAACCGCATGGCTTCTGGGCTTTTTCGCTGTTCCAACCGCTAAAATTATCAATACTATCCGATGAACATGGCGTCACCAAACGAGAAAAATCGATAGCGCTCCCGAACCGCTTCCTCATATGCGGCAAGGACATGCTCACGCCCAGCAAATGCGCTGACCAGCATGATCAGCGTGCTCTCCGGCAGATGGAAGTTGGTAATCAGCGCGTCCATCGCGCGGAACTGATATCCCGGATAGATAAAGATATCCGTCCAGCCGGAGGCTGCGGAAAATGTTCCATCCTGGTGGACAAACGATTCAAGCGTGCGGCAGGAGGTCGTGCCGACACAGATAATGCGACCGCCCTCTCGCCGTGTGTGATTGAGCACCTCAGCCGTCCCGCCGGAGATCTCACAGTATTCCGCGTGCATATGGTGCTCGGTGATCTCATCTGCTTTGACCGGACGGAATGTGCCCAAACCGACGTGCAGTGTAACATAGGCCAGCGAGACACCGGAAGATTCGATCTGGCCCAGCATTTCCTTCGTAAAATGCAGCCCTGCCGTTGGCGCAGCTGCCGAACCGCTGACGCGCGAGTAGACGGTCTGATACCGTTCGCCGTCTTCCAGTTCTTCCCGAATATAAGGCGGCAGCGGCGTCTTGCCCAATCGCTCGAGCACCTCAAGAAAGATTCCGTCATACTGGAATTGAACGAGCTTGTTCCCGTCTTCTTTTGTGCCGATGACCTCGGCGCGCAGCGTACCATCTCCAAACGAGAGCTGTGTTCCGGGGCGCGTCTTCCGCCCCGGCTTGGTCAGGCACTCCCATACGCCATCTTCCTGTTCGTGCAGCAGCAGCACCTCAACCGCGCCGCCGGTTGGCTCCCGATGGCCGAGCAGCCGCGCCGGCAACACGCGCGAGTCATTCAATACCAGGCAGTCGCCGGGGTGAAGATACGCCGGCAGATCGGCAAAATGCCGGTGTGCAAGCGCGCCTGTCTGCCGGTTCATCACCAGAAGGCGGGAACCGTCGCGCTGCGCAAGCGGCGTCTGTGCAATCAGCTCCTGCGGCAGATCATAATAGAAATCGGATGTCTTCAATCAGAATACCCCTTTATCGCGTCATGAAATCGTGACGCCGGTGTAGTAGAATGTCAGGATCTCTTCATAAGTATAGCCCTGAAGCCCCATTGCGTAAGCGCCGTACTGGCTCATGCCGATGTTGTGGCCATAGCCGCTGCCGACAATCAGCCACTCTGTAGACGATGTATTGGTGACAGAATCAAATCCAGACGCGCTGCCGCTCCCGGTCTGTGCGGAACCGGATGAGACGGAACCACTGCCGGAAATCACCGAAGCGCTGCCGCTTAATAGCTCCGTACCGGACGCGGTTATTGCGTAAATGGAATCGGCCTGCGACACCGAAGTGCCGTCGGTTACATAAAATGAGCCGCTGACACTCGATGTGCTGCCCGTCGTACTGCTGCCCGTATACGACTCGCCCGGCGCGAGCACGATATAGCGACGGCTGAAGTAGCCATTGGGGAAATAATTCTGGAAGATCCCGCGCGTATCGTCCCCGGTGAACGTGTAGGTCCTGCCATTGGAATCCGTCAGCACAATCTCATTGACATTGCCCATAGCAGTATACTCTGTGATCTCAACCGAGACAATGTCCGAGCAACTGGCGTAGCTGCTGCTCCATTCCTGCAGTACTTCAGCCAGCTCCGACCCGCTCATGGAATAGCTCCACTCATCCGACGGGATGGAGATGGACTGCTCATATGGGTCCTCTTTGCCAATCAGATAAGCATAGGAGGAGCCCCAGGCATTGGCAGCATCCTCAGTCGCACCGCCGTCTGCGGAATGATAGAGCGCCTCGATCAGCCGTCCGTTGTAATAGATACACTCTCCCGCCGTCTCTTCCGCTGCCCGCTCAATATTGGAAGCATAAGAACCGGTGTAAACACCGCGATAGACCTGGCAATCGGTTGTAGCACAGACATCAAAGCCATAGGTCGTATGCTTACTCGTTGCCTCTGCAAATGTGCGCGCGGCAACTGCGCCGGCCTTGAGCGTCTCCAACGGCCAACTCGCACTCATTTCATACGGAACGACGCCTTTGACGTAGTCGTCGACGTCCACATAGTTGATAATCGTCAGATCATCGCCGGTGCGGCGGCAATACTGGAAGCCGCCATAGTAGCAATAGCCGCGGAACCAGGTCTGCGGCGCGGCAACACCGGTCACATCCGGCATAATCCCCAAGTAATTCCCACCGGCACCGCCGTCATACTCGAACAGAATGGTATTGGTACCGGTGATCACGACTGTATAGCAGGAGGTGCTGTTGCCGACAACGGTGACACCGCTGTAGTTGGCTGCATCTGCGGCTGCATTGGCTTCGGTGGAGTAGAACTCGAACCGGACGCGATAGGCGCCGTTGATATAGGCCGGGAAACCGTATGGATAGTTCTGCGCTGCGGCAGCTGCCTCAGCATAGGTTGCATACGTCTGATTTGTCTGCAGGTGATATGCACCGACCAGCTGATAGGACGAGGATGTCCTTGTTTCATAATAGCTGCCCGACGCATAATATAAGTTGGTGTCCTTGCAGATCGTAATATGGTCTTCTGTGGTCGTTCCGACCTCGACGAAGCTTCGGTCGCTGTCAAAATAGCCAAAGCGGTAGCCGGAACCGACCTCATTGGCCAGGTTCGCTGTCGCCATCGCGCTCGAACCATAGTACAGTCCAACGCGCAGAATCCCGTTGGCCGATGCAGCCTGGCCCGGTACAGGCATCAGGGCAGCCAGCGCGGCAGCCAGCAGCAGCACTGCGAGTATACGGAGCAAAGGGCGGATGGTGATACGGTATGTAGTCATGTAAACCTCCAGAGGAAATGCAATCGGTTATTTTTACAATTTTCAACGCACCTGCAGCCTGGATATGAGCATTCCATGCATTGACATCAAATTAATGAGACGGTAAAATAATAAAAATACAGTAGACCGAACTGCTGTCATACAACAGCCAGCGGTAACGGATTAGAAACATTATATTACATCCTGATGCGGTTTTGCAACCGGTTTGTAATAGGAATTCCGTTTTTCGACCGGCGGGCTGATTGCAAGACCAGCAACATAAATGGGAGTTGACAAACATGGAACACTACAGAGTCGGTATCATCGGTGCCACCGGAATGGTCGGGCAGCGTTTTATCACGCTGTGCGACGGCCACCCGTGGTTCGACTGCGTCGTGCTGGCAGCCTCCGGCCGTTCGGCCGGCAAAACATATGAAGAAGCGGCCGGCGATCGCTGGGCGATGGACAAACCGATGCCGGACTGGGCAAAAGCGATTGTCGTAATGGATGCTGAGCGTGATGCAGCCGCCATCGCGCAGCAGGTCGATTTTGTCTTCTGCGCTGTTGACATGAAGAAACCCGACGTGCTCCGGCTGGAAGAGACCTACGCCAAGCTTGAGTGTCCCGTCGTCTCCAACAACTCGGCCAACCGCATGACGCCGGACGTTCCGATGGTGATCCCAGAACTCAACGGCGATCATCTGGCAGTGATCGAGTCGCAGAAAAAGCGGCTCGGCACCAGGCGCGGATTTATCGCCGTCAAATCCAACTGCTCGATCCAGTCCTATGTGCCCGCTCTGCATCCGATCAAGGACATCTATGGGCTTGACCGCGTGCTCGCATGCACCTATCAGGCAATTTCCGGCGCCGGCAAGACCTTTGCCACCTGGCCGGAGATGGTCGACAACGTAATTCCATACATCGGTGGCGAGGAGGACAAGAGCGAGCAGGAGCCATTGAAAGTCTGGGGTCATGTGGATGGCAGCGCAATCGTACCAACCGTGCGGCCGAGCATCACGACCCAGTGCCTGCGTGTCCCGGTCTCCAACGGTCATATGGCTGCTGTCTTTGCCTCCTTTGAGCGCAAACCGGATCTCGATGAAATCCGCCGGATCTGGTCGGAGTTTCGCGGCCGCCCGCAGGAGCTGAACCTGCCGCACGCGCCGAAACAATTCCTGCACTACTTTGAAGAGGATAATATGCCGCAGACGCGGCTGCACCGGGACCTCGAGGGCGGCATGGCAATTTCCATTGGCCGGCTGCGTCCCGACAGCCAATATGATCTAAAATTTGTATGCCTTTCCCACAACACCCTGCGCGGCGCAGCCGGCGGCGGCATGCTGCTTGCGGAATTGCTGTGCGCCGAGGGGTACATCCTGCATCAGTAAGGAGAGATTGCAATGAAAAGCCCGGTTTTCTCCGGATCCGGCGTTGCGATTGTCACGCCGATGCTGCCGGATGGCAGCGTCAACTTCGAAAAGCTTGATGAGCTGATCGAGTTTCAGCTTCACAATGGGACCGATTCGATTATTATCTGCGGCACAACCGGCGAGACGCCGACGCTCAGCGAAGAGGAGCACATCGAAACCATTTCACATGCCATTCGCCAGGTCAACGGCCGATGCCCGGTGATCGCCGGTACAGGCAGCAACAACACTGCGCACAGCCTCTACCTCTCCCGGGCCGCCTGCGAGGCCGGCGCTGACGCACTACTGATTGTCACACCGTACTACAACAAAGCCTCCGCACGCGGCCTGATCCGCCACTATACAACCATCGCGGATGAATGCTCTGCCCCCATCATCGTCTACAATGTCCCTTCGCGTACCGGCGTGTCGCTGACAGCCGACACCTATCGTGAGCTCAGCCGCCATCCGATGATCAACGGGGTCAAAGAAGCGTCCGGCAATGTGGCGCAGGTTTCGCGGACAATCGCCGCCTGCGGTGACGACTTCTTCGTCTGGTCCGGCAACGATGACCAGATTGTTCCGCTGATGTCGCTCGGTGCAAAGGGCGTGATTTCTGTTATGGCAAACCTTTGCCCGGCACAGACAGCTGAGATTGCGCACCTGTGCTTGGCAGACCGCTTTGCAGAGGCGGGCCAAATGCAGAATACATATATGGCACTGATTGACGCACTGTTCTGCGAGGTTAATCCGATCCCGATCAAGACTGCGATGAACCTGGCCGGCATGGACGTCGGTCCGCTTCGGTTGCCGCTGTGTGAAATGGAGGATCGAAATCTGACCCGGTTAAAAGATACCATGCGGCAGTACGGCTTCGCCGTCTGACCGAACGCTACAAAAGAGGCAGGCTGATTGCATGAAACATCTGATTATTTCCGGCTGCTGCGGCCATATGGGCCGCGTGGTAACCGAAATCTGTGCGCAGGATCCAATGCTGCAGGTCGTTGCAGGATTTGACCTCCACGCCGATAAGATTTCGGACTTTCCGGTCTATGCCCATCCGATGGAATATACGGGTACATGCGACTGCGTGATCGATTTCTCCTCCCCTGCCGCTCTGACTGATCTGCTCGCATTCTGCCAAGACAGACATTGCGGCGTGGTTCTGGCCACGACAGGCTATTCCGACGCGCAGCTCGCCGAGATTGAACGTGCGAGCAGGACCATCCCGGTTTTTCGCTCAGCCAATATGAGTCTGGGTATCAATGTCATGATAGAACTGGTGCGGCGCGCGGCACAGCTATTGGGCGGATTTGATATTGAGATTGTGGAGAAGCACCACAACCGCAAGGTCGACGCGCCAAGCGGAACTGCATTGATGCTGGCTGATGCGGCAGCCGATGCGGTCGGATATGACGCGAACTATATCTATGAGCGCCAGAGCGTGCGCCGCCCACGCGACCCACATGAAATCGGCATCAGCTCGGTGCGCGGCGGCACGATTGTCGGTGAGCATACGGTGATTTTTGCAGGACGCGACGAGGTAATCGAACTGCGGCACAGCGCCGGCTCGCGCGAGATCTTTGCAAACGGCGCCGTGCGCGCCGCATCGTTCCTGGCTGGGAAAGCGCCGGGGATGTATGATATGTCAGACTTGATTGCGGAGGAGATCTGAAATGGCACAGCCGATTACACACATTACCTACTGTCCCAATATTGCACTGGTCACGCTGCCGGCGATTCCGGGCGACAGCCGAATCGTCGCTGACATTCTGACAGCGATCGCAGAAAGCGGCGTCAACGTCGACATGATCAGCCAGACTGCTCCGCAGGGCGGCACAATCAGCATCGCTTTTTCCATCTCAATGGACGCCATGGCACAGCTGCTGCCGGTGATCAATTCGCTCAAGCCGCTGCATCCCGGCCTGAAGTGTGAAATCACGGGCGGCATGACCAAGATCAACTTCTATGATGCCGATATGGTCAATACGCCGGGTGTTGCGGCACGCGTGTTTACTGCACTCTCTGAGGGCGGTGTGCAGGTGATCATGATCACAACCTCAACCGTTGACATCTCGATTCTGGTGCAGGACCACGACGCGGCTGAAGCACTCTCGCTCTGTGCGCGCCGGTTTGCCGTTGAGCCGGAAGAGGTGCCATTTGAATAAGTTTCTACCATAAAGCAGCAGGCCCGCAGGCATTTTGCCTGCGGGCCTTTTTGCTTATTTCGATTCCAGCACTGCACGGTGGAAAACTTTTTTGCCCTTGCGGAGCTTAACGCCGGCAGTCAACTGCTCGGCCGTCACGAAAACATCGATATTGGCCACTTTTTCATCATCCAGATAGACGCCGCCCTGCTGCACAAGCCTGCGCGCTTCAGAGTTGCTCGCCGCCAGGCCGCAGGCAACCAGAAGCGGGAGAATCCCAACAGCGCCGTCTGTCAGCTGCTGCTCTGTCAGGACCGTAGTCGGCATATTTGCGTCATCCGAGCTGCCGGAAAACAGCGCGCGCGCTGCCTCCTGTGCAGCGTTAGCCGCCGCTGTGCCGTGTACCATCTGTGTCAGCTCATAAGCCAGGATCTCCTTGGCCTCGTTGATCTTCTGGTCCTTCCAATCTGCCATCTCTTCGATCTGCTCAAGCGGGAGGAATGTCAGCATCCGCAGACACTTCATCACATCGGCATCGCCGACGTTGCGCCAGTACTGATAGAAATCATATGGCGAGGTCTTGTTTGCGTCGAGCCAGACGGCGTTGCCCGCTGTCTTTCCCATCTTGTTGCCCTGCGAGTCTGTCAGCAATGTGATGGTCATCGCATAGGCGTCCTTACCAAGCTTCTTGCGGATCAGTTCGGTGCCGCCCAGCATATTCGACCACTGGTCGTCTCCGCCAAACTGCATATTACAGCCAACGGTCTGGAACATATGATAGAAGTCATACGACTGCATAATCATATAATTGAACTCCAGGAAGCTCAAGCCTTTTTCCATGCGCTGCTTGTAGCACTCCGCACGCAGCATATTGTTGACGGAGAAGCAGGCACCAACCTCACGCAGCAGTTCGACATAGTTGAGGTCAAGCAGCCAGTCAGCGTTGTTCATCATCATCGCCTTGCCCTCGCCAAAGTCGATGAAGCGCTGCATCTGCTTTTTAAAGCATTCGGCATTGTAGTCGATATCCTCTTTCGTCAGCATCTTGCGCATGTCGGTGCGGCCGGACGGGTCGCCGATCAGCGTGGTGCCGCCGCCGATCAGCGCGATCGGCCGGTTGCCCGTGAGCTGCAGGCGCTTCATCAGCGTCAACGCCATAAAATGGCCGGCCGTCAGGCTGTCAGCCGTGCAGTCGAAACCAATATAGAACGTCGCCTTTCCATTGTCGATCAGTTCCCGGATCTCATCCTCATCTGTGACCTGCGCGATCAGGCCACGGGCTGTCAGTTCCTCGTAAAGTGTCATTGTTTCGTTCTCCTCATCCAGTATTTTGCGATAAAAAAGCCCTCTGTTCCCTTAAGGAACAGAGGGCGCTGTACACAGTACAAAGACGCGGTACCACCTCTGATCTGCGCACGCCTCGCAACATGCGCCTCAGCGAGTCGGTGACTCTGCCGCGATATCGGGCGGAACCCGTCTGACCCTACTGTCTGTGGTTCAGGCCGCCGCTCAGGAGCGTATTCACAGCGCGCACTCTCCTCCGTTTCACCAGCCCGGAGGCTCTCTGCACAGGCAAACGCTGCTACTGATCTCCATCATTGCGTTGAAGGAATCTTACCATGTGTGCCGCGGTTTGTCAACGGTTTTCTTTTTGTACTCAGGCAATCTGAATTTCAAACAGCCCTGCCCAATTCTCATATTCCTGTACATTCTCCTGTTCGATGTAATCTCCCAGCAAACAATATGAGATGGCCGCATAGTAAGTTCCGGCCGGCAGATGTTCCAGGGATTCCACACATTCATCCAGCTGCGAAAACGCTGCGTCGTAGAGCGTAATCGCGCCAATGTGCACCGCCGGCGCATGGGCAATGGAAAAATCGTCGGCATAGATCATCACGGGAAGTTCACTGTTTTCAGCAAGACGCGGTAGCTCGTCGCCCAGAGACAAGCCGCACCCCGCCAAAAGGCCGCGCTCTGTCCATTGAAGTGACGAAAGAAGAAACGGATAGGGCTCAATGCATGTGCCGCCTGCCTGTACTGTCAGCGCTGTGCTCGCAGCAGCCTCTGTATAAAACGCATAGTGTACCGTGCCGCGGTAATGCGCCGCACTTGTCCACTCGGCGACAATTTCATAGATATATTGCCCCGATTTCAGCGAAATGGTGCCGCTCTCCACTGCAATTTCTTCGCTCTCAGAAGCCGGTTCACCCCAATGCGAGTCATCCCAGCAGAAAACCTGTATGGAATCGGGCGCGCTGCCATATTCAAATGTCAGTTCTGCTGCATGCGGAAGTCCAGCGGGATCGATTGTCACGCTCGGCATGTCATCTTGTGCATCGAGCACATGCGCGCAGTCCGTTTCCATCGCGCCCCAGGTCCCATCGCCATTGTCATATTCCCAGGAATACGCGCCGCACATTGCCGTGATGGTATCCGCCCCGACGGTCACCGTCAGCACAGGCAGCTCCGTGTAATCCGTCTCCGGATCCGGCGTTTCTGCCGGTTTCACAGCCACAGCCGGATCCGACATCACACGCACCGTTGGCGAAATGGCCAGTTCCGTTATCGCTTCCGGCGGGCTGGCACAGCCGCAGAGCGCTGCGGCGAACAGCACCGCAGCAATACAAGTCAATCTCCGTTTCATACAATCCCCTCCAGTCCGTCTGGTATTTCTGACGAAACCGGCTGGAAATGGTTCCAGCTGGGGATAAAAATGTGAGCGCATCATTATGAATGCGCCCACAAAAATAGAAAGTTATGCGTTCAAACGTTGTGCACTCTCGAGCAGCTCCCGCGCGCCGTCAAGCTGTGCCTGCGTGGTGACGGCGCCGCCGGTCAGACGCGCCAGCTCCTCGATGCGCCGCGTCTGGCTGAGGCGTTCGATGCGCGTATAAGTACGTCCGTCGCGCTCTTCTTTTTCCACAGAAAAGTGCGTGTCTGCCATGGCCGCAATCTGTGGCAGGTGCGTGACGCACAGGACCTGCTTGGTGCGGGCAACCGCACGCAGCTTCTCCGCGACTTTTTGCGCTGCGCGGCCGGAAACGCCGGCATCCACTTCGTCAAAGATCAGCGTTGGCACCTCGTCCTGCTCTGCCAGGACATTTTTCATTGCGAGCATAATGCGCGCCAGCTCACCACCCGACGCCACACGGCTCAGCGGGCGCAGCGCTTCACCGGCGTTGGCAGACATCAGAAACCGCACCGCATCGAAGCCGTCTGGTCCAAGCGCCGTCCGTTCAAATTCGCACTCAAACTGCACGCGCGGCATATCGAGCTGTGCCAGTTCTGACAGGATCCGCGCAGAGAGCGCCTGGGCTGATGTGTCACGGCTCTTATGCAGCGCCTCGGCCGCGGCTTCGGCCTCTGCCGCAGCCTGCGCAAGTTGCTGGTTCAAACGCGCAACATGCTCATTGGCATAGGTAATCTCATCGAGCTGGCGGCGTGCCTGCTCGCAATAGTCCAGAATCGCAGCTGCATCCGGACCGTATTTGCGGCAAAGCCGATGCAGCAGGTCCAGCCGTGATTCAATCTGTTCAAGCTCATCTTCCGAGTACTCAAACGAATCGCGCAGGTCCCGCAGCTCTTCCGCGACGTCGCGCACCTGGTAGACTAGTTCGGACAACCTCTCATGCACCGCTTCCAACCGCTCGCCATAACCGCTCAAGCTGCTGAGCGTCCGCTCTGCCCAGGCAAGCAAATCCGCGGCGCCCTGTGCCTCGTCGTCACCATAAAGTGCGCCGACGGAACCGGCCAGCCCGGCAGAAAGCTTTTCCGCATTCTGCAGCAGCTTACGCCGTGCACGCAGCGTCTCGTCCTCACCGGGCGTCAGGTTTGCTGCCTCAATCTCATCAATCTCATAGCGAAGCCGGTCGGCCAGGCGCTGCTTTTCCGCCTCATCCATCTGGAATCGTTCAAGCTCTTCACGAATGTGCTGCATTGTGCGGTAACACGCGGCATACGCTTCGCGCAGAGCGCTGTTTCCGGCAAACTGATCGAGATAATACAGGTGCGTCGATTCGTCGAACAGCTGCTGCGCGTCGTGCTGTCCGTGGATGTTGATCAGCCGGATACCAAGCTGACGAAGCACAGTCGCCGTGACCGGCACGCCGTTGACCCGACAGACCGATTTACCGTCTGCGCGGATCTCGCGACGGATCTGCACCTCTCCATCCGGGCACGCAACACCGGCCTGGGCAAACCAGTCCGGGGCGCATACGCCAGTGAACAGCCCGGTGACACTTGCTGTATGTGCGCCGGTGCGAATCAGCTCGCGCGATGTGCGCCCGCCAAGCACGGCGCCGATGGCATCAATCACAATCGATTTGCCCGCGCCGGTTTCACCGGTCAGGACATTGAAGCCAGGTGCAAAATCAATATCTGCCTGCTCGATGACAGCAATATTTTCAATGTGCAGCGCAGTCAGCATAGCTCTCGCGCTCCTTCCTGCTCATTGGAACAGCTTTTTGATCTCTGCGCAGAATGCAGCGGCGGACGTGTTGTCGCGCATGATAATCAAGCCGGTGTCATCGCCGGCAAGCGTACCGACCACAGCAGCTGCCTGCATCGAATCAACTGCCGAACAGGCTGCAGAAGCCAGCCCAGGCAGCGTTTTGACCACGACCATGTTCTGTGCATGATCGTATGATGTAACACATTCGCGGAATATCGCATTGAGCTTGACAGAAAATGAGCCGGCTGCATCCTTTGCCGCTGGCGCGTAGCGATAGCGGCCATCTGGTGTCAGCTCCTTGAGCAGGCGCAGCTCCTTAATGTCACGGGAGATGGTCGCCTGCGTGCTGCGGAAGCCACGGCGGCTGAGCTCGTTGAGAAGCTGCTCCTGCGTTTCGATCTCCGCTTCCGATATAATTTCCAGAATCATAGCCTGGCGCTGAGATTTCATGTGCTCGCCTCACTTATCGTGAAATTTATTGTTGATAATCTGGTAAAAACTCTTGTGTTTGACCCGGATCAGGTTGACCTGTTGATCGGACATCGTGACGACAACCCGGTCCCCTGCATTCAGGCGGAACGCACGGCCTCCATCCATCGAAAGATAGGCGCTCTTGCGGCCAATGCTGCCAATCTGAACAGTGATAGTGCGGCTGCCGGCCACCACGATGGATTTTGTCTGCAGCGCGTGTGCGCAGATCGGCGTAATGATCAGATTGTCGGCCGAAGGCTCAACAATCGGCCCACCGGCCGACATGGAGTACGCGGTTGAACCGGTCGGCGTGGCGACAATGACGCCGTCTCCGCTGAGCTCACACGCCTCCACGCCGTCGCACAGCACACTCATCTGCAATACACGTGCAACGGCGCCCTTTGTAACAACGGCGTCATTGAGCGCAATATCGTGAAAAATGGTGTTGTCGCCGCGGCGCACCTGCGCCCGGAGCATCTGGCGCGGCTCAATCGTGTACTGGCCCGAAACCAGCTTCTGAAGCTGGTCAAGCTCGCCGGACTCAAGCTCAGCAATGAAGCCCATTGTGCCGACATTGACGCCGAGAATCGGGATATTGTGCCGGACAGCCTGTTTGCTTGCATGCAGAATCGTGCCGTCTCCGCCAAAACAGATCATCGCATCGCAGCGGCGCAGCGATGTGTCAAGGTCGCACAGCCAGACGCCGGACGGCGGATCAAAATTCCGGTCGATCTCGAATGGCAGGCAGATGCACACATCCGCACCGGCGCGGCGCAGCACGCGCTCAGCAAACAATGCGCAGCGAAACCCCTTATCACGGTATGGGTTGGGTGTCAGAACAAATCGCTTCATAGAACCTATCCTTTCAGCGCGTTGTGCGCTTCGGCCACCAGCGCCGAAAGATTCAGGGGCGGTTCGTCGCATGCAGCACGCGTCAGATGCCCCAAAAACTCAATATTCCCTTCCGGCCCCCTGACCGGCGAGTATGTCAACCCAGCAACATAAAAGCCGTTTGCGTGTGCTGTTTCGACAAATGCTGCAAGCACTTCTTCATGTGTAACTGGGTCACGCACAACACCTTTTTTGCCGACCTTGTCCCGTCCGGCCTCAAACTGCGGCTTGATCAGGCAGACTGCCTGTCCGCCAGCTCCAAGCAGCGCAGCAATCACCGGCAGCACCAGCCGCAGAGAGATAAACGACACGTCCACCACAGAAAGATCGAGCGGCTGGCCAATCTGTTCCGGTGTCACATTGCGGATATTGGTTCGCTCCATCACTACCACACGCGGGTCATTTCGAATCGACCAGGCAAGCTGACCATAACCAACGTCGATGGCAAAGACTTTCGACGCGCCTTTTTGCAGCAAGCAGTCGGTAAAACCGCCGGTCGACGCGCCGGAATCGGAGCAAACGTAACCAGCGGGATCAATGTTGAACACAGCCAGCGCTTTTTCCAGCTTCAGCCCGCCGCGGCTGACATAGGGACAGGCCGCCCCATGAACCTCGATCGCCGCATCGAGCGCAACAGCTGTGCCGGGCTTGTCCACCCGCTGGCCATTGACAAAAACAAGGCCGCTCATAATGGTAGCCTTTGCTCTTTCCCGGCTCATCTCCAGCCCGCGCGCGACAAGCAGCGCGTCAAGCCTTTCCTTTTCCGCCATCGGCCAGCACCTCCTTTGCCGCTTCCACAATTCCATCGGCATCAAGCTGAAGCATGCGCCAGAGCGTTGGGATGTCTCCCTGCTTTACAATTCCGCTGCCCAAGTTCAGCAGCCGGCAGTCCGCAGGAATTCCGTGCCGGCAAAGTTCGGCCATCAATACATCTCCAATACAGCCGGCCTGCGCCGTGTCCTCAACCACAAGCAGCCTACCGCTCTTGCGCACAGATTCCAGCACCGGCGAACAGTCGAGCGGCGCAATCTGCCGCAGACGGATCACATCAACACGGATCCCCTCTGCCGTCAGACGTTCCGCCGCTTCATCCGCGTTCTGTGAAAGCACACCATAGCAGACAATGGTCAATTCCGCCGCAGCTGCGCAGCGGCCGCACTGCGGTGCTGCGGCGGGGCTGCCGCCGCGTGGATAGCGCACGGCCACTGGCCCATCCATCTCATACAGCGCCTGCCGCAGCATGTCCGGCAGCTCATCGAGCCCAGCGGGGCACAGGATGGCCATCCCGGGCACGCTGCGCAGATATCCCACGTCGAACGCGCCCTGATGCGTCTCGCCATCCTCGCCGACCAATCCGGCGCGGTCAACGGCAAACACAACATGCAGATGCAGCAGTGACACATCATGAATCAGCATATCATAGGAGCGCTGAAGAAACGTTGAGTAGATTGCCACAACCGGTAGCATCCCCTGCTTGGCAAGCCCCGCGGCCATACTGACCGCATGGCCTTCGGTAATGCCGACGTCGAAGCAGCGCGCCGGGTACGCTTCGGCAAAGCCGGACAGCCCGGTTCCGGGGATCATTGCCGCAGAGACGGCACAGATCCGCGCGTCACCAGCAGCCAGTTTGGTCAGTGTCTCGCCGAATACACTTGAAAAAGTCGGTCCGCCCATCGAGCGTTGCCGTCCGGTATACGGGTCAAATGGCCCTATTCCGTGGAACAGATTTGGATTCTCTTCGGCCGGAATATACCCCTTTCCTTTCCGCGTCGTGACGTGGATCAATACAGGACCGTTCAGGGTGCGCGCAAGCGCGATCAGTTCACATAACTGCGCGACATTGCTTCCGTCAGCCGGACCAAGATAGGTAAATCCCATCTTTTCAAACATTGTGCTTTCGAGCAGAAACGATTTTACGCCCTGCTTGAGCCAATGAGTGAACCGATACAGATACTGCCCGCCCGGGACAATCGCTGTGAACTTCCGATACGCGCGCTTCAGGCCAAAATACCCTGTCTTCATCCGCAGGCGCGAGAGATGCTTTGCAATGCCGCCGACGTTACGGGAGATCGACATGCCGTTGTCATTAAGGATGACGATCAGCGGCTCGCCGCTCGCGCCAGCATCGTTCAGGCCCTCATAGGCGAGGCCGCCAGTCATCGCGCCGTCGCCGAGCAACGCCGCTACTGTATACGACTGCCCACTGAGCGTGCGCGCACGCGCCATTCCAAGCGCGACAGAAACGGCGTTGGACGCATGTCCGGCGATGAATGCATCTTGTTGGCTCTCATTGGGCTTCGGAAAACCGGACAGGCCGCCGAACTGACGCAGCATTGAAAACTGATCGGCGCGTCCGGTCAGAATCTTGTGCACATAAGCCTGGTGGCCCACATCAAAAACAACTCGATCGGTATTCGTGTCAAGCACCTTGTGCAGCGCGAGCGTCAGCTCAACCACACCGAGATTCGATGCCAGATGGCCGCCGGTCTGCGAGACATGCTCAATCAGGAACTTGCGAATTTCGTAGCACAGCTGGCGATCTTCCTCCGGCGTCAGCGCCGCCAGATCGTCGTGCGAGTGGATACGTTCTAATATGGACAAAGCAAACACAACCTTACCTGGGTCCCTGTCCGCCATGCCGCCGCAGCAGCGAACGGAGCCTGTGCGGCAGGGTTCGGAAAAAGCAGAGCACGCGGGCTGTCGTGTGGATAATCCGGGTGCTCTCGCGCATGGCAATATTTTTTCCGCACGCTTTACCGCCGACCGTCAGGCCGGCGACAAGCGCGCTCATCAGGAGTCGAACAACAGAGGCGGCGCTCGGGGTAAAATTCAAAACGATTTCAGCAGCAATGATTGCAGAGGCCGATCCGGATACGACGCCGCAGATATCACCGATCACATCGTTGCAAATCGAGCTGACGCGCGCAGCATTGCGCACCAGCCGCAGCGCATCCTGTGCCTCTGGCACTTTTCGTGCCGCCATCGAATGAAATGGCCTGTCATCCGCTGCTGCAACCGCAACGCCGATTACATCAAATCAAATGCCGATTGCCACAATCAACAGCAGGATGATAAAGGCGACCGCAAGCTGTGCGCCGTCAAGCAGTTCAGACGATACATAAGAAAAGGCGGCTGAAACGACTACCGTGAGGAAGAAGACGGATATGATCCAGCGCAGCGCGCCGGAATTTCGTTTTCTGCCGCGGGGCGGTTGCCCATCCGTCTTCAAGTTGCTTCCCTCCAGATAAAAAGCGAAAAAAGCGGCGGCGCAGAATGTAAATCTTACGGCTTAGGTCGGGTAGACTTTCTCCCGGCGCTGCCTGCCGCTGCCGAGCAGGCGGTTTCCCTTTGAAGCGCCGACCGGAGCGTTGCCGCACCCGGGACCCGATTGCCACTGAGTCCGCACTGCAATCCATTCTGCGCCCGTTAGGCAGCCTAGGTGATTTCCACTGCAGGCCCACCGGTTCTTTAGCCTCTTTTGCAGATACGGTTTCAAGGGAATATCACGGCCGCCTCTGGCCAAAGGCGGCGCGTGCGTAGCTCCCCTATCCCGCCGCACCCACGCAAGGCAGGCTACGCTGCACACAGCACGCTTCCGCACCGCAATGCAGGTTTCACCCTGCTTCGTACGCGGTCATCGGGGCAGCGCCCGCGCCGCCGCGCACAAGAACAGGTCTCCGCGGAAATCGGGTCGGGTGCCCCATGCCATTGGGGCGCGCCCGAAATCCTTAACCCCCAGCACCCACCCTGATCTGGGCGAAGAAAGCAGGCGCCAGGGACTTCATCGATTTGCCCTTCAACGGATTTTTAGGCCCGTCCTGGGAACCGGCAGCTCTGACTAGGATACTGCGCCGCTGATGTATCATTTTAACATAAATATTCCGGATATTCAAGTGAATATCCGGAATATACGGAATAACCCGGGTTGACTGGTCAGCCATCGCGCTCAGCCAGGTAGTCCGCAAGCGCACGGAGAAACGCCGCATCCGCAAATCCGTCAAGCGCCTGCTTGGCACGCTCTGTCTCCAGCCGAACCATATCCGCGCAGGCCGGGATGCCATAGAGCGAGGCGAACGTCGACTTGCCGTTGGCGCTGTCGGACCCGGCAGGACGGCCGGTGCTGGCTTCGTCGCCGATCACGTCGAGCATATCATCCCGAATCTGAAACGCCAGACCGAGCGATGCGGCATAGGCAGCCGCAGCGCGTTCCTGGGCGGGACTTCCGTCGGCAGCAATCACGCCGAGCCGGCATGCTGCCTCGATCATTTCACCCGTCTTGTGCCGGTGAATGGCCGTGATATACTCCGCCGAGAGTGCACGATCTTCGCCCTCCAGATCCATCATCTGACCTCCGACCATTCCATATGGACCGGCCGCTTTTGAAAGGACCTGCACCGCGCGGCAGATCTGCTCCGGCGCAAGCTGTGCGCCGGACAGTTCGGTAAACGCCGCCGTCAGGAGCGCATCGCCGGCAAGCAGCGCAGCAGATTCTCCAAATGCGCGGTGGTTGGTCGGCCGGCCACGGCGATAGTCGTCATTGTCCATACACGGCAAATCGTCGTGAATCAAGCTGTAGGTATGGATCATCTCCACACCGGCTGCAAACGGCATCGCCTTTTCCGGGTCGTCGCCGCATACGCGGCAGAATTCCAGCGTCAGAACCGGCCGGATACGCTTGCCACCGGAGAGCAGGCTGTATCGCATCGCTTCAAACAGCCGGTCCTGCGGCAGTGAACGCTCGGTAAAGCGCTGGCTGAGGTAGGCATCGATCTCTGCACAATAGTCCTGCAGCTTCTGTTTCAGTTCACTCATCTTCTTCAAACGGAAGCTCGAGCGGCTCACCGTCTGCTCCTTTCATCAGTTTTGCAACCTGAAGCTCTGCACTGTCGAGCAGGTCATTGCAGCTGTGAACCAGGCCAATTCCCTCTTCAAACAGCTTCAGCGCATCCTCCAGCGGTGCATCACCTTTCTCCAGCTGCTGGACAATCTCGTCTAGCCGGTTCATGGATTGTTCAAACGACTTGGATTCTTCCATATCTCTTCCTCCCAAACATGATCAACAGTGGCGTCGAGTACGCCGCACGCGAGTATAACCCGAATCTGCGCGCCGGGCACGGTCTGATCGTATTGTTTGACAATCCCGCCGGCTTCATCCAGCACCAGGGAATAGCCGCGCCCCAGCACTTTCAATGGACTGAGCGCATCGAGCGCAGCGCTCAAACGGACAAACCGCTGCCGCCGCTGTTGAACGAGCGATGAAAACGCGCTGCTCAGGCGGCGCAGCTGCGCGTCAAGCTGCTGTCGGCGCTGCTGGATCGGAAACAGAGGATCCGTCAGCGCACGGCTGGACGCATAGCGCGCAAGCCTTGTGCGGCTAAGCTTCAGGCTGCGTAAGAGCGACTGTGTCATCCTGCTGCGCTTCTGCTGCAATTCGAGCCGCAACTCCGTCTGATCCGGCGCAATCAGCTCAGCGGCGTTTGATGGTGTGGCAGCACGGACATCGGCCACAAAATCGGAGATGGTGACATCCGGTTCATGGCCGACTGCCGAAACAACCGGAATCTCGGATGCAAAGATCGCGCGTGCAACCCGCTCATCGTTGAACGCCCACAGGTCCTCAATCGACCCGCCGCCGCGGCCGGTGATGATAACGTCAGCCAGTTGAAAGCGGTTGACATAACGAATTGCACCCGCAATTTCTGCAGGTGCCTCCGTTCCCTGCACACGCACCGGCAGAATGACAACCTTTGAAAGCGGATAGCGCCGCCCAAGAATCCGCAGCATATCGTGCACCGCCGCACCGGCCGACGAGGTTACAATGGCTATCCGGTGCGGATAGCGCGGCAATGGTTTCTTCACAGACGGATCGAACAGGCCTTCCTGCGCCAAACGCTGCTTGAACTGTTCAAACGCAACATACAGCTCGCCGACGCCATCAGGCGTCAGCCCAGTGCAGTAGAGCTGATACTGTCCATCACGCGGATAGACCGAAATGCGTCCCGTCGCAAGCACTTTCATGCCGTCCTCCGGCCGGAACCGGAGCCGGGCCGCACTGGATCGGAACATCACGCAGCGCAGCGCACCGGCAGCATCTTTCATCGTAAAATAGTGATGCCCGGATGGATAGACGCGGTAATTGCTCAACTCACCGCGCACACAGATGTGGCCGAGAAGCGGATCACCGTCAACCATGGTTTTGATGTATTCATTGACTTGACTGACTTCCCAGATTCCCTGCTCCATCTAATTCGCCTCCATTCGGCTGGCGAGCACTGCGATCCCGATTGCATTATCCGTCGAATACTGCGGCGCACCGAACACGGCACTGAATGGCGCCATCGCCTGCCGCAGCATGGAATTCGACGCCACGCCGCCGGAAAAAACAACCGGCAGCCCCGGATTGGCGCTGAGCAGCTGCTCTGTCGCCGTACGGACAGCCGTACAGATCGTAGACAGGGCCGCATACGCAACCCGACCGGGCTGTGCGCCGGACGCGTGAAGGGATGCCAGCTGGTTCTGCACACCGGAGAGCGAAAACCAACCATCCACTGTCCTGACACGAAATGCAGGCACATCACTGTCCTCCGCCGAAAGCACATCAAGCGCCTTCCCAGCGGGGAACGGCAACCCCAGCATCTTGCCGGTCCGGTCGATCAGCTGCCCAGCCGAGAGATCGCGCGAACCGCCAACAATCTGCGCAGAAAAAAGCGCGCCCTCTGGCTTCACAAGCAGCAGTTCCGTTGTGCCGCCGGACAAATGCCAACACAAAAACGGCCGCGACAGCAGCGCCAGCTGCCCGGCCGACCAAAGAACCGCCGCGATATGTCCCTGCTGATGAGAAAAGCGATAAAACGGTATGCTGCGAAGGTTGGCATAGGATTCGGCAAAGGAAGCGCCGGCCAAAAAGCACGGCATATATGAGCCCTCGACAGCGCGCGGCCGTGTGCTGGCCGCTACGGCATGAATCTCGCCGATTCCGCCGATCGATAATTCTGCCGTCAGCGCAGGCAGGCGCTGAATATGTGCAAACAAAGCGTCGCTCTGACGCAGTCCCAGCTGCCCCGGTTTCACATCAAGAAGCCGGGAGATATTTTTTGCAACTCCGCCGCCAAACAGTGCACACGAGGTTGTGTAATTGCTGGTGTCAAATGCGAGGCAAATCATTGCGGCGCGCGCTCCCGCTCCGGCTGTTCGGCCGGTTCTGTCTGCGCCGCCTCAGATGCATGACGGGAAAACGAGCCAAGAATGCCGTTGATAAATGGGATCGTACTCTCATCCTCATACTTTTTTGCCAGCACGACGGCCTCGTTGATTGCTACCCCGGTCGGCACATCGTCCACATACAGGCTTTCGTACATCGCCACGCGCATGATACACTTGGCCAGACTGGAAATGCGCGAGAGGTTCCAGCCAACAGAGTATGCGGCGATATAGCCGTCGAGCTCTTCCTTCTTCTCCGTCACACCGGATACTACAGTCGAAATGTAGTCGAGCTGCTTGCGGTTCGGCCGCTCGGCATAGATGGCGGTTTCCTCTGCAAGGCGGTCATAATACGCCCGGTCAAACCACGCGTCAATCAGTTCTTTTGGCGCTTGGCCGGTAAACGACTCGGCAAAGAGCAGATGAACCGCGATTTCCCTGGCATTGGAGCGCGTCATATCGTTCCCTCCGATTTTCTTTCTTCTGTAAAACTCTGCGCGCGGGCCATCAGGACCTGCGCGCGGCGGCAACAACACACGCCAGATGGCGGCGTGCGGTCAATTATTCCAGGCCGATGCAAAGCAAAAAAGGAAACCCCTTGTCTGGAAACAAAGGGTTTCCCTTTTCCTGTTATTTTGCAAGAGAGACGCCGCACACGCTGACATTGACCGCCCGCACCGGGACACCGGTCATACCCTCGACCGCGCTGACAACCTTCTCCTGGACGGCAGCCGCCGTTTCAATCACCGGATAGCCGTAGGTCAGCACGACACAACAGTCAAGGCTGATCGCGTCGTCAGTCATGTTGACCCGAATTCCCTTGGTCAGAACCTTTTTTGCAATGGCGTCCGCCGGGATGGAGCCGAGGCCCGACGTCAGGCCGCAGATCCCCTCGACATCGAGAATGGCAAGCGCCGCAATGGACGCGACAACGTCGTCGGAGATATTGACCGTGCCGTTGTCCTGCTTCTTCGTGATGTATTCTCTGCTGTCACTCATCGGAGAACCTCCTTTTCTTCCGTACTATTGTATCACATTCTGGGAAAAAAACAACATCATTTTACTTCGATCACGCGAATCTCCGCCATGGTATAGTCGGACTGACTCGTCACGATGTCGGCAATCTACGCAACTTCTTCAGCGGCAAGCCCCTCTTCCGGCGCAGCGACAGCGATGGAGATACCGGAGTCTGTCATGTACGCAACACAGTCGGAATAGCCCTTGGCAATGATTAGGCTCTCAATCTGCGCCTCTGCCAGCGCGGTAGCCACTACCTCTTCGAGTGCGTCTGACGCGCTGACAGCCGCCTCGGAGGTGCCGTCCGTATCATATGCCATGACTTCCTGCAGTGTGGAGACGGCGCTGTCGCGTGACTCCTGCCGGCTCAGGCGTACCTCGGCAAAATACTCATCCATGGAGGTTGTCTCCTCCAACCCCTCATAGGCGGATGCGAGCAGCGCACTGTCGTCCTCGCTGCTGACCAATGAGGAATCTCCAAGCAGGAGATCACTGTCAAGCGTTTCGGTCAGTTCCGGCGTGCTGTCTCCCTGGTTATACGACCAGTTCAGATAGATCCCGGCGCAGACAAACAGCAGCACCGTTGCGATCACCGCGTTGCGTTTCCATACTTTCATGGTTGGTTCCTCCCTGTTTTATGATTTCATTTTGACGACTGTAATTTGATCGGAGCCGAGTCCCGTCAGGGCGGCCACAGCGCTGACAATGCTCAGCCGCACAGCGGCAGAGTCCGCTCCCTCGCAGACGACGAGCGCACCCATGCAGGTCGGACTTCGTGTCTGAACAACAAGCGCCTGCTGCTGCGATGATCCGCTCTGTATCGTAACGGTTGTCTGCTCTGATGAAGTGCTCTCCCCCATTCCGCTCGATGATGTATCAGTCTGGTAGACTACCTCACCATCATCCTGCCAACTGAGTACAACGCAGGCTTCTCCCGCACCTTCGATCTGGCTGATGGCTTCCTGAAGCGCCTGCTCCATAGAACGTTCTTCATTATCTGCATCCGAAGGCGGCGGCTCACTGACCTCCTCCGCCTCCGGCGCGGCAGACGACCAGAGCAGCAGAATGACGCCGAGCAGCGCAATCAGCAGTGCATACTTGTATTTTCCCAGACGCTCAGACAGCTCTTGCCAACCCGGAATACTCCATTTTTTCTTCATTCGTCAACCCACTCCTGTGACGCCGCGTCGACGGCCAGATTGGATTCGATATACGCCGAGAGCGCTTCGCGCTGCTCTGCCGTCACGCTGCCCGTAATGATCACACCGGACGGATATGGATACGTTCCGTCCGTATCAACTGTAACCTCTGCGGCAATGGAAAGTCCCATCTGCTCGGCTTTGTCCAAGATATATGATTCCGCGCGCTGTTTTATGAGCGTGGCAATCAGGTCACGGCTGTGAACTTCAATCCCGCTCTGCGCGGCGTCCGATGCCATGGCGCTGCGCGCGATCGATTGCGCCAGTCCCGTCAGGTCCAGCGAAGAGAACGGCGACAGGCAGACCAGAATCATCAGCAGGCCGCACACAAGTACACAGATGCGCCGCACCGGATTTTTCGGCACAACAGCAAGCAGAATCGCAGTGAGGAGCGATACGGCCACAATGCTCAAAAGATATGTCCGAATCGAATCGCTCATACGCTCACCGCTTTCATGGAGCATACACAGGAAATCAGAAGCAGCAGCGCCTCCGTGCCGGTCATGGCGAGCAGGAACCCCATCGCTGTGGACACGGCGTCAATCATGCCAACCAAGCGCTTTTCCCCGATGGCTGCGGAAAGGGCTGCAGCAATCTTAAAAATCAGGTACTGCACCCCAAGCCGCAGAAACGGATACGCACAGATTCCCAGGATTGCCAGCATACCAAACACGCCCACGGACGTGCGCAGCAGTGACGCGCTGACCAGCACCGTTTCCGATGCATCTGCGATGATCGAACCGACGACCGGCACCGCACCGGAAAGCGTGAGCTTGGCCGCCCGGACCTTTGCCGAGTCAGCAGAGCCGGAAATCACGCCCGAAATGGTGATATATGCGATAAAAATCAGCAGCAGCCATTTCAGGCTGTTGGTGATGATCCATCGAATGAAATCCGCCATCCGCTTGAGCGTGCTGTTGCCAACAGCGGCCTCGGCCGCACTGATCGCAAGATACGCATACACGAGCGGCAGAAACAGCACGGTAATCAGATTGATTAGGAGATTGGAAAACAGCACCGTCGCCGCATAGATGGCCGCAGATGAGGATGTCGCGCCGGTTGCTACGGTAGCAGCCGCCATGGTCGGCAGCAGGACGTTTGAAAACACCTGCACCTGATCCAGTGTGTCACGCCCGAGTGAGATCAGAGCATTCAGACTGCCGGCGCACGCGGCGGTAATTGCCAGTACGCCGGCGATCGCAACCACATCGGACGAGACAGATTCTGCAAACTGGCCGACCAGTGCGCAAAGCAGAAC